>CALKDI010000307.1 GCA_938084065.1 uncultured Alphaproteobacteria bacterium
AACCGCCGGCGAAATTTGCGAGAACTTCGTTTCAAATCTCTGCGTTTGGCCGGTAATCTTCCTGCTTTGAAGGGTCATTTGACCACGTGGCGGAAAAATATTCTCTGCTGTTTACGAGTTTTAGAGTTTTCACACAGTCTGATATGGTAATGCAACAACTGTGATCAAAACCCTCAGAAAGGCGTGGTCATGACCTATTCCATCATCGCACAATGCCCGCAGACGGGCGCGTTTGGCGGCGCGGTCGGAACGTCCTCTCTGGCGGTTGGCAACCGTTGCCTGCATATCGCCCACGGCATCGGCGCAGTCTTAAGCCAGCATCGCACCGATCCGCGCTTAGGCGAGCAAGGCCTGGCGCTACTGGCCCAAGGCCAATCCGCAGATGCAGTGATGAAGTCCATCACGCAGGCCCCCAATATCGGCTGGCGACAGTTGGCGGTTCTAGACCCCGCAGGCCAATCAGCGGTGCACCATGGGGACCAGCTCTATTCCATCACGACCGAAGCTGCCGGCCCCAAATGCATTGCCATCGGCAATATCTTGGATAACGACCGGGTGACCGCCGCCATGATCGAAGCATTCATGGCCAACCCTAACGACCGGCTAGAGCTGCGTTTGGTGCAGGCGCTGGAAGGCGGGCGCGAAGCCGGTGGCGAAATCCTGGAGCCCCTACATTCCGCCGCGCTGCGGGTGTCTGGCAGCGATGGCATGGACCGCTGCGACCTGCGGATCGATCGGGCAGATGAGGCGGTTACCGCCCTCAAAGACCTGCTGGCGGCCTATGGTAATCAGGAAGACATGCTGCGCAACGTCGCCTTTCAGCCAGAAACCGTACCCGTGGCGCGCTCCATGTTCGATGCCTCAGTCAAGCGCATCGCCGAACTGGGCCTAGAGGATCGCTTTCCCACCGCCCGCCGCCGGGCAGATTGGACCCTACGCGGCTGAGGCCTTGTTGGCGGCCCAATCCGTCGGATAACCGCCAAAGCGCATAGGAATTTTCTGAATATCCGCCATCACCTCGCCCAAAGGGCCGGGCGCGGTGTCGGTCGGGATGAAGAGGGATAGCGTATCGGCCAACCCTTCATACTTCGCGCGCACCTTGGCGGCGAGTTCGTCGTGGCGGCCGACTATGGCGAACAGGTCCACCACGTCGTCCGGGATCAGCGCTGCCATCTCTGACCACCTGCCAGCAGCAGGATAGGGCCGCAGCTTCTCGCCCAACTCCTCCAGCCCATGCAGCCGCAGCACGTCCCAATAGGCACGGGTGGAGCAATAGAAGGAGATTCGGAAGCGGATGTATTCACGCATCTTCGCCACCGCCGCATCATCGATGCCAGTCGCCATGAACGCGCCGGAGACCACCTCGATCTGTTCGCGCGTGCGCCCCGTCTTGTCGAGGCCTGCCTGGATGCGCGGCAGCGAGACCTCAGCCAGATAGCGCCTCGTGCTGAACGGATGCAGCCGCACGCCATCGGCGACCTCGCCCGCAACCCGCAGCATCACCGGTCCAACCGCGGACATGGCAATCGGGATCGGCGGCAAGCCCATCGGTTTCGGCGAGAAATTCGGAGTGGTCAGCGTCAGCGTGTAGGCGTCGCTGTGATAATCCAGCGCTTCCCCTGTCTCCCACGACCGCCAGACCGCCCGGACCGCACCGATATAGTCCCGCATGCGCGGCGCCGGCGGCGTCCACTCCAGGCCATAGCGGCGCTCATTGTGGCCCTTCACCTGACTGCCGAGCCCCAGATAAAAACGGCCACCGCTGGCCTTGTGCAGATCCCAGGCGAAATGTGCGGTGATCGTCGGACTGCGGGGAAAGGCAATGGCCACAGCAGTACCCAACTGCACCCGGTCCGTCGCCAAAGCGGCAACCGCAAGCGGCGGGATCGGCCCGTGCGCATTCTCCAGCGCGACAACGCCATCGAACCCTGCCGCCTCCGCCGCCTGCGCGGCGGCTTGAGCTTCGCGCAGGTCGTCATTGGGGATGTGAAAGGCTACACGCATGGCTTCGGGTTACTCCGCGGCCACGGCGACAGGCTCGCCTTGTTCATCTGAGGGGGTGGGCAGCATGGCGATGGCTGCGATGGCAACGGCTGCCAAAACCGCCAGCACCAGGAACAACATGTTAAAGTCGCCGGTGCTATCGTACACAAAGGCGACCAGCGGCAAGGCTGCGGCGCTGGAGCAGAGCGAGATGGCAAAGCGCAACCCATAGGCCGTGTTGATCCAACGCTGCGGCACGTACTTGCTGAACAGCGCGTCAGAAACTGGCTGCGTGCCAACAGTCACCGCCATCACCATGAACAGCGAGAACACCATGGTCCCATCCGCCGCGGTCGAGCACAGCAAGAGCGCTGGCGCCATCAGGCCATAGGTCAGCAGGAACAAGCGCTTCAGCGGATACTTGTCAGCCAGCACACCGCCTATCAACTGCGCACCACCGGCCACGGCTAGAATCATCGAGGTCAGGCCGCCTGCACCAACCAATGCGATCACCGGCAGGTCGACCCGGATGTCGACCACCTGGGTCAGCGATACTGTCATCGCCTGAAACACCATGCCCATACACAGCGTCAACAGCGCCAACAGGCCCATCAGCCGGACAAAGGGGCCTATGCCGAACTCTGCAATAAAGTCCTTCAGGCTAGCGCTCTCATTAGCTTTGGAGCGGGAGACATCCAGATTCATGCCACGGCAGCGCAGGTAGAACCAAATGCCGGTTAGGATCGCCACCACGCCCGGCACGATGAAGGCAGCCCGCCAACTGACGGAGACCGTCAGCAACTCCGCCACAATCGCAGCACTCGCCATGCCCAACGAGCCAAACACGCCGTTGACGCCTAACATCTTGCCCCGGTTCTTGCCCGCGGCCCGGATCACCATTGGGATCCCGACCGGATGATAGATCGAGGCGAACAGGCCAATGGCGGATAGCCCAATCGCGATCTCAATCGCAGAACTGGCCAGGCCGGCGACGATCGAGGCCGTGCCGATGCCGATGAAGAACACGGTCATCGTGCCAACACTGCTCCACCGATCCGCCATCCAACCGGCCAACGGCGCACCGGCCCCAAACAACACAAACCCCAGCCAGGCAAGCCCGACCAACTGGCCATAGCTCATGCCAAAGTCCGTTTGCAGCGGGCCTACGACAATGACGGTGGCAAACAGCAGGATCAACATGTGATCGAAGCTGTGGCCAATGCACAGGAAGGGCATCGGCCCGCGGAGAAAAGCTTTCATGGCGCTGGTGCGTTCCTCTTTGACTGCCATAACCTTCGGCCCAGGCAGCAGTTCACATTACAGACGGGCGGCAACATGAATTTTGAGCAGCATTGGCCCGGATTGCCGGTTCGTCGAAACCGGAAGCCTATACCATAAACCATAACCGATGCTGCCATACCGTTTTTGCACGGCAGGTGTGCGGGACATCCTTGCCGGCCAATGCCAAGCTCTCAAAATACCTTAACAAAGCAAAAACAAACATCAGAAAAACCCTGCTTCTACACCGATCGGGGTATGGCACACACTATAATTTCATTTACCCATTAAATTCTCGCCCGCCAAGTGATGGATTAAATGAAATGAAAAAATCTACGTTATTTTCCAAAGCGACATTCGCAGCGCTTATCGCCGCTGCGATGGCCGCAACCCCTCTCAAAACACAAGCGATTACGATAGTTAACTCGTTTGAAATTGACCTAAGTCTAACCACCATTACCAATGACTCTTCCGGCGGACAGTTAATTCTAGGCAGGGCTGTTCAACGCTCTCTACATGAAAGTATATAGGGCGAGATAATCGATACCGCCGAGGGCGTTTCGGTATCGGGTATCAGTCATGTTGGTGACCTTGTTGGCGCGCATGATGTTTGCGGTGAAACTGCGGATGC
>CALKDI010000308.1 GCA_938084065.1 uncultured Alphaproteobacteria bacterium
GGTTTCGCCTTTCAGAATGACATAGCCATGAATTGTTTCTGGATGCAGCAGAGCTGGAAACCGTTTGCGCCATGCTGCCACCCCTGCCGGGTTAGGCCCTGCTATAGCGGCTACGTGGACTTCGTTTCCAACTTCTAAAGCGATACTGACGATTGCTTCGGGGAAAAGCCTTTGCCCCGCTTGAACGATCGCTTCAAACACCGGCTGGGCGCTCTTAGGAGAACTGCTAATGACACGCAGAATCTCGGAGGTAGCAGCCTGCCGATCGAGAGCTTCCTTGAGTTCTTGTTCGAATATCCGCATCTAAACTAGCATTTCCCATATGGGGCCTTTCCAGGCCACGAATTCGCTTCTGGTCCCGCTCGCGAAGTTTGCATCGCGCTCCCGAGGCGATCAAGCCGGTTGCAGAATGCCTTGCGCCGACATCTAAGAAAAAGGTTAGCTTTTGAAATTGGCGTGCCAGGGCTTAGTGGTTTTGACCAAGGGTTATTGAGCACGTCAGAATCCACCGATATTGGCCCGTCTTTGCCACGACGCTCGAAAATCTGCCTGACGAGCGCCTGAGGGCACGAATTTCGCCAATCACTCTGCCACAAGGTTTTGCGACAGCTAACGTGCTGAAATCTTAGAGTACGGAAACTCGTAGCGAAAACCTTCGTTTCGCGGGCGCTGACAGAGCCGGCGAACAGCGCTATCGTTGTTGATATCAGAACAACCCAACGACGAGGAAACCCGCTCGATGGCCGCTCGCGTGCCTTACCTGAACCAAGAAGACCTCTCTGACGAAAATAAAGACCTGCTGAAACGCCCGATCTGGCTGACCCGCGCTCTGGTCAACAGCCCGGATACCGCCCGTGCCTTTCATGTGCTGGGCGGGCATATCCGCTATGGCATGAAGCTGGACATGCGCCTGCGTGAGCTGGCGATCCTCCAGGTCGGCTGGCTGGCTCGTTCGCCGTTTGAGTGGAGCCACCACGTCAAGCTGGGCATGGATTTCGGCGTGTCCAAGGAAGACATTGAGGGCCTGATCGCCGAGACCGCTGGCAAGCCCAGCAATCTAGGCCCGCTGGAAAAGAAAATCCTGCTGGCGGCGCGCGAGATGACCGAGAATATCGAAATGCCGGAGGCTCTGTTCAAAGACCTCCAGGCCCAGCTTGGCAATGAGCAGATGGTCGACCTCGTCGTCGCCATTGCCACCTATTGCGCCGTCGTCCGCATCCTCGCCTCCCTCGCCATTGAGGTTGAGCCGGAATACCAGCCCTATCTCGATATGTTCCCGCTGCCAGCGGCCTGAAGGAGTTTCCCTATGCGTCTCAAAGACAAAATCGCCATCGTCGTCGGCGCCGGCCAATCCCCTGGAGAGGGCGTTGGCAATGGCCGGGCCACCGCGCAAATCTTCGCCCGCGAGGGTGCGACCGTCGCCTGCGTGGACATGAACCTCGAGCGAGCGGAGGAAACCGTCGCCATTATCCGCGGCGAGGGTCACAGCGCGTTTGCGCTGGCCGCCGATGTCACCAAAGAGGCTTCACTGAAAGTCATGGTCGACGCGGTGATGGCCCAGTGCGGCCGCATTGACGTGCTGCACAACAATGTCGGCGTCTCCATCGCCGGCGGTGATAAGCCATTGGAAGATCTCACAGAAGAAGATTTTGACCGCTGCAATTCCATCAACTTGCGCGGCATGATCATGACCTGCAAACACGTGGTGCCGGTGATGCGCGCGCAGAAGTCTGGCGCCATCGTCAACATCTCATCTATGGCAGTTCGCAGCCGCTATCCACTGGTGGTCTACAAAACGTCGAAGGCGGGTGTCATCGCGCTGACCGAACAATTGGCCTATTCCCACGCAGATGTGGGCATCCGCGCCAACGTTATCCTGCCTGGCTTGATGAACACGCCTATGGCCGTCGACACTCGAGCTCGCGAATGGGACACGCCACGCGAGGAAATCGAGGCGATGCGCAATGCGCAAGTGCCATTGGGTGGCAAGATGGGTACGGGGTGGGATGTGGCCTACGCGGCTCTGTTCCTTGCCTGCGACGAGGCAAAGTTCATTACCGGTGTGACATTGCCGGTCGATGGCGGTGCCAATATCTGGGTGCGATAGTAGAGAACTACCCGCACAAACGGCGTTTGAACAAAACCTCAGGCATCCTCTCAGCGTGAGGGGATGCCCCAGACCTCACCCCACGTCGGCGCTGACTTTGTAGGAGTGTGGCATTGCCGGCGGCATACCCTCTTTCTCATGCTTACGCACGACGCTGCGGGCGATGCCGCGCAGGTGAACCTCATCCGGGCCGTCGATAAACTGCAGCGCGCGGCCCCAGGTCCAGAGGTAGGAAATCGGCGTGTCTGGCGTCAGGCCCATCGCGCCATGTACCTGCATTGCCCGGTTCGTCACCGTCGTCTGCAGGCGCGCCGCCACAACCTTAATCGCCGAGACCGCATCGCGCGCTGCACGATTGCCCTCTTGATCAATCAGCCAGGCGGTTTGCAGGCACAGCAGTCGCGCCTGATCGATCTCGATCCGGGACAAAGCCACCTGCTCGCGCACGGTGTCGTGGTCGATGGTGCGTTTGCCAAACGTATTGCGGTTCAGGCCGCGGTCGATCATCAGGCTCAGCGCCACTTCGCACTGACCAATGGTGCGCATGCAGTGATGGATACGGCCGGGCCCAAGTCGCGCCTGGGCGATCATGAAGCCGTCGCCTTCCTCGGCGATCAGGTTGGTGGCCGGCACGCGCACGTTGTCGAACACCACCTCGCAATGACCCTCAGGAGAGATATGATGCATCACCGGGATGTTGCGCACGATCTTCACGCCGGGCGTGCCTGGCGGAACGATGATTTGTGACTGTTGGCGGTGGGTTGGCGCGTCGAGGTCGGTCTTGCCCATGACGATCATCACGCCCAGTTCGGGGTGCGCCGCGTTGGTGATGAACCATTTGCGTCCGTTGATGACGTACTCGTTGCCAACCTTCTCAATGCGGGTCTGCACGTTGGTTGCGTCGGAGGACGCAACCTCCGGTTCGGTCATGCAGAAGGCGCTGCGGATCTCGCCGTTGAACAGCGGCTCCAGATAGTCCTTTTTTTGCTCCTCGGTGCCGAACATATGGAAGACTTCCATATTGCCGGTATCGGGTGCGTTGCAGTTGAACATCTCCGGCGACCAATAGATCCGGCCCATAATCTCCGCCAGCGGCGCGTATTCCAGGTTGGAGCATTTCGTGCCCGGAACATCATCCGGCAGGCCCGGCATGAACATGTTCCAGAGGCCTTCTTCGCGCGCCTTGGCCTTGATGTCCTTGCAGAATGGCGGCGGAAAGGTGCCAGCTTCGGTCAACTGGTGCCATTCGCGGTCGCGGGGCACAATCTCACGCTCCATAAACTGGGTGAGTTGCTCTTGCAGGGCTTTAACTTTGTCGGAATAGCCGAAATCCATGAATGCGGTGTCCTTCGCGTCAGTCTTGGTATTGGAGCGTTGGGCTGCTTATAGCACGGCTATCCCAGGCCGCTAGGCCAGCCGCGGCGGGTAGAGCCAGAAAACCAAGGCCGGTAACAGCGCGAACCCTGTGATGGCAAAGGCCGTAGGCGCCAGCGTTACAGCCTGCAGTGCAAAGATTGCTCCAGCGGCACCGGCCAGAACACCGCCGCCCATTTGCAAAAAGCCCAAAAGGGCAGATGCGGCGCCGGCTCGGTCGCGGAAATTCGCCATTGCACCAGTAATGCTGTTCGGGCGCATCAGGCCAGTGCCCATCATCACCAAGGCCATCGGCAAAACCAGGGCCATGGCGTGCTCAACACCGGATAACCCGGCACCCAGCATCAATACCCCGCCAACTGCCATCACATTGTTGCCGAGCCTGACCATCTGAGCCGGAGTCCGTCGTTGCGAAATTCGGGCAGACAGAGTCGCGCCGCTGATAAAGCCAACCATGACCATGGCGAAGAACACGCCGAACATCACAGGTGCATGACCCAATTGACCGATCAACACAAACGGCGCTGCGGCGATAAACGCGAACAATGCTCCGCCCGATAGCATAGAGGGCAGGGCAAAGCTCATGAATGTGCGGTTGCCCAGCATGTCGCGATAGTTCCGGAGAATGCCCCTCAGACGAAAAGCATTGGGATCGCGTTGCGACAGCGTCTCACCCAATAGAACTTGCACCATCGACAGCAGCAACACACCGGTTAGCCCTAGTGTTAGAAAGACGGAGGTCCATTCGAACCACGTCATCAAGACGCCACCAATCATCGGCGCCACAATTGGCGCCAAGCCCATTCCGGCCGTAACAATCGACATCGCCCGCTGCGCTGCCTTGCCCTCATAGACATCAGCAACCACGGCGCGAGCGACGACTGGCCCTGCGCAGGCAGCCACACCCTGGATGAAGCGAAGTGGCAACAGTACGTCCAGACTCTCGGCGAACATGCAAGCGAAGCCGACGATGGTGTAAACTGCCAACCCGCTCAGCAGCACAGGTCGGCGGCCGAACCGGTCCGACACGGGGCCCAACACCAATTGTGCCAGCGCAAACCCAGCTAGGAATACGCCGACAACCAGCTGCACCCGTGCTTCAGGTTCGCCAAACGCCGCTGCAAGGGGCGGCAGCCCGGCAAGGGGCATGTCTATGGATAGCGGGGTGATGCCTGTGAGGCCCGTCAGCAGAATAATGACGGCGAGACTATCTTTTCGCAGCACGAGCAGGCGCGATCCTTGTGCAGGAAACAGCCGAAACGTCTGGGCAGCCCCGGCCAACATCGGTATTCTACCGCAATGTACAGAATTGCCACACGCATTTTCGACCTCCGCGGTGCTTTTGCCGCTCTGGCATTGCTGGGGATGGTTGCGTCGCATCACGCTGCGGCGGATCAGACTGACCCGGCACTGGATTATTTGTTTGAGGAATTACAGTCCGCAACGTCTACCGCCCAGGCTGGCCCGATCGATCAAGAGATCTGGCAACGCTGGACCGCATCCGGTGATCCTGACCTCGATATATTGATGCGTAACGGTATTCGCGCGATGCAGTCGGGCCAATTGGCGGTTGCCGAGGCGATCTTCGCAGAAATCATCTCCATACGCCCAAAATTTGCGGAGGCGTGGAACAAGCGCGCGACTGTGCGCTATTTCGCGGGCAACCTGGCGGGGTCCATCGCCGATTGCGGCCAGGTGTTGGCGCTAGAGGCCAGACACTATGGCGCCTTGTCCGGCCTGGGTATGATCCATTTGGCAATGGACGACTTGGCGGCTGCTCTGCAATGGTTTGAGCGTGCTGCGATTGTGAACCCGCATATGGCTGGAATTCAGGATCGTATTTCCACTTTGCGGAAAGAGCTGAAGGGTCGTCAAATTTGAGGCGGCGATCCGCTCATTTCATTCTACTCAATCGGTTGGGCGAAATTTTGGAGTCGTTATAGTGTCTCAACCGGAAGCATATGGCTTCCAATCCGGTTATGTGCATGCAGGTACAACTCGCATGCATTACGCCAGGACTGGCAAAGGACCGCCGTTAATCTTGCTGCATGGCTGGCCAGAATTCTGGCTGACGTGGCGGCGGGTCATGCCGTTGCTTTCTGACACTTTCGACCTGATTGCACCTGATTTGCCGGGCTTTGGTGCCAGCGACAAGTCATCGTTCGGACCGTCTCGCCGACAGACAGCCGATGCGTTAGCGGACGATATTCTGGCGTTGATGGATGCGTTAAACCTGCCGCGGGTCGGGCTTGTTGGGCATGATGTAGGCGCGATGGTTATGCAGGCCATTGCCCTGAAAGCGCCGCACCGCCTATCTGGCCTGTTCTTCTTTAACTGCCCCTATCCTGGCATCGGCCAGCGCTGGTATGCGCCGGAGCAAATCAAAGAGGTCTGGTACCAGAACTTCCATCAGCTGCCATGGGCGGCTCAGATGGTCGGGCAGAGCCGTGAGAGTTGCGCCCTCTACCTGCGCCATTTCCTGACCCATTGGCCGGCGCGGGTTGAAGCCTTCGAAGAGGATTTTGATGCCTGGGTCGACAATTTCATGCAGCCGGGCAACATCCAGGGCGGCTTTAACTGGTATCTCTCCGTCGCCGAGACCCGCCTCGCCATCGCCCGCGGAGACCTGCCACCGCAACCGCCAATCGACCTGCCGACCGGCGTGCTCTGGGGGCGGCATGATCCGGTGTTGCGCGTGGAGTGGGCCGACCGCATGACGGAGTTCTTCCCGCAGGCCCGCGTGGAAGTCTGCGAGAATGCCGGCCATTTCGTGCAATATGAAGCGCCGGAAGAGGCCGCGAGCGCCGTGCGCGGGCTGTTCGGGGGATTGCGTTAAGGAACTCTGTTAAACGGAGCTAGCCAATCAAATTTTCTACAAAAGGCCTCGGCGCTAGTTCGCTCTGTAACTGACCTCAGGCGGGGAGCCCGGCAAGCGCCAAATTCTTGATTGTGAGGTTGAGATGCTCTGCCGTTGCCCCTCTAAACACCGCCTGAATGTTCGCTACTGTGAGATCTGCCTTACGCTCGAGAATTTGGTCAACGGCCTCCTGTGCCAGCACCAGTTGATCC
>CALKDI010000309.1 GCA_938084065.1 uncultured Alphaproteobacteria bacterium
AAGCTGTTTGCCGACGCAATCCTCGCCTTCATGCGGGAAACCATCCCGCGTGAATGGAAAAACTTCCGCGACACGGTGTCAGACAACTTCCGCGTCATCACACACGAGAAATTTCGGGTTTTGGAGTGAGGGCAGTATAAACCGATTTTTACAATTCAAAGGCAACTTCACATCTGATAAGTACCTGTGTGGATGGCTCCTGCGATGCAAGGAAAAATGGTCGGTTTGGTCAACATGATCAGAAACGGTCCTGTGTCCGGCCTGTTAGCGCGGTTCACTAACCGCTGGTCCTGATGGTTTCCGCAGATTGAGGTCCAATCTTTTAGGCGAGATCGTTAGTCCCGGTACTTATTCGGCTTACCTCAATCCCCGGTCTGATCCGGTTCGCCATCACTCCCATCGTCCTCGCAACCAGTTGCCGCCGTTACAGCGGAACCCGTTTCAAGCTACCATCGGCTTGTAGCTCTCATTCTTGGTCAGCATTGCCCAGATTATCCGCGCCGCCAGGCCGCCCAGCTTTGTCCGGCTCTCATTCACGCTGCCGAAGCGGGCCGCCAGGAGGGTGCCAAGTTTCTTGGTGGCCAGTTCGCTTTCGCCGCGCGCTTCATAGGCGCGGAGGATGGCGAGCAGCAGGTCTTTCAAATCACCTTCCGCATTCGCCACCCCTGCCGGGCGGGCTTTGTCGGCGCGCTCTTGGCGGGTCTTGGGCGGGTTGGTGAAGAGGATATAGCTCAGCACGTCGAACAGGTCGCTGTCTGGCGCATCGACAAGCCTGGGGATGTCGTTGAGGCGGTCCCAGTCATATCCCCGGTCGGAAAGTTGACGTAGGAAGTGTCGGGTCCGGTGTTGCTCTACCCAAATACACGGAAATACAGGGCGTCGGGCAAGAACTGCGCCAACCGAAAACGCCAAGCAAATGCTGTTGGGAAATCAGTGCGAAACCGGGTGCCTTCCATGGCCTTACGAACATGCTCGGCTGCCTGCGCTGCGCTCATGAGGTGGGGCATTGCGAAGTCGTTTTTTGCAGTCAGTCGGGTTTCGATGAAGCCGGGGTTGATTACCTGAACCTTGAACGCCGGGCGCGGCAGGTCAATTCGGATACATTCCGCCAGGCTGAGCACGCCGGCTTTGCTGGCGGCATAGCCTATTGCTTTTGGTAGTCCTCGCCACGCTGCTAACGAGCCAATCAGGGCGATGTGTCCACCACCGCGGGCGATCAGGTGTGGAACGGCCTGCCCCAACACCCTGGCAGTTCCAGTGAAATTGACATCGCACATCGCCTCTACTGCATCAGCCTGCCAGTCGGTCGCGCTGACGGGTTCGTAGACGCCGGCGTTGACGATCACGCCGTCAAACTCCGGTAGAGAGGCCGCAGCAGCGGCAACGCTGGCAGTATCACGCACGTCACATGGAGCAATCACAGTCTCGCCCGGTAATTCCTTGGCCAACTCCGTCAGCCGCTCACCATTTCGGGCGGAGAGGCACAGGCGTACGCCTGCATCGGATAACTCATGCGCGAGCGCGCGGCCCAATCCTTCGGACGCACCGACCAGCCAGTAGCTTTTGCCTGTCCAAGAGTGCGCCATCAATTAGCTTCGCTTTCGGGTTGAAAAGTCGCGAACAATTCTGCTGCCCGCAGCCCAAACTTGCGCATGTCTGACCGGTTGACGATGCTGCCATCGTCCATCAGATACAGCCAGTCAACAACGTCCAATACATGCCCCCCGGCGCGTTCTGGCAGGCGCAACCGATAGGTCATCCGCAAGGCGTTACCGGCAACTTCGCCTTTAGCCCGCCCGACAACGTCTGCGGCGGTCGCTGTAAAGGATGTCGGGCCAGTGAACTGAATTTGCCATTGGCGCCGTTCGGCATCTGGCCTGCCGTCGTAGAAGAATTCCTCGTCGAGGATGCCGCCGTTGTCGGTGAATGTGCCAGTGATCGTGGCGCTAAACCGGATGTTTACCCGGCCGGAATAGTCGAAAATGACACCGTTCGCGCTATAAGTTCGGCCCAAAGCCGACTTCAGATCGAAAAACGGCCGTTCTGTTGCGTAATCTGCTGTAGCTTGAGCGCGGAAACTCCAGAAGTGATCCCACACAAACCCCATCGCAAGGCAGATTGCGATACCCGCGGCCATGTAGGTGATAGCGAAGGTCATCGGTGGGTCTCCTCGGTCATGGGTGAGCAGAGCAGCAAAAGGGTTGCCGCAACCTTCAGCATGCAGGGGATGCCGGCATAGGCGAACGACAGCGCATCCAACGCTGCCGTCGGGTTGCTCGCGCCCGGGACATAGCCCTGGTAGTCCAGCAGCGGCAAAGCCAGCCCGGCTGCGAGAGCCAACGCGGCTTTATTGACGAAGCCCCACAGGCCAAAGCCATGCTCGCTGCTGAGTTTTTGCTGCGCCAGGCGGTTGGATAGCATTGCTGGCAAAAGTATCATGTCCGCACCCAATGCTGCGCCAGATGCGACGGCAATGGCATAGAAAGCCAGCCAATCACCCGGCCCTAAAGTGACGGCCCAGAGGAAGGCGATAACCGAGCCGGCCATGCCGATCAGCATCGCGCGTTTGGCACCTATGCTCCCCGAGAGCCGAGCCCAAAGGGGTGCGGCGGCGCCTGCTGAAAGGAAGAACAGAAGCAGCGCTGCGCCGGTGTGATCGGGTGCTTGCAGGCGGTCCTCGACAAAGAACAGGAACAGTGTCGCTGTGAAGCCCGTTGGTAAGGCGTTGAGCAAGCCAATGACGAACAGGCGACGAACTTGACCGTCGCGCAGCAACGTCTTGAACCCGCCGCTGAGAACGGGCGTTGAGCTTTGGGGTCGATTGGCTTTGGTTTCCCATCGGCCATGCATTCGAATGACGGCGACAACCAGAATGGCTGCGAATATTGCAGCGAAGGCTGGAAACGCCATATCGCCGCCAAAAACCATAGCCAGTGCACTTGGTGCGATACAGGCGGCACAGATGCCAACCAGAATGCCGCTTTCTCTAAAGCCTGCAACGCGGGCGTGGCTGAAACCGTCAGCGTCCGCCAGCGACACTCCCTTGCTGTAGTAGGCGATCTGCAAACCGCTGAAACCGGTAAAGACCACGGCAAGGCTGATGGCCAGCCACCACCGCGCGTCCACCTGTGATGGGGGCGAAAACAGAGCCAGCGCGCCCAGCCCTAACAGCGCCGAAAATATCAACACGACCGAGCGTCGGGGCATGGCTGTTTTGGCGATCCAACGGCCAAGCAGTGGGTCTTGGACAAAATCGAACAGCCGCAAGCCCAACAAGATCACACCAATCGCAGCCAGGCTCATGCCATGCTGATTGGCATACAGACTAGGCGTGTGGATATAAATCGGCGGTCCGGCAAACGCCAACACTGCCCCAAAAAATGCATAGCGGCCGAGAATGCCAGCCGTTCGCGTGTTAGGGCCTAAATGCTCGCGTTCTGCCGTGGGACTGCTGGCCAGCGTCAATTGCCAACCCCCTTCAGACGGCGAGATTCGGTTGGGAATTGGCTGTTATCACTCAACCAAATTTGGAAAAATGCACGACGAAGATCCAGGGTCTCCAACTGGCATTGTTCTCTGCTGTTCAGGAACAGAACCACCTTGTCCGGCGAAACGCCAACTGCGGTGAAGCGATCGCCATCCCCTACGGTTGCCATGCAGGGCGAAAGCTTATCACGCAATGCGGCAAGGGCAGGCGTTGACCAGTCGGTAAGTCGGTCAATCTCTGTTATGGTTTTGTCGGTCAGTTCGTCTGCGGAAAACTCCATGTCATAGGTCAGTGACAGGGCAAAAGACTTGTCCCAATTGAACGCACCATCATTGCTCCAAAGCTCTGCCCGAAACAGACGCCAGAAAAGGAAGCTCATTTCGGCTGTAGAAACCAGTTTGGGTGCCCGGAGGGCTGAGGCCACTTCTGGCGGCGGTGATTTGGTAAAGCTTTGGACTGATGTCGATACAATGGCCAGCCCAATTGCGATGCTGATAATGGCGGAGCGGCATCTGGTTTGAGGCATGATTAACGGCTGACCTCTTCCGTTGGAGCCTGGGGTCGCACGCGATAGGGCGCGCCCTTAAGCTTGAGTTTGATTGCCTGCCAGTGGATCAATCCATAGACCCGCAGCGCACCCAGCGGGCGGCGCAGCATCATCTTCAGAAGATTTTGTGTGGTGGCCGGGCGCAGTTGGCCTGCAAGGGTGGCAATCACGCCTTGCCCCTGTCGCTGATGGTCGATTGCTATGGAGATCTGGGATGGCTGGAGGTCAAAGGTGAATTCGTAGGTGCCACTCACCTGCTGAAATGGTGAAACGTGAAAGACCTTCTGCGCCTCAATCGCGTGTTCCCCCGAAATGGCGCCAAAGCCCGGCAAGGCACAGAGGTAGGAATGCCGATCGCCAAATGTGTTGTTCACTTCCGCCAAAACAGCACGGACCGCACCGGTCGCATCGCGGAAAAACCAGAAGCTGACCGGGTTGAACAAAAATCCCAGGCTGCGCGGCTGCGTGAGCAACCAAACTTCGGCTGCTGCGCCTTCCGGCAGACCGTGCGCGCGAGCGTGGTCGAGCGCCCAATCCAACATCGCCTGCCCGCTTGAACCGTGGTCTCGGTCGAGTACAGTCAAAAGCCCGGGTCGGGACCGGCGCAGGAGTGGGGATGTCGACGTGGCGGCGGGGCGCAAGCGGCACAGCACGTAGTCTAGCCGGTAGCAGAAGCTGTTCACCGGCCCGCCACGTCGCGCGTGATATGTGCTGCCTGACAGGACCGCCATACCGCTTTCGGGCCAGTCGGTTATGCCCATTGCGGATGCACTCCCATCGCGTTGGCGATTGCCACTGCGCTGGCCAAGCCATCCTCATGGAAGCCATAGCGGGAGTAGGCACCGCAAAACCATGTGTTGCGCCGCCCCTGGATGGACGGCAATTCCTCCTGCGCTGCGATTGCGGCTTGATCGAACACCGGATGGTGCATCACGGTTGTATCGAAAATGTGGTGCTCTGGGATTTCTCGGTCTGGGTTCAGCGTTACGAACAACGGCACATCTTCTGGAATACCCTGAAGTCGGTTCATCCAGTAAGTCAACGTCATACCAGGCGCCTGATGATCGGATCGTCCCTGATAGTTCCAGCTGGCCCAGCAACCACGACGCTTGGGCATAACGCTGGGATCGTCGTGCAGAACTACCTGGTTGGCGGTATATCGCATCGCCCCCAGGATTGAGCGCTCATGGGAATCGGCGTCGGCCAGGATGCGCAATGCTTGATCGGAATGACAGGCGAATACCACTGAGTCGAACTCTTCCAATGGACCAGAGACCGGCTTCACCCAAGGTATTGGTTCACGGCTTACGGCTTCGATCGGCGCGCCAAGCCTGATGGTTGCGCCTTTCGCACGAATTGCAGCGGCAAGTTTTTCGACATAGACGCGACTACCGCCATCGACCGTGTACCATTGCGGTTGGTCATGTAGGGTCAACAGCCCGTGGTTTTCAAAGAACCGAACAAAGGTGCTTACTGGAAAGGCCATCATCTGTTCCGGTGTCGCACTCCAAACGGCACCGGCTAGAGGCAGAATGAAGTAGCGGCGGAACCAAATGCCCATTTTTAAGTGCTGAAGGGCCTGCCCCAGAGTCATATCTTTTTGACTGGCAAGGGCCTTAACCCCTTTGTTGAACCGCGGGATGTCGGTCAACATCCGCCAATACGCGCCACACGCCAGATTGCGTTTCTGCACAAACAGAGCAGAGATCGCATGCAAGCCATATTCGATCTTACCGCTGTCGATACTGGCGGAAAACGCCATGTCGCTGGTTTTGACCGGGACATTCAGTTCTTCGAATAGGCCGGTCAGCAGGGGATAATTGCGATAGTTGAAGACGATAAACCCGGTATCGACGGGCACCTTGCGCTTGCGCCCAGCTTCAAGGGTTCTTGCATGCCCGCCGAGTCGTGACTCCGCCTCGAACAGCGTGACATCATGGGTATCGGCCAGGCTGTAGGCAGCGCCCAGGCCTGAAATGCCTGCACCAATAACGGCAACACGCGGCCTTCCATGAGATAGTGGCAGGGGATCAAACGGCATCCTGAACCTCTTGCTAGCGATGGACCATCTACGCAGCGCAGCGGGCGGTAGATCAAAAAAATGCAGGAATAAATTTCTCTTGGCCGGGTGATCCAGTTAGAAGCACAGGGCGTAGCAAAAACACTTAGAAGAAAGTCAGAACTCGGATGATCGATGGCAGTCGCGGACCATCACAAACATGGGAGGATCTGCTGGTAGCAGTTTCAGCCACACAGGATCGCGCTGCCTTTGGCCTTCTGTTTCGCCATTTTGCACCACGCATCAAATCATTCCTAATGCGCGGTGGCACGTCAGAGGCTTTGGCAGAGGATGTGACGCAGGAAACGATGGCAACAGTCTGGCGCAAAGCGGAACAGTTTGACCCGGGCAAGGCGAGCGCTTCCACCTGGATGTTTACGATTGCGCGCAACAAGCGGATCGACCGCATTCGCCGCGAACGCCGACCAGAACCTGATCCAAACGACCCGTCGTTTGCCCCATCACCAGCTGTGCCGCCAGACCGGGAAGTCTCTGCGCTGCAAGATGCCGTAGCGGTGCGGCACGCCTTGGGTGAACTCTCGGACGAGCAACGTGAGGTTGTAATGCTGTCATTCTACGAAGACGCTTCTCACTCTGTGATTGCGGAACGATTAAAACTGCCGCTTGGCACTGTGAAATCGCGACTCAGATTGGCGTTGAAGAAATTGAATGGTCTGCTCGACCCAACTGTTTATGGAGGTATGTCATGACAATTAGGCATCATCTGACCGCCGAGATTTTGCTTTCGTATGCGGCAGGAAATCTCGCAGAAGGCTGGAGTCTGGCGGTGGCGACTCACTTGGCGTTGTGCCCAGACTGTCGCGCCAGGGAAGTCCAGTTCTCAGCGATTGGGGGAGAGGCGCTTGAAGATGCCGTGCCTGCCGAGCTGTCCGATGGCGCGTTAGCAGCGTGCTTTGCGCTGATCGACCTGGACGAGGTTGACCTGAACGGGGAGGCGCAGCAACCGCTGCCGCCAGTGATTGCTGGCACGCCAACCTTGCCAGAGCCTTTGCGCGGATACGTTGGCGGCGATGCCGATTCTGTTCGATGGTCGTCGGTTGGCGGCGGCATTCGCCAGTGTTTGATCAAAGTGTCGGGCGAAGCGAAAGCCAGACTGCTTTACATACCCGCTGGCGATAAGGTTCCGCAGCACGGACACCGCGGCCTCGAACTGACTTTGGTGTTATCCGGCTCGTTTGCTGACGGGGCTATGCAATTCCACCGCGGTGACATTGAAGTTGCTGACGAGCAGGTCAATCACACGCCAACCGCCGGCCCTGGAGAGCCTTGCATCTGCCTGGCGGTGACAGACGCGCCAATTGTCTTCAAAAGTCTGCTGCCCCGTCTGGTTCAGCGATTCGTTAAGATCTAGGCATCAGGGGTGTAGGTGCATGGGGGCAAGGTCACACGGCGAAACGTATCATGCGGGGGAATACCACCAGGCAGTGCCAGGAAACCGCCCAGCCATGCCGCTCTGCTGTGGCCGTAAAGCGCCATGTCCTCCCAGCTTTCAGCGCCCGCTATTGTCGCGCAAACCGCAATCACAAGCACGTCCATCAATCGATGCTCGATCTTGCCTGCGCCCCGTGAATCATCAATTCCCGAAAAATGCGCTACCAACTCATCCGCCGCCATCGCAGCCTCCTCAATATCGGAGACTCTCTGGATCACAGCAGATTCAACCCTGTCAATTCACCTCAGAAATTTCATGCGTTAGCCCTGTGCGGCTGGTGCGTGCAGTCAGATAGGTCAGCAGGTTGAGAGAGGCGGAGACCTGATCGACGCTGGTGAAGTGATGCTCCACCATGAACAGCGATTCGAAGCCCAATTGTTCGGCGCGGATGACGTGGTCGATGAAGGACTGATAGCCGTGGCTATCGGCATTCGGTCCATTGCCCACGGACTATGCGCCTCCGAACAGGCCAAAGCGCCTTGCTTGGTGCCTCAGTCCGCGAACCAATAGTCCCGGTTAGCTGGGAAGACGGCGCGGGTGTCGATGCGCTCCACCGGTGCGTCGAGGGTATGCGCAGCGGCTTTCCAAACTTGGTAATGTGGGGCAGCGCGATGGGCGAGCACGGCGGCCTCGTCTTTGTAGACCTCGTAGAAGTAGTAGACGTTCTCGTCGTCCATATCTTGCAGCACGTTAAACCGGGCGCAGCCGGGCTCGTCCTGTTCGGAGCCGAGGGCATCGACCTCAATCGCTTTCAGGAATTCGTC
>CALKDI010000310.1 GCA_938084065.1 uncultured Alphaproteobacteria bacterium
GTCTGGCCACCTGAAGCACAGGAAGCCGGTCGGCGGAAAGAAGAATGATGCTGGCCCGCAGAACGTGTTTCTGTGGACGATTGCGATCACCAACGACGGCAGCCAAACGCTTGCGGTCGCCAGCGGAAAGGATGATGCTAATGGTCTGTGCCATGCTCTCAAAATCGCATGGCTCAACGAAAGTATGAATCCTGCGTTTGTGTCACTGCACTAGCGTGTATTTCATCAATCTGGCTGATGGGGCGACGGTTGAAAGTCCGGTGCTGGTGCAGTTCGGGCTCTCTGGCATGGGCGGTGCGCCGGCGGGGGTTGAGAAGGCCAAGACTGGTCACCACCACCTGCTGATCGACGCCAAAGCTCCTGCGGGCGAGGACCTGGACTATTCGTTGCCGGCGGATGGCAACCACAAGCATTTCGGCGGCGGCCAGACCGAGGTGTCTGGTACGCTCACGAAGGGGAAGCATGTGTTGTAACTGGTGCTGGGTGTACCGGTCCACATCCCGCACAACCCACCGGTGATGAGTAAGCGGATTACGATTACGGTTGAGTAACGCCGGGGCGCTTTGGCGTTCGGTGGGCATAGCGGCAGCTGCAAAGCCGCTCTATGCTGGGGCAATCGTTGCCTGATTCTGGAGCCTTTCCCAATGTCCTCCCCTCGTATCGTTATTGTTGGCGCCGGTGGCGTCGGTGCGCCGTTTGGTTCGCAATTGGCCAGAGGTGGCCAGGACGTCACCTTCATCGCGCGCGGGCCGCACTTGCAGGCTATCCGCGAGAAGGGATTACAAATCAACGGCGCGCGCGGCGACTCGCTGCTGCATCCGGCCAAGGCGACGGACAATCCGGCGGAGGTTGGGCCGGTCGACTATGTGATTTTCACGCCGAAGCTGTGGGATTTGGAGACAACCGGCGCCTTCATCAAGCCTTTGGTTGGGCCGGAGACCGGCGTTATTCCTATTCAGAATGGCATCGATGCGGCAGACAGGCTCGGCCCGATCCTCGGTAAGGATAGGGTGATGGGCGGTGTGGCGGTGATCAACGCCATTATCGACGGGCCGGGCAAGATCCGGCAGATGGGCGGGTTCCAGCATTTCACGTTTGGCGAGTTGGACGGCAGCGCCTCACCCAGGGCAGAGCGGTTGAAGGCTGCCTGCGACGTGGGTGGGCTGGAGGCGACGCTGTCGACAGACATCACCAAAGCGCTGTGGGAGAAGTTCGTCTTTCTGGTTGGCGTGTCCTCGATGACCGCCTTGACGCGGCAATGGTCTGGCGTGGTGCGGGACGACCCGGACTTGCGCGCCTTGCTGCTGGAGGCGATGCACGAGGTGACGGCGGTGGGGCAGGCCTGTGGCATCGCGCTGGCGGACGGTACGGCGGAGCAACGGCTGGCGGTGATTCAGGGTCAGGATGGCCGGTCGATCGCTTCCATGACCGTGGATTTGCTGCGCGGCAATAGGCTGGAATTGCCGTGGCTGGCCGGTAAAGCGGTGGCGCTTGGCCGTGAGAAGGGTGTGCCAACCCCGGTGCTGCGCGTGATCTATGCGGGGTTGAAGCCATACATCAACGGTCGGCCGGAGGATTCTCCGACCGGTTAGGCCGGAGGATTCTCCGACCGGTTAGGCTGGAGGATAGCGGCGACCGCAAAGCCGCTCTATGCTTAGGGCAATCATTGCCTCGCTCCGGAGCTTTTTGCCCAATGTCTTCCCCTCGCATAGCTATTGTCGGCGCTGGTGGCGTTGGCGGTCCTTTTGGCTCCGCGCTGGCCCGTGGTGGCCATGACGTCACGTTTATTGCGCGGGGGGAGCACCTCAAGGCCATTCAGGAAACTGGTCTGCACGTTGATGGCGCGCGTGGCAGTTTCCACCTGCACCCGGCCAAGGCCACTGATGATCCTGCCAGCGTTGGCCCGGTGGATTACGTATTGTTCACGCCCAAGCTCTGGGATGTGGAAGCCACCGGCATGTTCATAAAGCCGATGGTTGGGCCGGAGACCGCGGTCATTCCGATCCAGAATGGCATCGACGCTGCTGACCGTCTCAAGCCGATATTGGGCGAAGGGCATGTGATGGGCGGGGTCGCCGCTATCAGCGCTTTGATTGAAGGGCCGGGTCGCATCCGACAGGTGGGCGGGTTCCAGCATTTTACGTTTGGTGAGCTGGATGGCTCTGTCTCGCCGCGGGCCGAACGGTTGAAGGCGCTTTGCGATGCTTCTGATCTGGACGCGACGCTTTCGACTGAGATCGTAGAGGCTCTGTGGGCGAAGTTCGTGTTTATCGTTGGGACGGCAACGCTGACCGCCGCTACGCGCCAATGGCTGACCGCATCTTTTGAAGATGCGGATTTGCGCGCGGCCCTGATGACGGTAATGGCGGAGGCGACCGCTGTTGGTCAGGCCTGTGGTGTTGTTCTGCCTGATGATTTCCCGGACCAGCGCATGGCTTTCGCCGAAAGCCAAGGTGGTGCCTGGATTGCCTCCATGGCCGCCGACCTCCTCCGCGGTAACAGGCTGGAGCTGCCATGGCTTACGGGCAAGGTGGTCGAGCTGGGGCGTGAAAAGGGCGTGCCAACGCCGGTGACGCACGCGCTCTACGCTATTTTGAAGCCTTACATCGACGGTACGCCGGAAGGGTCACCGACCGGTTAGGGGGAAGGCTGGCCCGTGGCCAGTTTGCTTGCCCCAATCAAGGCGCTTTGGGCGCGTCTGATGGCACCGCTGCTGTTGCTGCCTGGCAACGTGCGGGGTGCAATCTTTATTATGACGGCGGGGATGATCTTCACCGCCGGCTCTGGCTTTGTGAAGGAGTTGGGCGGCGAGATCACGGTCTGGCAAATCCTGCTGATCCGTCAGGCAACGATGACGATTACGGTGCTGCCGGTGATAGCCAAGAATTTTCCGGATGCGTTGCGCACCAAATCTTTGACGCTGCAGTTCGTGCGGGTTGTCTTCGCGATGATCGCCATGGTTGGCAGCTTTCTGGCGATCCAGCATATGCCGTTGGCCGATGCGACGGCGCTGAGCTTTGCCAAGAGCCTGTTCGTCACCATCTTCGCGATTGTCCTGCTGAAGGAAGTGGCGGGGCTGAGCCGTTGGGCAGCGACGCTCATCGGCTTTGGCGGCGTGCTGGTGATCGTTCAGCCGAGTGCGGATGGCGTGGATATCTACGCGCTCTACGCGTTGGCTGGAGCCGCCGGGGCAGCCATGGTGTCCGTTATTATCCGGCACCTGTCGCAGTTCGACCGTTCGATCACGATTCTCAGCTATCAGGCGTTGCTGGTGGGCGCTGTGATGCTGCCGTTGGGGATTTATCACTGGGTTTGGCCATCGCCGTTGCAATGGGCGATGATGCTGGGGATTGGCGTGCTCTCGGTGGGCGGCCAGTTCTGCAATATCGCTGGCTACCGCGCGGGTGAGGCCAGTGCTGTTGCGCCGCTCGACTATGCCCGCATGGTGTTCGCGGTGCTGATCGGGCTGGTGCTGTTTTATGAGGTGCCTAGCTGGGCGACGATTGCCGGCTCGTGCATTATTGTAGCGACGTCTATCTACACGCTGCGCAGTGAGCGGCGGGGGCGCTAGATCGTTTTCCTTTCAGGTTGCCGCAAATCCATCCCTTCAGCCTGAGGTGCTCAGCATAGCTGAGCCTCGAAGGCCCATGTTGCTGTGCACTGGATGACGGGCGCTTCGAGGGCGCTTTGCAAGCGCCACCTCAGCGTGAAGGTGGAGTACTATACCGGGAGTCATTGAGAACCCGAATTTGATGGCTTGACAGGCGGGTTAAGAACGATTCAGCTATGTGCATGATCTTCGCCGGTTTTCTTTCCTCAGCAGAGCGTCTCGAACTTGAGGCTTGCGTGCGGCGTCAGCG
>CALKDI010000311.1 GCA_938084065.1 uncultured Alphaproteobacteria bacterium
GGGCGACGGACTCTATGCCGACATCCTTTCGGTGATGGCCAC
The DNA here is from genome assembly GCA_938084065.1 of uncultured Alphaproteobacteria bacterium. Taxonomy (GTDB): domain Bacteria; phylum Pseudomonadota; class Alphaproteobacteria; order Bin95; family Bin95; genus JACKII01. The sequence goes on from CALKDI010000311.1 coordinate 43, forward strand.
CGCTGCCATTCACGATCAAAACGCCCTTGAAGCCATCCGCGCTTGCCTCAAAGGCAAACCCATACTGCAGACGATTTGACAGGGGGGTGAGCAGTTACCGATGATGACCTGCTGATTGGCGGCGCTGGCGAAGACGGAGCTGTGTACAAGGGCAACAGCGCTAATTTTACAATCGTCCAGAATGGCGATGGATCGGTGACAATTACCGACACTGTCGGCAATGAGGGTATTGATACTCTGATCGACATGGAGGTTGCCGTGTTCAATGACCAAACAATCGATCTGGGCTTGTTCTTCGCATAAGTGTGCGGCACTGCCGCGAACAGATCAGGTTCAAAACACCTTGGTCAATTCCCGGGTGTTTTGAGCCTTCGGGGGAATGCTCTAACCGCGCCAGAAGCTGGGCAGGAACAGCACCAGGATCGTGAAGAATTCCAGACGGCCGAACAACATGCCCACCGCCAATGCCCACTTGGCTCCGACCGGAAGGGCAACGAAAGTGCCGGCAGGGCCGATGATATCACCCAGCCCAGGACCAACATTCGAGATTGCCGTGGCAGCGCCGGAGGTCGAGGTTAGGAAGTCCAGGCCCATGAAGCTGAGCGCGATGGTTAACGTCGCAAAACCGGCGGCGTAGATCAGCGAGAAGGTCATCACCGACGCGACCACGTCCGTCGAGATCGGTCGGCGATTGTAGTATGCGATGAAGACGCCGCGCGGCTGCACCAGTTGCTTGAGCTGCACGATGGCCGCTGCAAACAGGATTTGGAACCGAAAGATTTTGATCCCGCAGGTGGTTGAGCCCGCACATCCGCCGATGAACATGATGACGAAGAACATGGCAGGCGCGAAGCTTCCCCAATGGTCATACTCAGACGTGGCATAGCCTGTGCCGGTCATGATCGATGTGGCGTTGAATGCGCTGAGGTGCAGGGCCGTGGAAAAATTTTCCTCGGTAAACAGCAGCTGGCCGCCAGCCATGCCGGCGATGATCACACCAAGTGTGCACAGGAACCAACGCACCTGGGTATCCTGCAGCAGCGGCTTGGGGTTGCCCCCTGCCGCGAGCATGTAGAGCGCAAAAGGCAGCGAGCCCGCGATCATGCCGAGCGTGATGATCCAATGAATGGCAGGGTCTGGATAGGCGCCAATGGACTTATCCGACGTTGAAAATCCGCCGGTGGCGATGGTGGTCATGGCATGGGCCACCGCATCGAACAGGCTCATACCGGCAATCCAGAGCATCAACGACCACGCCAGGGTGAGGCCCAGGTAGAGAGCGGCGATCCAGGCCGCCAATTGTGCCGCCCTTGGCAAGGCCTTGTCAGATCGATCAGAGCTTTCCATGCGGAACAGCTGCATGCCGCCGACTTGCAGCATCGGCAACACCGCCAACGCCGTCACAATAATGCCAATCCCACCGAACCATTGCAGCAGCGCCCGCCACAACAAAATACCGCGCGGTGCATGATCCAAGCCGATCATCACGGTCGAGCCGGTGGTGGTAATGCCGCTCATGGATTCGAAGAAAGCGTCGGTAAAGCTCAGCGGGATCGTCATCAGCATGAAAGGCAGAGCGCCGAACAGCGCGGCAGACAGCCAACAAAGGCCGGTCATCAGAAAGGCCTGCCGCAGGCTCAGCTTGGCGCGCTCGCTATAGGTCGCGAGCACGAGCGAACCGCCGACAAACATCGTCGTTGCCGCGGCAAAAATGAAAGCACGCCACTCCGGTGAGCCGTACAGCAATTCGATGAGGGCTGGAACCAGCATCGTACCGGCCAACCCCAATAGCAGGGCACCGACGACAAACAACACGGGGCGGAAGTCGAACATCGGGTCGGGTCTTTCGCCAGTCGGGCGCGCGCTGGCAGCGCCTAGAGTGGTAGCGTTAGAGCGGCTTCGACCGCTCTAGTTCAGCCGGGTGACTTGATCGGGGCAATCCAGCGAGAACGCAGGGATCACGATATCGAACACGTCACCTTCCTCGTTAATCATCTCATAGGAACCCGTCATGAAGCCACCGGGAATAGAGAGCGGTGTGCCGCTGGTGTATTTGAAAGACTGGCCTGGTTTCAACACCGGTTGCTCACCAACGACCCCGGCACCTCGCACCTCTTGCTCCTGGCCGGCTCCGTCGACAATGCGCCAGTAGCGGCGGGCGAGTTGGACGGTCTCTTGCCCATGGTTTTCGATATGAACATGGTAGGCCCAGACATAATGCCCTTTGTCCGGCTGCGAATGCGCCGCCAGGAATTCCGGTTCAACTGTGACCGTTAGAGCGCGGGTGGTTTGGCGATACATCGCAAGGAGCTCTCGTCATACAGAAAGGGCGTCGGCGCCAGCGCATCCCGCCGCCGATTTGCGAGCATTGTAGAGCCCCCAGGACGCAGGCTCAAGTGTCACCCGCCCGCGCCCTAGAGCCTAGTCATACCGTCTAACTATGCGGCTTGCCGAAGCGTACTGCCAGCGGCTTGGGCAGCCCGCTCCAGGTCGCGCCAAAGGTCATCCACATGCTCCAGGCCGACGGAGATGCGCACCAGGCCCTCGGTGATGCCGGCGGCTGCGCGGGCTTCCGGGGTTAGTACGCGGTGGGTGGTGGTGGTGGGGTGGCAGGACAGGGACTTGGTGTCGCCCAGATTGTTCGAGAGATCGACGATCTCCAGCGCGTTCAAGAAGGCAAACGCTGCCGGGCGGCCGCCGGCGACCTCCACGCTCAGCACGCTGCCGAACAGGCCTTCGAGCATCTGCTCCTTGGCAACCGCATGGCTGGGGTGGCTAGCGAGGCCGGGGTAGGCAACGCGGGTGACGTTGGGCAGGGCCTCCAGCCGTTCGGCCAGGATCTGAGCGCTGCGGCTCATCTCCCGCACGCGGAGCGACAAGGTCTCTAGCCCTTTGACCACGACCCACGCGTTGAACGGGCTCATGCAGGGGCCGGTGTGGCGCAGGAATTGTTGTAGGTGATCCTTGTCGAACGCCTTGTCGCACAGCACCGCGCCGCCGAGGGTGCGGCCCTGGCCATCCAGATGCTTGGTGGTGGAGTAGACGACCACATCGCAGCCCAGATCCAGCGGGCGCTGCAACACAGGCGTCGCCACCACGTTGTCGACAATCACTTTGGCGCCGGCCTTGTGCGCGAGAGTGGAGAGCGCCTTCAAATCGACGATGTCGAGGGTGGGATTGGTCGGTGTCTCGACGAACACGACCTTGGCCGGCGTGCTCAAAGCCTTCTCCCACGCATCCAGGTCGGCGGGTGGCACCAGATCAACATGCACGCCCCATTTCGGCAAGATTTTGCCCAGGATATGCAGGCTGGAGCCGAACAGGGTCGCACCTGCGACGACGCGGTCGCCGCTCTCCAGGCAGCAGGCCATGGCGGCAAAAATGGCGGCCATGCCGCTGGACGTGGCGCGGCAAACCTCTGCACCTTCGAGCGCACACAGGCGCTGCTCCAGCATGGTCACGGTTGGGTTGGCGTAGCGACCGTAGAGATAACGGTCGATATCGCCGGTGAACGCGGCGTCGGCCTGCTCCGCACTGTCGAAGACAAAGCCGGAGTTCATGTACAGCGCTTCGCTGGTCTCGGCATTCTGGCTGCGGTTCAGGCCGGCGCGAATGGCGAGAGTTTCAGGGCGGCAGTCGGCAAGGGGATCGTGATCGGACATCAGGTTCGTACTCCAATAGGCGACAGGTGGCCGGGAGGTCACCGTCGGAGTACTGCGCTATCAAAGTTTTGAGCACAAAATACCTGCTCAAAACGCTCGCGTAGCGCAGGCCGGCACTGATACGTCCCGACCGTTTAGCGAGTTTATTTAACGTGGCCGCAAGCTGGTCGAGCAAATCACCACGAGCGTCATGGTAAGGCGGCTAGTGAGTGCCCGTCAAGTGGCCTTGCATGCTGCGCGTCGGCCAGAACACCACCTAGCCATCCAGCTTTGGCTTCAGCAACTGGTTCACCATTGCCGGATTGGCCTTGCCCTGGGTGGCTTTCATTACCTGGCCGACGAAGAAACCGAACAGCTTGTCTTTACCGGATCGGTATTGTTCTAGCTTGTCCTGGTTCTTGGCGATGACGTCGTCGATCATGGCCTCGATAGCGCCGGTGTCAGTGATTTGAACCAGGCCTTTTTCCTCGACGATGGCGGCGGCGTCCTTGCCGCTCTCGATCATCGCCTCGAACACGTCCTTGGCAATCCGGCCAGAGATGGTGTTGTCGGAGATCAGATCGACGAGCCCACCCAGCTTCTGTCCACCGATGGGAGCATTGGTGACGTCAAAGCCTTCGCGGTTCAGGTAGGCGAAGTAGTCGCCGGTGATCCAGTTGGTCGCCAGTTTGGCATCACGGCCCTTGACCACGCCTTCAAAGAAGTCAGCGGTATCCTGGTCCGCCGTCATCACCCAGGCGTCGTAGTCTGAGATGCCATAGTCAGCGACAAACCGGGCGCGTTTGGCATCGGGGAGTTCGGGCATACCGGCGCGGATACGCTCGATATACTCGTCTTCCAGGCGCAGCGGCAGCAGGTCCGGGTCTGGGAAATAGCGGTAATCGTGCGCGTCTTCCTTGGATCGCATCGAGCGGGTCTCGCCCTTGGATGGGTCATAGAGACGGGTTTCCTGCACCACCGTGCCGCCATTCTCAATCAGACGGATCTGGCGACGCGCCTCATACTCAATCGCCTGGCGGACAAAGCGGATGGAGTTGACGTTCTTGACCTCGCAGCGGGTGCCCAGCTCGTCGCCCGGATGGCGCACTGAGACGTTGATATCGCAACGCATCGAGCCCTGATCCATGTTGCCATCACAGGTGCCGAGATAGCGCAACACCTGGCGCAGCTTGGTCAGGTAGGCCGTTGCCTGCTCACCAGAGCGCATGTCGGGCTCGGACACGATCTCCATCAATGCCGTGCCGGAGCGGTTCAGGTCGATATAGGACTGAGTCGGGTGCTGATCGTGGATCGACTTGCCGGCGTCCTGCTCCACATGCAACCGGGTGACGCCTATGCGCTTCGGCACCTCACCCTCCGGCTCAACATCGACAAAGCCGCCGGTGACGATGGGGAATTCGAACTGGCTGATCTGATAGCCCTGCGGCAAGTCGGCGTAGAAATAATTCTTGCGGTCAAAGCGGCTGTATTTGTTGACCGTGCCGTTAATGCCGAGGCCGGTGAGGACAGCCTGCTCGACGCAATGCTCATTCAGCACGGGCAGCATGCCGGGGAAGGCCGCATCGACGAGGCTGACCTGGGTATTAGGTTCTGCGCCAAAGGCGATGGGCGCGCCAGAGAACAGCTTGGCGTTGGAGATGACCTGGGCATGGACCTCCAGTCCGATCACAATCTCCCACTCGCCGCTGTCGCCTTTGAGCAATTTGGGGTGTTCTAGTAGTTCAGCCATGGTTCGTACCTCTCAAACATTCCTCTGCCATCGGCGATACGCCTGATGGTATTTGCCTAACTCACCTTACGAGCCGCTGGGTTGCTTCGTCGCCTCCGGCTTCTCGCAATGACGATGGAGGATCTGGTTACCGAACGGGTTCAGGACGTTTGCGCGGGTAGGGTTGTTCGACGCGATCAGGCGCGGCTTTGCGGTCAAAGAACTCGTCCTCGCCATCTTCTGTCGCTTAGCGTTCAATATCAGCGTCCGTGAAGCGGTCGGCGCGCTCCTGATTGATCCGGCCTGGCTGTTGCTTAGGGGCCATAGTCCTCTATCTCCTGCCGTCGGGCTCTACGTGCGGATATAATCCGTCGGTTGCCTCTGCGCCATGTGTAAATCACCGTGTAGAACTTGCCGTCTATGATGCCGGGCCTTAATACCCAGCCGGCCGAGCCTCAAACCCAGCGGCATCCTCCAGCGCCTGAGCGACCTGGAACAGGGTGACCTCGTCGAACGGCTTGCCGATCAGGTGCAGGCCCAAAGGAAGGCCCTCTGCCGATAGGCCACCGGGCACGGAGATCGCAGGTAGGCCGGCCATGCTGGCTGGCACGGTGAAGACATCGTTCAGGTACATCTGCACCGGGTCGTCCTGCTTCTCGCCCAGGGCAAAGGCGGCGCTAGGCGCGGTCGGGGTTAGGATCGCGTCGACTTTCTCAAAAGCGCTCGTAAAGTCGCGCAGGATCAGGGAGCGGACCTTTTGCGCCTTAATATAATAAGCGTCGTAATAGCCGGCGCTCAGCACATAGGTGCCGATCATGATGCGGCGCTTGACCTCCGCACCGAACCCCTCGGCGCGGGTGTTCTCGTACATCTCTTTCAGATCGTTGCCCGGCACGCGCAGGCCATAGCGGACGCCGTCATAGCGCGCGAGGTTGGAGGAGGCCTCCGCAGGAGCGATGATGTAATAGGTCGGCAGAGCGTATTTCGTGTGGGGCAGGCTGATCTCGACAACCTCGGCGCCCAGATCGCGCAGCCAGTCGGCGCCTTGCTGCCAGACGGAGTCGATCTCCGCCGGCATGCCATCAACGCGATATTCGCGCGGCACGCCAATTTTCAAGCCTTTGACACCGCTGCGCAGTTTCTCTGAGAAATTCGGCGTATCGTACGGCGCGCTGGTCGAGTCCTTCGGATCATGGCCAGCCATGACTTGCAGCATGATCGCCGCATCTTCGACCGTTCGCGTCATCGGGCCGGCCTGATCCAGGGAGGAGGCAAAGGCGACAATGCCCCAGCGCGAGCAGCGGCCATAGGTCGGCTTCATGCCGACAATGCCGCAGAAGCTGGCCGGCTGGCGGATCGAACCGCCGGTGTCGGTTCCGGTTGCCGCTATGGCGATCCGCGCCGCCACTGCTGCTGCCGAACCGCCGGAAGAGCCACCTGGCACGCGCTGGCGGTTGTCGCCGTTGCCAGCGACCCAGGGGTTGGTCACTGGGCCGTAATAGGAGGTGATGTTGGCAGATCCCATGGCGAACTCATCCAGGTTCGCCTTGCCCAGCATGACGGAGCCGCCGGCTTTCAGCTTGGCGGACACCGTGCTCTCGTAGGGCGGCACGAAAGGTTCCAGGATATGGCTGCCGGCCGTGGAGCGCACGCCCTCGGTGCAGAACAGGTCCTTCATGGCGATGGGCACGCCGTCCAGCGCGCTGGCCACCTGACCGGCGGCGCGGCGCGCATCGGCGGCGTCGGCATCGGCCAACGCGCGCTCTGGCGTTTCGGTGATGAAGGTGTTCAGGGTCTTGTGCTCGGCCATTGCGGCGATATGCGCCGCTGCCAACTCCCGGGCGGAGAAGTCGCCGGCGTCCAGGCCGGCGCGGGCGCTAGCGATTGTTAGATCGGTCAGGTTGCTCATTACTCGACCACCTTAGGCACAGTGTAGAAGCCAAGCGCGCCTTCCGGTGCGTTCCCGGTCACTATTTCGGCATAACCACCATCGGTCACCGCATCCACACGCAGTGGCAGCGGGAAATCGCCGACGCCGGTCATCGGCTCAACACCGTCCACATTCACCTCGTCCAATTGCTCAACGAATGTGATAATAGCAGACAGATCTGTGGCCCAGGCTTGCAGTTCGTCGTCTGTGACCTTAATGCGAGCCAAGTTGGCGATGCGTGCCACCGTCGCCTGATCCAACGCCATGCGCGCGTTCCTTCGTTTTGTAACAGTTATTCACTTGGGAGGGCTGTGCCCATCTCTAGCCACCAAACCCGGATTTGCAAGCCCGCCGACCTGGCCGGGCTGCCACGTCACACGCGACTCGTCGGCTTAGACGTAGGTACGCGCAAGATTGGCGTCGCTTTGTCCGACCCCAGCCGCCGCATCGCATCGCCCGCTGGCGTGGTGCGCCGCGCCGAGCGATTCTTTGAAACGGCCGGCTACCTGGCCGAATTCTGGAAGGGCGAAGCCGTCGCCGGCATCGTCGTCGGCATGCCGTTGAACCAAGATGGGAGTCAGGGGCCGCGGGCGCAAGCCTGCCGCCAGTTTGCTCACAATTTGGCCAAGCATTTTGACGTGCCCGTCGCGCTTTGGGACGAGCGTTTCTCCTCTGTCGCCGCTGAACGACTGCTGCTGGAGGAGGCTGACCTCTCGCGCTCCCGTCGCAAGGAGTTGATCGACCAAACTGCAGCCGCTTACATTCTGCAGGGCTGCCTCGACTTCCTGATGAAGCCGCTGGTGCCTGATATCGATGATGAGGACGACAACGGCGTTGAAGAAGGCGGCCAGAGCGATGATCGTGGCGAGGAGCCCGACCAGACGTGCTGACTGTCGCGCTTGCGATTCTGCCGATCGTCCTTGCCATCGCCGTCGGCTATTGGCTGAAGGGCCGCGGCATACCGCAGGCCACTTGGGCGGCGGCAGAAAAGAGCGTGTTCTATATCTTCCTACCGTCGCTGGTCGTGCACCATGTATCCGTCCGCGAGGTGATGTTTGCAGACGTCGCCGGGATGTTGCTGCCGATTGTTGGCATTATCCTAGGCATCGGCGTCATCGCCTATTGGAGCGCCCGCTGGCTGATCGGTAGCCCGGCTGTGACGGCGGGCAGCGTGCACCAGGCCTCAATCCGGCTGAACGGCGTCGTCATGATCGCCCTCATCCCGGCGCTGCTGGGCGAGGGTGTCTGGCCGTATGTGGTGGTAATGACCTCAGTCTGGCCGGCGCTTTCCAGCACGGCCTCCATTGTCGTCTACGCCCGCGCAACCGGCGCCAATCGCTCGCCATGGCAGATGGCTTTGGCGGTGCTGAAGAACCCGGTCGTGGTTGCGGTGTTGCTGGGATCGTTTTTCAATCTGGCCGGCCTGGGCCCGGTGATCGAAACGCTGAGCGTCTTCAAACTGCTGAGCCTAGCAGCATTGCCCGTTGGTCTACTGGCAGCGGGGGCCGCGTTGGATTTCAGCAGCCTCCGCCAGACGGGCCTGCCGACTCTGTTAGCAACGGTGCTGAAGATGGCGGTGATGCCGGCGGCTATGTGGCTGACCTGCACCGGGCTAGGCCTGCCATTATTGGTGACACAGATCATGGTGATCGCGGCCGCTCTGCCCTCCTCCCCCAGCGGCTATGTGCTGGCGAGCCAGATGGGTGGCGACGGTAAGACCATGGCCAGCGCCATTACCCTGCAACACGTGGTGGGAATGGTGAGCGTGGCGGCGGTGGCGGGTTGGATGCTGGCGCAGTAGGGGCGAAACACCTATATTGACGGGTGGAGATCGCCCGTAAGGAGACAAGCGCATGGCCGCCCTCACCGTGACACTGCCATCGGACCTCGGCGAATGGGTCGAAGCCCATACAGACAGCAGAGAGAGTGCCTCTGACTTCGTTTGCGCCTTGGTTGAGCGCGAACGGGTGAAACAGGCAAAAATTGCTGCCATGCAGGAAAAGATCGACGAGGGGCTGGTGAGTGGGGTCAGTGAATACTCTATGAAGGAAATTTGGCAGGAGGCTCTCCGGAGGAATATGGCGCGCAAAGGCGCTTAAAATATCCATTGCGGCTCGACTGGACTTGGTCGAAATTTTGGACCAGGGCATAGACCAATTTGGAAAAATTGCAGCGCACAACTACAGCAGCCAGTTGGATGGCATTATTGCGTTAATTGGGGACAATCCGTTCATGGCACGACTGCGATTAGAAACCGCCCCGGCTGTTCGTGCTCACCCCACCGGCATTCACGTTATCATCTATACCGTTGACGAGCACGATGATGTTCTGATCCTGCGCGTGCGGCATGGACGTGAAAATTGGCTGGATGATCCCCAGGGTTAAATGCGTCCGCGGCTTGGCGGCTCTTGCGACTCCCCCATGGGCGGCGTAAATCCAACACCCATGGACGATATTATATTTCCGCATCAGCACATCCTTGGCATTGAGGGCATGGGTCCCGAGGCCATCTCCACGATTCTCGATCTGTCCGAGAGTTACGTTGACCTGAACCGTGGGCGGGACAAGAAGCGCAGCGATTTGCGTGGGCGCACGGTCATCAACGTGTTCTTCGAAAGCTCGACCCGCACCCGCACCTCGTTTGAGCTGGCGGGCAAGCGGCTTGGCGCCGACGTGATCAACATTGCGGTGGAAGCCAGCGCCATCAACAAGGGCGAGACGCTGCTGGATACCGCCATGACGCTGAACGCCATGCACCCGGACGTGCTGGTGGTGCGCCATCCCTATTCTGGCGCGGTGCAGCTGATCTCCGAAAAGGTTGAGTGTGCCGTGATCAATGCCGGCGATGGCTGGCACGAGCATCCGACACAGGCTTTGCTGGACGCGCTGACCATACGCCGTCGCTTGGGTTCACTGGCCGGGTTGAACGTGGCGATCTGCGGTGACGTAGCCCACAGCCGCGTTGCGCGCTCCAACATCCTGCTGTTGCACACCATGGGCGCGTTTGTGCGCATCGTGGCACCGCCGACACTGGTGCCGGCGGCTGCGGACCGGCTGGGTGTCGATGTTTACCACGACATGGAAGAGGGCCTGAAAGGCGTGGACATTGTCATGATGTTGCGCATCCAGACTGAGCGCATGCGCGGCTCGCTCTTCCCCTCCCAGCGCGAGTATTTCCGGTATTATGGGCTCGACGTGGAAAAACTGAAGGCCGCCAAGCCGGACGCTCTAATCATGCATCCGGGTCCGATGAACCGCGGCATTGAGATTGACTCCGACGTAGCCGACGACATCAACCGCTCGGTCATTCCGGAGCAGGTGGAGATGGGCGTGGCGGTGCGGATGGCTTGCCTGGACTTGCTGACCCGCAACGTGATCGCGAATTTCGATGAAGACGGCTCTGCAGGAGGGAACACCTGATGCGCCGCGCTTTCGTTAACGCACGCCTGCTCGACCCCGCTTCTGGCCTGGACCAAACCGGCGGCTTGCTGGTGCTGGGCGAGACCATCGCTGATATCGGCCCGCACATCCGCCCAGACCAATTGGCGCCGGATATCGAATGGGTGGATTGCCACGGCCATTGTTTGGCCCCTGGCTTGGTCGATATGCGCACGCAATTCCGCGAGCCGGGCGAGGAGCATAAGGAGACGCTGGACAGTATCTCCCGCGCCGCGGCGGCTGGCGGCATCACCGCGCTGGTCGGTCTGCCGAACACCCGCCCGGTCATCGACGATGTGGCGGTGGTGGAGTTCGTCGCCCGCCGCGCACGCGAGGTGAAGCTGGTTAAGATTTTCGTCTATGGCGGTGTCACCAAGGGCCTGGAAGGCAAGCAGCTGGTGGAGATGGGCCTGCTGCGGGAGGCGGGCGCTCTGGCCTTCACTGATGGCCTGCACGCGGTGCGCAATGCCCAGGTGATGCGCAACGCGCTGTCCTATGCCAAGGCCTTTGGCGCGCTGATCATCCAGCACCCGGAAGACCCGGACCTGGCCGAAGGCGGCCATATGAACGAGGGCGAGTTGGCAACGCGGCTAGGGCTGTCGGGCATTCCGACCGCGGCAGAGTCGATCCTGCTAGAGCGCGACCGGCAATTGGTGTCGCTGACCGGTGGTCGGTATCACGCAGCACACCTGTCGACGGCGGAAGGCCTAGCCGTCGTTCGCCGCGCCAAAGCCGAGGGCCTGCACATGACGGCAGATACAGCCCCGCCCTATTTCGCGCTGAACGATCTCGAGGTGCAGGGCTATCGCACCTTCGCCAAGGTCTCTCCACCGCTGCGATCTGAGGATGACCGGCTGGCGGTGGTGGAGGCATTGCAGGATGGCACGATTGACGTCATCGCCTCTGACCACTCACCGCACGACCAGGAGTCCAAACGCATCCCCTTCGCCCAGGCAGAGCCAGGCATGGTCGGCGTGGAGACGTTGCTACCGCTGGCACTGGAACTGTATCACAAGGGCCAATTGCCGTTGTTGGATCTGCTGCGGAAGATGACTGTCGCGCCGGCGGAGTTGCTGGGCCTGCCGCTGGGAACGCTGGCCAAAGGCAAGCCTGCTGATCTGGTGCTGTTCGATCTGGACCGGCCATGGCGGCTGGACGTGAAAGGCGGCGTCGGCAAGTCCAAGAACGCGCCCTATGACGGCCGTCCAGTGCAAGGCCAGGTGCGGATGACGGTGGTCGATGGCCGCATCGTCTATCAGGTGGCGGAGGCTTAGGCGATGCCCGACCTGCTGGGCGATATCTCCTATCAGTGGCCGTTTTATGCCGCGCTTGTGCTAGCTTATCTGCTGGGCTCAATCCCATTCGGGCTGATACTGACCAAGTTGGCCGGTTTGGGCGATATTCGCCAGATCGGTAGCGGCAGTATCGGCGCGACCAACGTTCTGAGGACCGGAAACAAGGCCCTGGCGCTTGCGGTGACGCTGCTGGATGGCGGCAAGGGTGCGGTTGCTGTGCTGATTGCCTGGCGCTTCGGACCCGACATGGCTGTCTTTGCGGCGGCGGGCGCCGTGCTGGGGCATTGCTTCCCGGTATGGCTGCGCTTCAAGGGCGGCAAGGGCGTGGCGACCACGCTAGGCGTGCTGATGGCGCTGGATTTTGTGATTGCTGCCATCGCCTGTGCCACTTGGTTGGCCATAGCCGCCCTGTTCCGCATGTCCTCTGTCGCAGGAATGTCTGCGGTGATCGCCGCCCCAATCGCAGCGCATTTCGTTAGCCTGCCGCAAATCCGCGACGTGGCAATCCTCATTGCCCTGGTGGTCATTATCCGCCACCACGGCAATATCCGCCGCCTGCTTAAGGGCGAGGAACCGCGGATTGGTCAAAAGAAATAGTCCGCGCCGTTAGGGCTTCGTTAACCAATCTGAACAGATCGTAACCCTTCACTTGGCCTGTTTACCTTCGGGGTCGCTATGGAGGGTTCCATCGAACACGCAGCCGACGGCGAAGAACGGCGGGCGCGGCTGCAACTGGCGCGCAGTTACGGTATCGGCCCGCAACGGTTTCGCAGCCTGGTCGACCGCTTTGGCGCGGCAGTGGAGGTGTTGAAGCGCACCAATTATATCCGCAAGCGGCTGGGCGACGACTGGAAGCCTATCGCGATGGACCTTGTCGTCGCCGAGGGCAAAGCCTTGAAGGCCATGGGTGGGCGATTTCTGCTGTTGGGCGACCCGGACTATCCGCACCTGTTGGCAAACTCCGGCACACCGCCGCCGGTGCTGTCTGTCCTGGGTGATGCTGGTGTGCTGAAGCGGCGTGCGGTCGCAATTGTCGGCGCGCGCAACGCGTCTGCTGCCGGCACACGCTTGGCCGAGGAATTGGGCAAGGCGCTAGGTGTTCACGGCCTTGTGATCGTATCCGGTTTGGCCCGTGGCATTGATGGCGGCGCGCACCGTGGCGCGCTTGCCAGCGGGACGGTGGCAGTCATGGCGGGCGGACTGGACAAAATCTATCCGGCAGAGCACGCACGTCTGGCTGAGGCCATTCTGCCGGCAGGTGCGCTGATCAGCGAAATGCCGCTGGGAACCGAAACCCGCGCTGAGCTGTTTCCGCGGCGCAATCGCATTGTCGCTGGGCTATCGCTGGCAGTGGTGGTGATCGAGGCGGCGCAGCGGTCTGGCTCTTTGATCACAGCGCGTTATGCCTTGGAGGAAGGGCGTGAGCTCTGCGCCGTACCCGGCTCTCCCATTGACCCACGAGCCGCTGGGCCGAACCAGTTATTGCGGGCCGGCGCAATCTTTGTCGAAACGGCGGAGGATATTCTGGCGGCTCTGCCACTGGAGCCCCTGGTCGCGGCGGAACGGCCACCGCTCTATGGCTATGCTGACAGGCTGCCAAAACACTTCGATGAGACCGCCGACGAACCGTTGGAAGCAGAAGACGATCACGTCGCCCGGTTGCTCGGATCGTTGAGCGCTACACCCGTGACCGTTGACGAACTCTGCCGGCAGTGTCACTTGTCCAGCGTAGAGGTGGCAAGACTCCTCGCGGAATTGGAACTTGATGGTCGGCTGGAACGCCACCCCGGCCAATATGTTTCACTGCGCTGAGTGGCCGTACGTATCGATTTAGGATGTCCTTTGAAAGTCGTTGTCGTCGAATCGCCTGCAAAAGCAAAGACCATCAACAAATACCTGGGCAGTGAGTACACCGTGCTCGCTTCCTACGGGCATGTCCGCGATTTGCCGCCGAAAGACGGCTCTGTGCGGCCAAATGAGAATTTCGCCATGGATTGGGATGTGAATCCCGATGGTGACAAGCGCATCAAGGATATTGCCAAGGCGCTGAAGGGCGCCGACAGCCTGATCCTGGCGACCGATCCAGATCGCGAAGGCGAAGCCATCTCCTGGCATGTCCGCGAAGAACTGACCCGTCGCCGCGCCCTCGGCACCCGCCATGTGGAGCGGGTGGTGTTTCACGAGATCACCAAGACCGCCGTGCTGGACGCCATCGCCAACCCGCGCGAGTTGAACCAGGAATTGGTGGAGGCCTATCTGGCCCGCCGCGCGCTGGATTATCTGGTGGGCTTTACGCTTTCGCCGATCCTGTGGCGCAAGCTGCCGGGTTCCCGCTCTGCTGGCCGGGTGCAATCGGTTGCGTTGCGGCTGATCTGCCAGCGCGAAAGCGCCATTGAAAGTTTCATCCCGCAGGAATATTGGTCGATTGAGGCCGCTTGTAAGACCGCCGCCGGACGGCCCTTCACCGCCCGTGTGAACCAATGGCAAGGCAAGCGCCTGGACCGGCTGGGCATTACCGACAAAGCCATGGCGGACGAGATCGTCGGCGTGCTCGACGGTGCAAAGTTAAACATCGCATCGGTGGAAAAACGGCAGGTTCGTCGCAATCCACCACCGCCGTTCACGACCTCCACCCTGCAACAAGAGGCCAGCCGCAAGCTGCGCTTTGCCGCCAGCCAGACCATGCGCGTTGCCCAGAAGCTGTATGAAGGTATCGAGTTGGGTGGCGAGACCACCGGCCTGATCACCTATATGCGGACCGACAGCGTCAACCTGTCGAACGAAGCGCTTGATCAAGCGCGCGCCTTGATCGGCGAGCGCTATGACGCCGCCTACCTACCAGACAAACCCCGCGCGTTCCAAAACAAAGCCAAGAACGCCCAAGAGGCGCATGAGGCGATCCGGCCAACGGACATGGCCCGCGATCCATCCAGCCTGCGCGGCTTGTTGGAGCCACAGCAGTTGGCGCTCTACGAATTGGTGTGGAAACGGACCCTGGCTGGCCAGATGGCCAATGCTGTGCTGGATCAGGTTACGATCGATATCGCCACTGCGGACAAGCAGGTGGGCCTTCGCGCGACGGGCACGACGATCCGCTTCGACGGCTTCCTGACGCTGTATCAAGAGGACGTAGACGACCCGGACGATAAGGACGAAGAGGGCCGATTGCTGCCGCCAATGGCGGAAGGCGAGGCCGTCTCAAACGACAAAACCACGCCGGAACAGCATTTTACCCAACCACCGCCGCGCTTCACTGAGGCTAGCCTGGTGAAACGCATGGAGGAATTGGGCATTGGCCGGCCATCGACCTATGCCAGCATCTTGCAGGTGTTGCAGGATCGGCAATACGTCACGCTGGACCGCCGCCGGTTCACGGCGGAGGACCGGGGCCGATTGGTAACCGCGTTCCTCGAAAACTATTTCAATCGCTATGTGCAATACGATTTTACGGCTGACCTGGAGCAATCGCTGGACGACGTCTCGAACGGCGACCGCGACTGGCGGCAGCTGCTGCGGGAGTTTTGGGACAGCTTCTTTATCCGTATCGAAGAAACCAAGGACCTGACGATCCGGCAAGTCATCGACGTGCTGGACGAGGATTTGGGCCAGCACTTCTTCCCATCAGCTGGCGAGGACGGCAGCGAGCCACGGACCTGCCCCGCATGCGGCGGCGGCCGGTTGGGCCTGCGCCTGTCGCGCACCGGTGCCTTTATCGGCTGCTCTAACTATCCAAAATGCTCCTTCACCCGCGCCTTGGCGATGCCGGGGGAGAGTGACGAGATCAGCCTGCCTAAAGTCCTGGGCGTCGATCCGGAAAGCAGCCTGGAAGTCTCGCTGCGCAAAGGCCCGTACGGCCTATATGTGCAATTGGGCGAGGTGACGGAGGAGAACAAAAAGCCGAAACGCGCCTCGCTGCTGCGGGGTACACCGGTTGATGACGTCGATTTGCAAATGGCATTGGCATTGCTGGCGCTGCCGCGCGAGATCGGTCTGCACCCGGAAGGCGGTCTGCCTATCACAGCGGCCATCGGGCGCTTTGGCCCCTATATCGCGCATGACAAAAAGTTCGTCTCGCTCAAAGGCGATGACGATGTGCTCAGCATTGGCTTGAACCGGGCGGTTACGCTCATTGCGGAAGCGGCGGAAAAAGGCGGTGGCCAGGGCCTGCTGCGCGAGTTGGGTGCGCATCCAACCAGTGGTGAGCCAGTATCCCTGAACCGTGGGCGGTTCGGGCCTTATGTGAAACACGGCAAGGTCATGGCCTCGTTGCGCAAGGCCAATGATCCGGAGACGATGACGCTCGAAGACGCCATGGTGCTGATCCATGCCAAGGAAGAGCGCGACGCGGCGAAGGGCAAGGGTAAGGCCCCAGCTAAGAAGGCTCCGGCAAAGAAGGCTGCAGCGAAAAAGCCGGCAGCTAAGAAAGCTGCGCCGAAAAAGGCCGCAGCTAAGAAGACAACTGCTGCAAAGAAGCCTGCTGCAAAGAAAGCGGCGCCCATGAAAGCCGCAACCGCAAAAGCAGAAGAGGCGTGAAGCCACCAGCCGAGGCGCCCTCACGCGAGGAGGTTCTCGCTTTCATTCAGGAGAGCGGGCAGGTCATGGACCGCCGCGAATTGGCCCGGGCTTTCCGCGTTAAGGGCGGAGCACGCGCTGACCTAAAGCAAACCCTGCGCGAGTTGGAGGCTGAGGGCCTGATCAACCGTGGCCCAGGCAGATCTGTCGGTGTTCCCGGCGCTTTGCCCAGTGTGACCGTGGTCAATGTCGTCCGGGTCAATAGCGATGGCGATCTGGTCGCGGAGCCGCACGGCTGGCAGGGCGATGGTACTGCGCCGGAGATCCTATTCTATGCGCGCGACCGTAACGCCAGAGACTTGGCGGTTGGCTCCCAAGTGCTGGCGCGGCTCTCGAAACGTGGCGAGGCCAGCTACAAAGGCGATGTGATCCGCCATCTGAAAGCCGGGCCAAAGCGCTTTCTGGCGGTGGTGGCAGAGCAAGATGGCGCGAAGCTCCTGCGTGCAGCAGACAAACGCGACCGTAACGAATACCGCATTGATGGCGGCCGTACGCCGCCAGCCACAGGCTCGATCGTCTGGGCCAGTGCTAGGCCGGGACGACGCTCAACGCCATCTGCAACGATATCAGAGGTGCTGGGCCACCTGGATCAGCCGAACGCGATCAGCGCGATGGCCATTGCCGAACACGACATCCCCTGCGATTTCCCTGACGAAGCTGTGGCAGAAGCAAACGCAGCAGAGCCGGTTGGGCTGATTGATGGGCGCGAAGACCTGCGGCACATCCCGTTGGTTACTATTGACGGCGCCGACGCGCGCGACTTTGACGATGCGGTGCATGCGGAGCCTCTGCCGGACGGGGGATGGCGGATCACTGTCGCCATTGCCGACGTCGCCTGGTATGTGCGCCCCGGATCGGCGCTCGATGAAGAAGCGGAGACCCGCGGCAACTCGGTCTACTTCCCGGATCGGGTTGTGCCGATGTTGCCGGAAGCACTGTCGAACGATCTCTGCTCACTGCGCCCCGATGGCGACCGGGCCTGTCTGGCCGCCGTCATGGATTTCGATGCCGAGGGCATAAAGCGCGGCCACCGTTTCGTGCGTGGCCTGATGCGGTCCGTTGCGCGTCTGATCTATGAGGAGGTCCAGGCTGCCATTGACGGCCAGCCGAACGACAAGACCGAGCCTTTGCTGGAACCCGTCATCAAGCCGCTCTACGCCGCCTATGCGCTGCTAGCCAAAGCCCGCGCCCACCGCGGCCCGCTGGAGCTGGAGATGGCCGAGCGGGTATTTGAGATGGACGAGGAGCGGCGGCATCTGCAAGCGGTCTCGCCCCGCACCCGGCTGGATAGCCACCGGCTGATCGAAGATTTCATGATTGCCGCCAATGTGGCCGCAGCGGAAACGCTGGTTGATAAGCGCGCGCCCTGCCTGTTCCGCATCCATGACAAGCCAGACCCGCTGCGCATCGAATCGCTGACAGGCGTTCTGGGCGAGATGGGCATCAAGGCCAGCGCCAGCGCCATAACCCGCCCACGGCAGTTCACCGACCTCGTCCGTAAAGCAGCCGATACGCCCTATGCGGCGTTGGTCAGTGAGTTGGTGCTGCGGGCGCAGGCGCAGGCGGTGTATCATCAGGAAAATATTGGCCATTTCGGCCTGGCGCTGGCGCGGTATGCGCATTTCACCTCGCCCATTCGCCGCTATTCTGACCTGATTGTCCATCGCTCACTGATCGCCAGTCTGGGCCTGGGGCAAGGCGGACTGCCAGAGGATGAGCACGGGCGGCTGGATAAGGTGGCCGAACATATCTCTATGACCGAACGCCGAGCATCCGCTGCCGAGCGGCAGGTGCAGGAGCGGTTCGCGGCGGCATACCTAGCCAGCCATATCGGCGAGACCTTCCAGGGGCGCATAACAGGCGTGCACAAGGCCGGCATCTTTGTGCGGGTCGAAGCGGTTGGCGCAGAAGGTCTCGTGCCGCGGAGCCTGTTGCCCGACGATTTCTGGGATGTGGATCCTGGCCGCCACCTGCTGATCGGCCGGCGGACCGGAATGGAGTTCCGACTGGGCGATCCGCTTGAGGTGATCTTGCGGGAGGCCGTGCCCATCAGCGGCAGCCTGATCTTCAGCACGACGGGATCGAGTGATGCGAATGGCGCGCCAGCCCGACGCGCGCGGCCATCATCAAGGCCATCCTCAAAACCGCGCGGCGGATTGCCAAAGGGCGTACGGCGAGGCAAGCGCCGATAAACTTGCCGTGAAGCATTGAGTTGTAAGCTCTGCCAGCGCGCCTACCCCCTGGCTGCCTGGCGAGGGCGATGGTAGGGTTAGACCCATGCTGATATTCGGTGCTCTTCGCACAACCTGGCTGGCATCCCATCCGGTTGTGAGGCGTCTTTTCGCAAGCGTCGCGGCTGTTATAGCCGCAAGCGTATTGCTGTCCGCCTGCATTTCACCATCGCATCCGCCATTTTCAGAGACGTACTCCGAACCAGAAGCCCGGCTTTTGTTCGAAGATGCATTTTCGCATATTCAGCAACGCTACATTGACTCTGTCGCCATCGCACCGCTGGCCATGAACGGCATGAAAGCGCTGCTTGGCTCGCAAGAGCCTGGTGATTTGCAGATTGAGGGCGAAGGCGAATACGTCACCCTGAACCGACGGGGCCTTCAACTGGCACAGTTTGCGCGCCCCGATCCCTATGATGGCAATGCCTGGGCCGACGTCACGGCAGCGCTCCTACAAAAAGCAAGCGACGCAACTCCGGCCTTGCATGCCATGCCTGCGGAGGATTTTTACCAGGCCGTTATGGATGGTGTGGTGGGGAAATTGGACCCGTTTTCCCGCTATGCCAGCGCCAGAGCAGCGTCCAACCAGAGGGCATCGCGGGAGGGCTTTAGCGGCATTGGCATTTCGATCCAGACTGAGGCCGGGCTAACCCATGTGGTTGAGGTGATGCTTGGCACGCCCGCGGCTGAGCAAGGGTTGCAGGTCGGCGATTTGCTGACCCACGCCGACCATCAACCGCTGGGCGGATTGGATGGCAACGATGTTGTCGACCGCCTGCGCGGTCCGACCGGCAGCTCTGTCGTTCTGACCTTGCAGCGCGGCGTGCCTGCACAGGTGCTGGATATCACCCTGCGGCGGGCCTTTGTCGTACCGGCGACAGTGGTTGGCACGATTGATCGGACCGTCGCGGTGCTGCGCATCTCCAGCTTCAACCGCAATACCGCCGCAGACGTGGAGCGCGCTTATCTGCAGCTGGCAACCGCACCCAGCCCTGTTCGCGGGCTTATCCTGGATTTGCGGGGCAACCCCGGTGGACTGCTGGATCAGGCGGTGCTGGTGGCCGATCTGTTCCTGGACGATGGCTTGGTTATCAGCACGTTTGGCCGCCATCCGGCGTCGAACAGTGTTTTTACAGCCGATGCTCGACAAATCGCCGCCGGCATCCCGATGGCAATGCTGATCAACGGGCGGTCCGCATCTGCATCGGAATTGTTGGCTGCCGCCTTGCAGGATCGTGGACGGGCAGTGGCGATCGGCACAGCCACCCACGGCAAAGGCAGTGTGCAGAGCCTGGTGCGGATGCCGAACGGCGGAGAGCTGGTGCTGACCTGGTCGCGAATGCATGCGCCGTCCGGATATGTTTTGGATGGCCTGGGGGTCTTGCCCAGCATCTGCACCGCCAGCGGTGATACACAGCTTAGCCCGGCGCAGGTGTTCGCCAGTGTCGATGACTATGCGATGCGCGTCGCCGACTGGCAGCGTTATGATCATGTGGACCGCCTGAGGGCCGCCGCATTGCGCAAGTCTTGCCCGGCTGGCCTCGATCAACGGGATGAGGATATGGCGCTGGCCAAGCGGTTGCTGCTGGACCCAGCATTGTATGTGCGGGCGTTGGCACCAGCCGTGGAAAGCGCGGCGGCACGTGCTGTTGCCACACCAGGCGCATCCTGATGGATGAATGGCCTGATGGATGAATGACTTGACCGGGAGCCTGTGAGCCGGTATCAAGCGCGCCTAAGTTTCGCTCTATAAGGATGCACGGTCATGGCCAAACCCGCCACCGTATTGGTCAAGCTGGTAAGCACAGCAGACACCGGCTTTTACTATGTTGCTAAGAAGAACCCGCGCACCAAGCCAGAAAAGATGGAATTTAAGAAATTCGATCCGGTCGCGCGCAAGCACGTTCTGTTCAAAGAGCAAAAAATGAAATAAGCAACCACGCGCCTATTTTCCAATAGGTTCGTGTTTGATGCAGAGCTGCTGACGAGCAATCGTTAGCGGCTTTTCTGCGCCTGAAGACTCAAGTCCATCGAGTCTCAGGTGCGCGGGCGGCGTTCGGGCAGATGGATTGTTGATCCGCGGAACTTGTTCCAATTGCGGACGTCCAGGTTGACGAACAATGGCGGCTCGACAAAGCGGGCCGTGAAGGCCTTGGGGCCAAAACGATAGCGCATATAGCCCAGACGCGCCGCACCGGGCACCGCTTTGCGCCCACTCATCAGGAATGATGTGGCAGGCGCCCACACCAGCTTTGTTGCCCCAATGCTGACTCTGCGGAAGCGGTGCAAATGGCCACTGCCAACCAGCGCAACACCGTGACCCTCGCACAAGCTGAGCAATCGGGCGCGGCCTTCCGGGAACAGTGCTGTCAGCATGCGGCCCTGGCTATCGGGGTCACGGACGAACAAGGGCTTATGCAGCCAGATCGCCAGTCGACGGGTGCCGGCATCCGCCAAAGCCTGCTCCAGGAAAGCCCATTGCGCTGGCTCACTGGGCAGGTCGCTGTCGATCAGCTGGGCGTTCAGACCGATAAACCTCCAGTTGGCCAGATCCTCAACCCACCAATCCTGATCGATATGCGCGTGGAAAGCCGCGCGTAGTGGCTCTGTCAGCGGGTGGTGGTTGCGCTCGTCTGGCGGCGTATCGCCTGAGTCGTGATTGCCAGGGATAGCGCGCCAGCGAACCGGCAGGCGATCCAGCTGTTCGCGGGCATAGGCGAACTCCCAATCGCGGTCCGGGCCGTTCACACAGACATCGCCGGTGACGAAGATGAAATCCGGCGGATCGGCCTGCATCTCGTCGACGAACACGTCGTAATTGTCCTGAAACCAGGCATGAGTCGGCGAGAGATGGAGGTCCGAGACCTGAACGATGTCGAGCATTTTGGATGTCTCCGTCTAAGTCAGACGCCGCGCGCGGCTTCCTGCTCCAGCACCACCTGTGCGGCACTGGCAGCGTCGCCGCTAACAGCCTCACCACTGGTCGATTCGACCTGGATGCGGCGGCGAGCGAACTGGATGCCATTTTCCATGAACAGGCGCTGAATGTTCAAATTGACGTAACGGCGCAGGGTGAATTGCTGACGCGGTTTGCAGGTGAATTTGGTGCGAACAACCATGCCGGCCTCTTCGATGCGCGTAACGCCTTGGCTCTTCATTGGCTCGATGAACAAGTGGCCAATTTCGGGATTGGATAGCATTTCCTGTCCCAATTTCTTGATCATCTTGCGGACCTTTTCGATGTCCGTATCGAATGGCACCAAGAAATCCTGTTTGTAGATCACCCAATCGCGGCTGTAATTGGTGATGTGCCGCAACTCGCCAAAGGGGATGGTTTGGACCATGCCGCGATGGTGGCGCAATTGCATGGAGCGCACAGAAATTTTCTCTACCTCCCCGCGCAATTCGCCGATTTCCAGGTACTCGCCGACCCGGAAAGCATCATCCACCAGGAAGAAAATACCGCTGACCACGTCGCGCACCAGCGCCTGGGCGCCAAAACCGATGGCGAGGCCGATAACGCCGGCACCGGCCAGCAATGGGCCAATATCAACGCCAGCCGACGACAGCATCACCAGCACCGAAACAGCGATAATGAACACCAGGATGGTCGCCCGGAACAGTGGCAACAGGGTTTGAGCCCGGGTGCCGATGATGGCTGATCCACCCTCGCCCTCGCCCATACCCGCACCGCTGGCGTTGGCCTCCGCGATTTCGCGCTCGCGCTCAATCCAACGGTCAATCCAGTCGCGGAGCAATGTCCAGATGGCAACGGCGGCCAATGCCGTCAGGGCCACTTCAACGAGAGCACCCAATACCATTGCCCCAATTGGCGTTTTCAACAGAGCAAACAGCGGCAGGCCAGCCCCTTGTGCCAGCATCGCCCCAGATATCAGCAGCAGCACAGTGATTAACAACCGCCGGACGCCGGAGGCCAACAATCGTCGCGTATCCGCCCCGCTCACCGTCGGGTCCAGACAGGAGCGCAGCGACGCATCCACGGTCGGGACGCTCAGGAACAGAACAAAGCCTACCATCGTCGCCATATTGCCCGCACGCTCACCCAGAACTGAGTTCAGAAACCACAGGAGGCCGGCGACAGCCAACACCAACAACCCCAACCACGGCCATGCCTGTAGGATCGGATGGCCGGGCGCATTGACCCGGGCGGTCAACAGATGGAGCGTCGCGATGACAACGACAAACCCGATCACCGTCAGGCGCAGTATCGCTTTGATCTCTTCGCCGCCGCCCAACAGTTCAACCAGCCCCATCGAGAACGAGATAAGCCCATAACCAGCCGCCATCATGACGGTCAACAGCGTCGCGCGGATCGCCGTTCGGTCATCCATCACCATCAATCGATACGAGACCGCTTGTGGTGCGAACACAAACCTGGCTACGACCCAGGCAAAAAACACCAACGTCACGACGCCGGCATAGGCCTCTGCGAACAGGCGCATGGGATCGAAATTGTTGAACAACAGGAATGACGTGCCGAACGCAAACAGGGCGAAGGCCAGTACACTGGCCAAATCCAGCATCAGCCGCCCACTCAAAACCGTTATCCGCACCGGCCAACTGCTGGCAGATGTTGTCATCCACTGCGTGCACACCCCGCGCGTCAAACGATAAACCACCAAAGCTGCCAGTGCGCCTGCGGCGATCATAATGGCCAGGTTCCTCAGACCTTTCCGCAGCGGCGTTTCGCTGGATAACAGCAGCACCATGAAATCAAGCTGTTCTGGCAAATTGTGCCAAGCCTGTTTCAGGCCGCTCAACCGGTCGTCCAACATGGCGGTGGTGTGGCGTCGTTGCTCTATCAGGCTGGCGAAACTGCTGGGCTGATCGGCGGCGGAGGCGGCCGCTGCGGCGACGGTCTTGGCCTGCAACTCCGCCAGCAATACTGCGCGAGCGTCGCGGTCGCTCAAGGGGGCAACAAAGGCCTCCACCTGTTCCGGTCGCAAATCTGGAGGCACGACTAATGGCGGCAATGTCATGCTAGCGTCCTGGCCACTGCCTTGCAGGTGCTGCAGGCCCGCGGCACCAGCAGCAAACGCCGGCGCGGTAAAAAGGTTGAAAAGCATTAGACCCGTGAAAAGGGCTATGATCGGTCTCATGCTGCGTCCTGTCGCTCAGTTGCACGCGGTGCCAGCGCATCTTGTAGCGCGTCGCCCAAAAAGTTGACACTCATGACCGTAAGGAAGATTGCGAGTCCCGGATAGATTGCCAGCATCGGCGCCTGCCAGATGATCTCTTGCGCGCCGGTCAGCATATTGCCCCAACTGGGCGTCGGCGGCTGAATGCCGAGGCCGAGAAAGCTAAGGGCGCTCTCGAACAGGATGACTTGGCCCATGGCCAGCGTCGTCGCCACGATCAGCGGGCCAGAGACATTCGGCAGGATGTGGCGCACGGCAATCGCCAGTGGCGCGACGCCGAGCGCGCGGGCTGCCTGCACATAGCCTTGGGCGCGGGCGGCAAGCGTTGCGCCGCGGACCAAACGCGCTGGCGTGGTCCAACCGACGGCGGCGACTATGACGACAATGCGGATCAGGCCAAAGCTTTGCTCCTCTGCCCAGGGGCCAAACCCCAGCTTGGCAGGGTCGATGGCGGCCAGGACGATCAGCAAGGGCAACAACGGCAAGGCAATCACGCTATCGACCAGACGCATCAACACTGCGTCCAGCCAACCGCCCCAATACCCGGCGGCCAAACCGATGGCGGTGCCAATGCTGGCTGCCGCCAAAGCTGCCACGAATGCCACGCTGAGCGATACTTGCCCGCCGGCCAGCAGGCGCAGCAACACGTCCCGGCCCAAGTCATCCTGGCCCAGCAGGTGCGCGCTGGTCGGCGCGCCGTACTGGCTGAACAGATCGACGGCCTCTGGATCGATGCCCAGAGCGCCGGCCAGCCAGCCGGCAGAAAGGCAGGCGATCACCAGCAGCGACAACAGCACCAAACCGGCCAGACCAAAGCGATGGCCGCGAAAGCGGTGCCAGGCGCGGGTTCCGGTGCCCATTAACGGCCTCACGCGTCGCTCATGCGGGCGAAGGATACCCGTGGATCGACGGCAGCATAGGCGATATCAGCGGCCAGATTGGCGACCAACGTAACGCCGGTGCCGAACAACAAAGCGACCAGCGCCAGATTATAGTCATTACCCATCACCGCATCGAACAACAGCTTGCCCATGCCGGGATAGCCGAACATCATCTCCACAATCAGCGCGCCGCTGAAGAGGCCACCAACATCCAGGGCCAGGATCGAAATCACCGGGATCATGGCGTTGCGCAGCGCATGGCCCCAGATCACACCGACCTCGCTTAAGCCCTTAGCCCGGGCGGTGCGGATGTGATCGGCGGATAGAGCCTCGCGCATGGCGGCGCGCATATAGCGAGTGATACCGCCGGCTTGCAGCAACCCCAGCGTCAGGATCGGCAAAGCCAGATGGCGGAGCTGGGTGGCGAAGCCGGGCTCCAAAGCCACCGCACTGGCAGGAAAGATTTGCCAATGCACGGCGAATAGCAGGATCAACAGCAGTGCTAGCCAGAAGGCCGGCATGGCAACACCGGCAAAGCAAATCAGGTTAACCACATAATCCAGGCGCGAGTGCGGCCTGGCACCAGCTGCCATTCCCGCCGGCAGTCCGATGGCCAACGCCACGGCAAAGCTGCCACCCATCAATAGCAGCGTGCGGCCCAAAGGCTCGGCCAAGGTGGAGATGACCGGCTGCGCGAACAGGCGGGAATAACCGAACTCGCCTTGCAATGCCTGTATGGCCCAGGCCCAATAGCGATGCGCCCAAGGTTCATCCAGGCCATAAAGGGCGCGAAGCCGGGCGATGTCGTCGGATGTCAGGCGTGGATCGGCGCTCAAGGCCAGGTCGATCGGATCGCCCGGCATCAGGCCGATCAGGCCATAGATCGCCACTGACATCAGCACCAGCACAGCCAAAGACTGTGCCAACCGCATCGTCAAAAAACGCAACACGGCCCGGTTCTCGGCGGCTTCTCAGCAGCTACTCTTCCAGGACCTGGTGCACTTCTATAATGGTGCCAGCAGGGTCGTGGAAATAGATCTGGGTCCACAACTTGGTGAAGGTCGTGCCATAATCGACATAGGGTATGCCCTTGTCTTCAAGGTGCTTCTTGAAGGCCTCGATATCATCGGTGCGAAAGGCGACGTGCCCGCGCTCCAACGGATTGATCTGCTTGCCAGCGCGGATGCCGACGTTGGTGTCGGTCTCGGTCAGATGAAATTGCGAGCCATTTTCGCTGACCCGGAATGCCAACTCACCGGCATACAACGCGCCGGGGATGGACGGCACTGCGCCCATCTCCGGGATGTCGCTCTGCAGCAGGACGTCACCGTAAAAGGAGTCCAACTCCGGCACATCGTGATGGTTGATATTGAGATGATGAAACCAGAGTTTCATGAGACTGGGCCTCCTGAGGGTCAATGTTGGCAGGAACCTAGAGGCCCGCGGCTATGGCAGCAAGTCCCCCGGCTGCCAACCGGGCGGGGCCATGCGAAAGCCGTCGTAGAGGAAGGCCGGCGCGCAGATACCACCGACCAGACTCCAGCCGCCATGGCTGGTTGCCGACGCCCAAACGCCCTTGGGCACGACTGCCTGAGGCTTCTCACCATTGGCGAAATCGGTACCGAGGCGATAGCGCTCGACCGATTTACCATCATGGGACAGCGAGAGCGTCAGCGGTGCGCCGGCGTGGAAGGTCCAAATCTCGTCGGCATCAATCACCCGCCATCGTGACGGCCGGTCTATCGGCGGCATGTAATAGATCGCTGTCATGCTGCCGCGGCTGTCGTCTGCCGGCGCTTGGCGAAAGATCTCGCGAAAATAGCCGCCTTCCGGGTGAGGTTCGAGGTTGAGGGCCGCGACGACCGTTTCCATTGAGGTGGTCATAGCCGGCTCCCAACCTCGCCTCGCCTTAGAAGTTGTCCTTGCGCTTGCGGATTTCCGCAAACACCGCAGCTGGCTCTGCCCCAGCCATGCCGACAGCCGCCTGCATGGCCGGATCGTCGGCGCGCAGGAACGGATTGGTGGCTTTCTCCGGCCCCAGCAGCGCCGGAATCGTCGGCTTACCGGCCGCGCGCAAGCGATCGATTTCGTCGGCCTGGGCTTTCAGTGCCGCATTGCCAGGATCGACCGAGACGGCAAACCGAGCATTGGACTGGGTATACTCATGACCGCAATAAATCTTGGTCTGGTCCGGCAGCGCCCGCAGCTTGAGGAGCGAGTCCCAAAAGCCCGGCGGGTTGCCCTCAAACATACGCCCGCAGCCCAGCACGAACAGGGTGTCGCCACTGAACAGCGCGTTGGAGGTGGCGAAGTGGAAAGCGATGTGGCCGGTGGTGTGGCCGGGCACCTCAAACACTTTGGCGGTCTGGGTGCCGACGGCATAGCTGTCGCCCTCAGACACCAGTACGTCCATGCCCTCGATACGACCAGACTCGGCGCGGGGACCGATGATCGGGCAGCCATAAGCCGCTTTCAGCTCCTGATTGCCGCCAACATGGTCCATATGGTGATGGGTGTTGAGGATGTGGGTGAGGTTCCAGCCGCGCTGTTTTAGAGCGGCTAGAACGGGTTCTGCCTCTGCCGGGTCGATAACGGCGGTGTCGCCCGTGTCGGCGTCATGCGCCAGATACACGTAATTGTCGCTGAGCGCAGGTACCAAAACGATTTCTAGGGCGGCCATGGCTTCCCTCCCATATGTGGTGTTGCAAGCAAGGTTCTGGCACCTTGTACCATCATCGGAGGCCGGATGCGAACCGACGTTCAACAATTGCGTGAATTCTACCGCACGTCGCTGGGCCTAATGGCGCGCCGGCGGCTGGAGCAGCGGGTGCGCGCCCGCTGGCCGGACGTGCGCGGGATGCAGGTTGCAGGCGTCGGCTATCCAGTGCCAGTGCTCCGCCCCTTCCTGGACGAGGCGGAGCGGGTGGCGGCCCTGATGCCCGCGACCCAGGGTGTTATCCGCTGGCCACGCTCGCTCGCCAACGTGGCGACCCAGGTGGAGGAGGTGGATTGGCCACTGCCTGATGCCACCATCGACCGGCTGGTGCTGCTGCACGCGCTGGAAACGGCGGAAGAGTTGCGGCCCTTCCTGCGGGAATGCTGGCGCGTACTGGCGCCCGGCGGACGGCTGCTGGCCATTGTTCCGAACCGCAGCGGGCTGTGGGCTTTGCGCGAAAGCATCCCCTTTGGCCATGGCCGGCCCTATACCGGCCAACAATTGCGCCGCCTGCTGCGCGAACACCTGTTTGAACCGCTGGAGACCGAGCGCGCGCTGCATCTGCCCCCGCTAAAGGGTCAGACCCTGGCCCGTATGACGGCACCGATAGAGCCCTTGGCGGCCCGCTGGTTACGCCGGTTTGGCGGCGTTGTCATGGTCGAGGCCGAGAAAACCACAGCCGGGCTCGTGCCGGTCCGCAGCCGGGTGCGACGCTATCTGCCAGAGTTGGGATTGCGGCCACAACGGGCGCGCGGCGCTGCTAATCAGGAGGCGGATTTGGCGCCTAACCGCCAGTCGTGCGCGGACGACGGGCGGGCGGAGGCGTCGGCGCCCCGGTCTGCTGCAGAATCACGTTGAGCAGGCCAAAGCTCTCAGCAATCGACGGGCGCGCATCGCCATTGGCGAGGAAGCCTTCCAACGGGTCATGGGTGGCGATGGCGGTGTCAGTCTCTGGATCTGTGCTGCGGCGGTAGGCACCGA
The DNA here is from genome assembly GCA_938084065.1 of uncultured Alphaproteobacteria bacterium. GTDB lineage: Bacteria > Pseudomonadota > Alphaproteobacteria > Bin95 > Bin95 > JACKII01. The sequence continues at coordinate 28,616 of CALKDI010000311.1, forward strand.
GGCGCAACATGGGCTCCATCTCCCGATACAGCGTCATGTGCTTGCGGGCATTGATCACCAGGGCATTTTCGGCATCGCTCGCACAATGGGGCAGCGAACGGGAGATACTGCGCAATACGTCTATGGCGGGATAGCGCCCACGCTCCGCGATCTCCCGATCCAGCACCACATGGCCGTCCAACATGCCCCGCACCGCGTCAGCCAGCGGCTCCTCCTGGTCGCTGCCTTGGACCAGAACGGTGTAGAGCGCGCTGATGTCGCCAACACCGCTGGCATCCTGGCCCGGCCCAGCGCGTTCCAGCAAGTGCGAGAGTTGCGAGAATGTGGATGGTGGAAAGCTGCGGGCGCTGGGGGGCTCTCCCGCTGTCATGGCGATGTCACGGTGCGCCTCAGCAAAGCGGGTGAGGCTATCAACCATCAGCAGAACCTGCCGGCCCCTGTCGCGGAAATGCTCGGCCAGAGCGGTGGCCAGATACATGGCCCGGCGTTTCAGCAGCGGCGGATCGTCGGCGGTGGCAACAACGACAATGGAGCGCGCCAGGCCATCCGGACCGAGCGTCCTCTGCACGAACTCACCCACCTCGCGCCCGCGCTCGCCAATCAGGCCGATGATGGCGACATCGATGGTGGCCCGCTCCGCCAGAGCTGCAAGCAGGCTGGATTTGCCAACGCCAGAACCAGCAAACAAGCCTAGGCGTTGACCCTGGCAGAGTGGCAGGAAGGTGTTAAAGACGTGGGTTCCGGTCTCCAGCCGCGGCCCAACCGCCCGGCGCTCGGTTGCGCGCGGCGGGTCGCCATGCAGGACAACCGGCGCGCGGCCAATATCGAGCGCGCCCAGTTGGCTCTGGTCCAGCGGCTGACCGAAGCCATCGACAATCCGCCCCAACCATTCGTCCGAGGGCCGCGGCGGCGCGTTCGGAACCAGCGTGACCCGGGTGCCGGGGGAGATGCCGTCGGCCTTGCCATACAGCATGACCAAATGAACGCCGCCGCGAAAGCCGATGACCTCCCCCATAACAGATGGGGCGGTGTCAACCCGGCAGAGCGTGCCCACGGGGGCGAAGGCGAACAGGCCGGCTACCTCCAGCACGCCGCTGCGGGCGGAGCTTACCTCCCCATACACGGTGAGCGCTGTCGGTTGCAGGGCCTGGAGGGCGCGGGTCAGGCGGACGTAACCGGCCAGACGGTCTTGGAGAGCTGTGTTCATCCATGCGGCCTAGCAGGATCATGGCTAACGAGCGGTTACCAAAAAAACGATTCGTTTTGCACCGAATCTTAAGACCCGCAGGCGCATACCCCTCGGCGGCAGGAGATATTTTGGAGGACGAAACATGCTCAATGGGATCGGCGTATTCCATCTGGCATCGACCCGATTGAACTATGAAACCGCAGGGCTGCGTGTGGTCGCGCGCAATGTTGCGAACGCGGATACACCGGGCTTTCGCGGCACGGCGGTCGTGCCGTTTGAGGAGACCGTGCGGCGGCAACAATCGGACGGCGGCAATTTCTCAATCCGCGCCACCCGTCCGGGGCATGCGGACGCGGCCGGCCGATCCGCCGACGGTGGATTGCGGACCAAGCAGGCAGAGGTGTTGGAGGAAGCGCCGAACGGCAACACCGTCTCACTCGAAGACGAGATGATGCAGGCGGCACGTCTGCGTGGCGGGCACGCGCTGGCCGCTTCGATTTTTGAGAAGAACCTGGAATTGATGCGAATGGCGGTCACCGCCCAGGGCTAGGCCCGCGCATTCACACCTCTATCGCCTGAGGGGAGAACCCAATGCAGGACGATTTTTCGACGATCATGACGATCAGTGCCTCTGGCATGCGCGCGCAAGGCAAGCGCATGAAAGCGGCTGCGGAGAATTTGGCGAATGTCGACTCGCCAGGCTTTCGCCGCAAACAGGTGTATTTCCGCGATCAGGTCGACCGCGACAGCGGTGCCGCCAAGGTCGAGGTCAGTCGCGTTGCACGCGACCCCTCACCCTTGCGCGAGTCGTTTGACCCGGGGCATCCGCTGGCCAATGCCGATGGCTATGTCACCTATTCCAATGTCAACGCCATCATCGAGATGATGGATATGAAGGAAGCAGAACGCTCCTTCAGCGCCGGGCTGCGTACGTTCGATCAAGCCCGAGACATGTTCATGCGCACGCTCGATCTGCTGCGCCGCTAAGGGGAGAACTCCGACACCATGGATTTATCACTCAATCGGGCATTGGCAGGCTATGCCGCCGTCCAGAAAAACGCAGCGCCGGTTGCCACCGTCGCCGACAAAACAACTGCGCCAGATGCGATTGGCTTCGGCGGCGGCAAGACCGATGGCAAAGATTTTGGCACGGTCTTCCGCGAGATGGCCGGCGACGCACTATCCACCATGCGCACCGGCGAGACCAAGTCGCTGGCCGGGGTTGCAGGCCAAGCCGACGTGCAGTCGGTGGTCGAGGCGCTGGCAGCGGCAGAGATGACTATGCGCACCGTGGTCGCCATCCGCGACAAGGTGGTGGCGGCCTATCAAGACATCCTGCGCATGCCGATTTAGCGCGGCCCTGGATCCGGTTGGAAGCGCGGGGAGAACCGAGCGCATGTCAGCAGAAGCAATTATGGATTTGGCCCGCTCAACCATCTGGGTGGCGCTGAGCATTGGCGGGCCGGCGATGGGTATTGCCCTGGTAGTTGGCTTGGTGATCGGCCTGTTCCAGGCGCTGACTTCCATCCAGGAAATGACGTTGACCTTCGTGCCGAAAATCGTGGCGATCCTGCTGTCGCTCTGGGTTTTGGGCGACTACATGGCGACCAAGCTCAGCGATTTTTTCCGGGGGGAGGTGCTGGATGCACTGTCAGCGATTTAAAGTGCGGACGGCAGCGCTGGGCTGGGCGGCTGTGTTGCTGCTAGCGCTACCAACCCAGAGCTGGGCACGCACGACTGAGGCTTGCGCCAATGCTGCAGAAGCAGCGGCGGAAGCGGCTGACATACCGCGAGAATGGATGCACGCGATCGCGCTGGCGGAAAGCGGCCGCGGCTCTGGCAAAAACCGCACTGCCTGGCCTTGGACAGTTAATGACGAAGGCCAGGGCCTTTGGTTTGACCGTAAGGGCGAAGCGGTGCGCCATGTTAAGGGACGGTTGGCGAAGGGTCGGCACATGGTCGATGTCGGCTGCTTTCAGATCAACTGGCACTGGCATGGCAAGGCCTTTTCCTCCGTCGAGGCCGCGTTCGAGCCGGAAGAAAACGCCCGCTATGCCGCCCAATTCCTACGCTCGTTGTATGAAGAAACCGGCAGCTGGCAAAAGGCCGTCGGGCGCTACCACTCGGCAACGCCCGCCTTGGCCAAGCCCTATGCAGAGCGGGTTGCGCGGATGCGGGGCGCGGTTCCTAGTCAGGCGGTGGTCTCCAAACAGGCGGCACCACCAGCCTCCCGTGGGGCGGTGCTGATCTCTACTTTTCCGTCTGCCAGCCCGTTGCTGTGGCAGCCCCGCCGACCGTTATTTGACCGGAAAGCCCGAAAAGCCATCCCGATATCGCCACGACTGCGGCGGGTCAAATAGCCAGAATGGGCTCAAAGCAATGAATGGCTCGCTGCGGCAATCCATGGCGGTACGGATTTTCTACAATCCTACGGTAATGGTCAGTCTGGCGCTGATGGCGGTCATCGTCATGATGATCCTGCCGGTGCCCAGCTGGGTGGTGGATGTCGGGCTGACCGCGTCTTTCGCACTGGCCATCCTGATCTTCATAACGACGCTGTTTATCGAGCGACCGCTGGACTTTTCCGCCTTTCCGACGGCGCTCCTGGCCTCGTTGATGCTGCGGCTGTCACTGAACGTGTCCTCAACCAAGCTGATCATCGGCGAGGGGCACACCGGCACCAGTGCCGCTGGCGGCGTGATCGAGGGGTTCGCCATGTTCGTCATGGGCGGTGACCTGATCCTGGGCATCGTCATTTTCACCGTGCCGCTGATCGTCAACTTCATGGTGATCACCAAGGGCGCGGGCCGCATGGCGGAGGTCGGCGCGCGCTTTGCTTTGGATGGCATGCCGGGCAAGCAGTTGGCCATCGACAGCGACATGGCAGCCGGCGCCATCGACCACGCCGAAGCAAGGGAACGGCGGCGGATTGAGCAAGAGGAGACCACCTTCTTTGGCTCATTGGATGGTGCTTCGAAATTCGTTAAGGGCGACGCCGTAGCGGGCCTGCTGATCACCGCGCTGAACCTGATCATGGGCGTGGTCATGGGCACGGTCTGGCGCGGCATGGATTTTGCCACGGCGGTTGAGACCTACACGATCATGACGGTCGGTGACGGCCTGGTGACGCAGATCCCAGCGGTGATTATCTCCGTTGCCTCGGCCATCCTGGTGGCGAAGGGCGGCACCACAGGCTCTGCGGACAAAGCGCTGTTGGCGCAATTGGGCGGCTATCCATTGGCCTTAGGCACCGTTGCCGGCCTGATGGCGTTTTTTGCCCTGGCACCGGGCCTACCAACCCTGCCATTTGTTGCCGGCGCTCTGATCTTTGGCACTTGGGCTTGGAAGACCACCAAGGCGGAAAAGGCCAAAAAGGCGGCAGCCGCCACGGCCTCCGATCCGGCCCAGCCAGCGTTGCCCGATAAGCAAAAGACGCTTGGCGATTATATGGAGGTCGATGAAATTCGGGTGGAGTTCTCCAAGGGCCTGATCCCCTTGATCATGGATGAGCATTCCGGCTTGGTAACGCGCGTCGCCAGTATGCGTCGGACCATCGCCGTCGACCTGGGCTTTGTCATCCCGGACGTGCGCTTGACCGATAACCCTGGCATGGATGGCAACCGATACGCCATCCGCATCCAGGGTGTTCTGGTCGGCGAAGGCGCGGTGGAGCCGAACGCTGTGCTCATCATCAGCCGCGGCGAGGCCGACCTGCCGCTGGAGGGCCGCGACGTGAAAGAGCCGGTCTATGGTGCCCCGGCCCGCTGGGTGGCCGAACGGGATCGCGATGAGGCGATGATCCTCGGCTTTCCGGTAGCCACGCCAAACGAGGTGATCGCCACCCACCTGATGGAATCGATCAAAGGCAATATCGAGGAATTGGTGACGCGCCCGGCGCTGGAGCGCATTCTGAAGGAATTCACCAACATCTCTGCCACCAACAAGGCTGGCGAGAACAAAGCATTGCTAGACGAGATCGTGCCGGAGCGGGTCAGCCGTGAGCGCCTGCAACAGGTCTTGCGCGCACTATTGGCCGAGCAGGTGAGCGTGCGCAGCTTCGCCGCCTTGCTGGAGGCTGTTGCCGAGGCGCAGGCGGTCACCAACCAGTTGGAACCGGTGGTTGAGCATGTGCGCCAGAAACTGGGGCGGCAGATCACCCAGCCCTTGCTGGCGGAAGACGGCGTGCTGCCGCTGATCCAGCTCGCGCCGGAATGGGAGGACGTGTTCCGCGCCCATGAATTGCCGCCTAGCGAGGACCAAGCGCAAGAAATCGCGCTGCCGCCCTCCGAAATCAACCGGCTGGCCGATGCAGTCTCTGCTCAGATTGGTGAAGCCGCCGGTCAGGGTCGCTATCCTGCTATTGTGGCACCGGCCCGCCGCCGTCGCATGGTGCGGACCCTTTTGGCAGCCAAAGGCGTGAAGGCGCCGGTCCTCTCGTTCGAAGAAATCGGCACGCGCGTTCGCCCCGCCATCGTTGGCATGGCCTGAAATCGCCACCATGAGCACAACCCTGGCCGATTTGTTGTCGCTTCAGGTCTACACCTATCTGCTGGTGGTTTGCCGGATCGGCGGAGCATTTTTCCTGATGCCGGGTTTCGGGGAATCCTTTGTCTCGCCGCGCACACGATTGGTGATGGCGTTGCTGGCCAGCCTTGCCATGACGCCCAGCCAATTCGATGCCATCGCCGCGGTGCCACCGCCGGGAGTACTGGCCGGTCAGGTCGGTGCAGAACTGATCATCGGCCTGGCCATCGGCCTTTGGCTGCGGCTGTTTCTGTACGCGCTGTTCATCTGTGGCGCTGTGATCGCGCAGCAATTGGCATTGAACCACATCTTCAACGGCGTCGCGGAGAATATCGGCACGTCCGCCCTCAGCAACCTGTTGATGCTGACAGGCGTCACCCTGTTCTTCGCCCTCAACCTGCATGGCAGCACCCTGATGGCGTTGGCCGAGAACCTGAATGACATGCCTTTGGGTCAGGGCACCGTGCCAATAGAACTGCTGACACGGCGCATTTTGGATGGCGTCGGCTCCACGTTTGCGACCGGCATTCAACTGGCACTGCCGTTTCTGGTGGTCGGCACGCTGCTCTACGCGGCGTTGGGCTTTATCAACAAGGCCATGCCACAGCTGATGGTGTTCTTCATTGCTGCGCCTGCCATCACCAGCATCGGCCTGATCCTGTTTCTGATTGCACTGCCGATGATCCTGACCCAATGGGCTGGCGGCCTCGACGCCGCGCTCAACAATTTCTGAGCGGGAGCGCACGTCTTGGCCGATAACGGATCCGATCAAAGCCAGCCGAAAACCCATGAGCCGACACCGCGCAAGCTGGAGCAGGCGCGCGAGCAGGGCGATATTGTCCAGTCGAAGGACCTGCACACGTTCGGACTGTATCTGATTGTGGCGGTGGTGATGCTAGCCGCGGCCAAGCCTCTGCTACACGGCATCGGGCGGGCGGTGATGGGCCCCATATGGCATGCGGATCACGCGGATGCATTGCGCAATATCCCCGACTACGCAGCCCTGGTGCGCTCCGTTCTGGGCAGCCTCGGGCCGTATTGGTTGGCGCTAATGGTGGTGCTGATGATTGGGCCGCTGATGTCGATCATTGCGCAACGGGCCTTTGTGGTGGCTGGCACGAACATTCAACCCAAGCTGAACCGCATCTCACCCCTGAACGGGATCAAGCAGAAGTTTGGGGTCAAGGGGTTGGTAGAATTCCTGAAATCTCTGGTGAAACTATCCGCCGTGGTCGGCATTACAGCAGCCGTGTTGGTGCCTTTCATTACCGCCGCGCCGGCTTATACCGGCGTCGCCATCGGCTATTTGGGCGGCATATTGCATGGAGAATTGCAGGCAATGGTGTTCGGGGTGCTGGGTCTCTACGCCATCATCGCCTTGCTCGACTATTTTTGGCAGCGCCATCTCTACATGCAAAAGCACCGCATGACCCGCAAGGACATGGAGGATGAGCAAAAGCAGACGGAAGGTAATCCGCACATGAAAGGCCGTCGCCGCGACCGGGCGGTGGCCATCGCCTCCAACCGGATGCTGTTCGATACCCGCACCGCCAGCGTGCTGATCGTCAATCCAGAGCATTACGCCATCGCCCTGAAATGGGAGCGCCACCAAGGCGGCGCTCCGGTTTGCATCGCCAAGGGCATGGATCATATGGCGATGGCGCTGCGCAAGGTGGCGCGCGCGCATCAGGTGCTAATCTTCCGCGACCCGCCGCTGGCGCGCATGCTGCACAGCATTATGGACTTGAGCGATGAGGTGGACGAGCAGCACTATCAGGCCGTTGCCGTCGCCATACGTTTTGCCCTGCATGTGCAACGCCAACAGCGGGCAGCGATGATGGCCGCCGGTGTTGGAGCCAAAACGGATGCCTGACAGACGCCAATCCAAAGCCCTGGCGCGGCTCAAGCAACTGAAGCAGGCAAACGCTATGGCTGCACAACGCCAAGCGATGGCTGCGCAGGAACAGGTTACGGACACGGAACTGAGCATTGCCGCGATGGACCAGCGAGTGGTCGAGGAAGCCTCTGCCATGGCAGATTATGCTGATACGCCGGCGTTGGGGCGTTGGGCCGACCTTATGGACCACCGCCGCGACGGCCTGTTGCAGCGCAAGGCTGCGGAGCAACGGGTGGCGGACGCGCTGGCGCAAAAAGCAGCAGCAGCGCAGCTAACCGTCTAGCAATACGGCCTTCTGTTGAAAAACCTGGAGCGTCAGCAGCGGGACCAGCAACAGCGCGCAGCGGCCTTGGCTGAGTGGGAGGCGCTGACGCAGGCGCTGTGGCATGACGGTTAGGGGCGCCATCTGTCCCATCAATCACCACCGCCGCCGCGAACCCGCGTCCAAGATTTAGAGACGGTTTACGATCGGGCTCTGCGTGGTACGATCCCTCAGCGGATACCGAAATCGCGCTGTCGAACTGCGCGTTACACAAACGAAGAGCAGGCAGTCATGACAACATTTGGTGTGTTCACCTTCGCGACGGATTACTCCCTCGGACCCGCGCAATTGGCGCGAGCGGTCGAAGACCGGGGGTTTGAATCCTTGTTTCTGCCAGAGCATTCCCACATTCCGGTCAGCCGGGACACGCCGTATCCCGGCGGTGGCGACTTGCCGAAAGAGTATTCGCATACGCACGACCTGTTTGTGGCCCTGACGGCCGCAGCCGCCGCAACCACCAAACTCAAATTGGCCAGCGGCATCTGCCTGATTACCGAGCATCATCCGGTGCGTCTGGCAAAGGCCATTGCCTCCCTGGATCAATTGTCTGGCGGGCGGGTTATCTTAGGCGTTGGTGTTGGCTGGAATGTGGAGGAGATGGTGAACCACGGCATCCCCTTCAAACACCGCTGGCAAATCACACGCGAGCGTATCCTGGCGATGAAACGGATTTGGGCTGAGGACGAGGCGGAATTCCACGGCGACCATGTCAATTTTGATCCAGTTTGGTCATACCCCAAGCCTAAGCAAGCTGGCGGCCCCCCGGTCCTGATCGGTGCTAACTCATCCTGGGTTTTCGACCGGATAGCAGACTACGCCGATGGTTGGATGCCGATCTTACCAATGCCGGGCCGTGTCCACGAAGGTATCGGCTTGGCCGACGGTATTGAGCGTCTGACACGGTCGGTTGAAAAAGCCGGGCGCAGCATGAGCGATATCGACCTGACCCTGTTCGGCATGGGCCCCGATCCAGCGGAGGTGGAAAAGGTGATAAGCCTCGGCTTTAACCGGGTCGTCTTTCACGTACCGCCACTCGAAGAGGCCAAGGTGCTGCGGCTGTTGGATCGCTATCAAGGGCTTGCTGCTGCGTTTGGCTGACGCAGCAGCCACATCATTAGGCGGCCATCGCTGCGGCTTCGCGGTACAGACTGCGTGCACCGACATGCTCAAAACCGATGCCGGTGATATCATCCAACAGAATCGCGACCTGGGTCGCGCGACCGGCCCGCATGGCAGAGTCTACCAGCACCTGGAAGAACAGATCCCGCTGCGCATGACTGCCGCCGATCCGGTGCAATTCGCGGCGCACGGGCCACATCAGGTCGACCGCGCGGGCGTAATCGCCCCTCTGATGCGCGACCACGCCCTCAACCACCGGCGCGCCTAGGGTTTCGGTGACAGCACCCAAATTGCTGTGCGCCGCACCCTGGCTCTTCATATTGGCGACCAGCTCATCAACCAAATCAAACCGCCCAACAGCGGCCAGAGTCATGGCGTCGTGGGCGCTGCTGAAGGGGTTGGCGTGGTCGGTTGTCCGACCGGCGCAAATCTCCGCAATGGTATGCCACCGATCCCCGACATCGACGCCGCGCAACTCCAACCGCTTGAGAAGCGAGGCAACATTCTGCAGGTCAATCGTCGCGTCGGGCATAGCCTTGACCAGCGGTGATTCCGGATTGCGCACTTTCGTATCCAGCAAGTCCAAGATGCGGTCATACTGGCCGCGCTCCATCAGGAACAGGCACAGATGCCACCAGCAATGGTGCGCGATCTGGTTGGATGTCGCCCAATTGGCCGACAGCGGCTCCATAAAAGCAATGCCATCGTCCACCCGGGCTTGCATCACATAGGTGTGAGCGACCGAGTGAGCGCCCCAGGCACTTTCCGGCACACGCTCAACCGCGTCCCGGCCGCAGCGCTCCGATGTCACGTAATCGCCGGCCTCTTCGTTGGAGAACGCGCGCACGGCCTGGAACTGCGCGAAGTCCAGCATATCCTCTGACCATGCGGGCGCGGCACGCTCAGCGATATCGCGCATCCAGCGGCTTTCACCGCTCCAAAACAACTCAAATTGGCCTAGGCGGTGCGCGAGGATGTCTGTGGGATTGGTCGCCAAGTGGACTTCCATCACGGCTACACCGCCCGACAAATTACCGCCGTTCGCGACCCGCACCGCTTGGGCAAATGCCTGCGTGCGTTTGGAGGCATCGGGCAGCGCCGCCTCGATATCAGCCAGCAGCTCTTGCACCACAGGCGTAAACTTGGCGGTCCGGGCAGAATGCAGGATCCAGGCTTTGAGCAACTTAGGTTCGACAAAATCCGGGTCGGCTTTGATAGCTGCCCCCAGGTGCACCATGGCATCGGCCCGCCAGGCGACAAAAGACCGGGCGCCATCGTCATAAGCTTTGGCGGCATCCGGGTTCGACGTGGAAAGGCCGAAGCCATAGCTGTCTGTAAGTGCGGTCATGTCTGAATAGTGTCCCTAAAAGCTGCACGCGAAACACAGCCTATCAGCAGAGTACGCCAGATGTCTAACGGGCAGAAGCCGCTCTGAAAGCCGCAATCCTCGCCTTGATGCCGGGTATTGCGACTGACCGGGCAAGCGCTGCCATATCCGCGTCGCGGGTATCCGGCCGGGTCACATCGGCCAGGGCCGCGGTGACGCCCGGTGCTAAGCGGCTATAGCTGCTGGCAAATTCATCCATCACGCCATCCCATCTTTCGGTCTCTGCCAAAGCATCAACCATCCCCAGGGACAAAGCCTCCTCGGCCTCAACCGGGCGATTTTCAATCTGGATCTGGCGGGCGGCGACTGGTCCTATCCGGTAGGCGAGCCGGCGGGTTCCCAGCACCACGCCAAAGCGCGGTCCCGGCATCTGAAAACGCACACCAGGGGCCGCTACCACTCGCATGGCAGCGGCAGCAAGGTCAGCGCCCGCTCCAACAGCACGTCCTTGCACCAGCGCCAATACCGGCATCGGCGCGTAAAACACGGCCTGCAGCATTTCCTCCACCTGCAGGAAGCGCAGGGCCAAATCGCCGTCAGTCAGGCTGTCAAAGTCGCCGAAATCGAAGCCGGCACAGAAATGCTTACCCTCACCGCGCAGCACCACAGCCCGGGCGCCTGCTGCCGTCGCCGCAAGAATGGCGTCACGGATGCCGTCCGACATCTCCCCTGACAACGCGTTGGCCTTTTCGGGGCGTGAGAGCGAAATGATTGTGACGTTGTCCCGTATTTCGACGGTGACAGGGCTGGTCATATAGGGTGCCTCCAATGGTGAGCTTTGCCGAGAAACCGGCTTCAGTAGGGCCGGTCGCCCTGTAGTTGCGTCCGGTAGAGCAGTCGACGGTCGGTGGCCTCAAAGGCGTCGCGATGGTGAATCACAGCTCGGTTGTCCCACATCAGCAGATCGCCCACCGCCCAGACCTGGCTCCAAACTGGGTTGGACGCAACAGCGGCATCCCACAACGCATCTAGCAAGGCCTCGCTTTCGTCGAGCGACAGCCCCATCAGATAGGCGTTGCGGCGGCGGCCAAGGAACAGGCATTTGCGCCCGGTCTCCGGATGGGTGCGCACCACAGGATGTACGGCACCGGGCAATTCCCGCGGATCATCCATGCCCTCGAACCCCGCCCGGCGCTGGCCGGCGCTGTTGGTGGATGCATCGTGCTTGCACAGCAGGCCCGCGTCGGCCCGCGCCCGCAGGTCCGCCGGCAAGTTCTCATAGGCCAGGTACATATTGGCGAAATTGGTGTTGCCGCCGTCCAGAGGGATTTCCTCCGCATAGAGGATGGAGCCGGTTGGCGTTTCCGCCTTATAGCTCATATCGGTATGCCAGATGGCCTCACCATAGCCGAGCGAGCCGATTGGCTGGCCGTCCTGCTCAATATTGCTCATGACGGCGATGTTGGGATGGTCGGGGATATGCGGCAGGCCCGTCCAGGGGGTGACCGGCGCCTTATCCAGTTGGCCAAAATAGCCGCTGAAGCGCTCCAAATCCACGAGGGCCAGCGACTGGCCGCGAATCCGAACCACCAGATGGTCGAGCCACGCGTTGCGGATCGCCTCAACGCTGGCGCTATCGAGCGGCTGAGACAGGTCAACGCCCTCAATATCGGCGCCAAGCGCGCCGCCGGATGGACGGATGCGGATTGCGGTGGTGGTGGTCATGGCAGGTTTCTCCCGAACGGAAAATTTTCTGCCTGGAGTTTAGACGCTCGCTTCGTCAATCTCCAGCAATCCGAATTCAAGGCTCTCAGTTTTAAGGACTATGACAAGATGAAAGTGGGTATCGTTGGCGCTGGAGCTATGGGCTCGATCTATGGCGCGTTAATGACGGATTCGGGCCATGAGGTCTGGATGTTCGATAAATGGCAGGCGCATGTGGATGCCATGCGGACCAACGGCCTGACCGTCGAAGGCGCGTCCGGCAACCGCACAGTCGCCATCAACGCCACGACGGAAGCCAGAGAAGCCGGGCCTTGCGGCGTCGTCATTGTCGCCACCAAGGGCCATGACACCGATGCTGCTGTCGCCGCGGCGCGTGCCATGATCGGGCCGGACACAGCCGTATTGTCGCTGCAAAATGGCCTCGGCAACGTTGAGAAAATTCAGGGGCTATTGGGTGACCATCCGGGCGGCGTGCTGGCGGGTATCGCTGGTGGGTTCGGCGCCAGTATGGTCGGCCCCGGTCATGCGCATCACAATGGCATGCAGGCTATCAATATTGCAGAAGCTGCTGGTGGCTTGACCGACCGGCTAGAGATCGTGAGAGAGGTCTGGACCTCATCCGGCTTTACCTGCAACACCTATGAGGACATCTGGCCGGTGGTCTGGAGCAAGTTGAACGCCAATATCGCGGTCAGCGCCTGCAGTTCACTGTTCGGTCTGCGCACCGGACAGGTCAAGACCAACCCGCATGCGTGGGAATTGTCCAAGGCTTGCGTGCTGGAGACATCGGCAGTGGCAGCGGCCAAGGGCATCAAATTGCTCTATGATGACCCGGTGCAATGGGTGAGCGATTTTATTGACCAGATGCCTGATGCACGCCCCAGCATGTATCAGGACGTGATCGCCGGACGCAGGTCCGAGATCGATACTATCCATGGGGGCGTGGTTGCAGAGGGGCAGAAACTCGGTATACCGACGCCCACTTGCGCGTTCATGGTCACCGCTGTTCGGGCGCTACAGGAGAAAGCCCTCCAGCTGAGCGACGCCTGCAGCCACGGCTGAGGCGCGCCCTAACTGGTGGTGGCAGCCGCGCTACGCGGCTTCTTCTTCTGCCTCAGCGTCGTCTGCCGTCGCTTCTGGGCTATCGGCCGTGCTGTCATCATCGCTGGCGACTTCTTCACCATTGGCCTCAGCCTCCGCTGCAGCAGCTGCGGCGCGGGCTGCGGTTGAGGCGGCGCTGAGAATGGTTTCCAGCTTCTCCTGCGCGGTCGCTTCATCCGTGCGATCAACGGCGGCCAGTTCGCGGGTCAGGCGTTCCAACGCGGCTTGGTAGATTTGCCGTTCGCTGTAGGACTGATCGGGCTGCTCGGCATTGCGGAAGAGGTCGCGGACAACCTCAGCCACCTGCACCAGGCTGCCGGAGTTGATCTTGGCCTCATATTCCTGTGCGCGGCGACTCCACATGGTGCGTTTGACCCGCACCCTGCCCTTCAAGGTCTTCAGCGCGTCGCCCATGTCCTTTTTCGAGGACAGGTTGCGCAGGCCCGCGGCACCAACTTTATCCAGCGGAATCCGCAGGGTCATTTTTTCTTTTTCAAACTCGATCACCAGCATATCCAGCTCGAACCCTGCCACTGTCCGGGTCTCAATCGCTGTCACTTTTCCCAGGCCATGGGCCGGGTAGACAACGAAATCACCAGGTTCGAACTTCGCTTGCTTTGCCATGTTTTTTTTAACCTTTGTCCCTCAGATGCATCGAGGATTCAGATCCATAGAGGTTTGCGTTGCAACCAAACGAACAAGCGCACCCGACCGGCTTGTGCTTGCACAAGGCCTGGACACGGAATAGCCCCAGCTCAAATCCCTCTCGTTAGCGGCAAGGCGCGAGTTGCGCTGCTTGACCGCCACGAAACAGACATGAATTGGAGCCAATATGGAGCTTGATCCCTAATCGCAACAGGATGAAAAATCGGGCAGATGCCGCAACCAACGGCAAATCCACCCGTCATACACCCACAGTATACCATATTCAGCCGCTGATTCCCACCGCTGAATCTAATCTATCAGGTCCGCAACCCAGTGTTACGGAGTCCCGGGGCTTGGGTCGAAGTGATTTTTGAACTTGTCGGCGACGCCTTCCCAGTCCTTAGCATCGGCTGGTGCCTCGCCCTTGCGCGTAATGTTTGGCCAAGCCTCAGAATATTCGCGGTTGAACTCTACCCAATCTTCCGCGCCCGGTTCGGTATCCGGCTTGATCGCGTCGACGGGGCATTCTGGTTCGCACACGCCACAGTCGATGCACTCATCAGGATGGATCACCAGCATGTTCGCGCCGACATAGAAACAGTCGACCGGACACACCTCAATGCAATCCATATGCTTACAATTGATGCAGTCTTCGTTGACGATATAGGTCATGCAATAGCTCCAAGCGCGCCCCGTCAGATTTCTGTAGGGCAGGCTATAGGCGGAAGGAGACGTTGTCTAAGCTGCTTTTGTGCCAAAATCAGTCGGCTGGCACCAGTTCCTCGTACAGAAGCCGCGCTTCTGTCGCAGGCCCGCGCCGCGCCCCAAGGGCAATAACGCGGACGACGACAATATTGTAGCCCTGCGGGATCGTCAAAACATCGCCCGGTTTCAGCTCATGGCTGGCCTTGCGCACCGGCTGTCGGTTTACCCGAACACGGCCTTTGGTCACGAGCTGGGTAGAGATCGCCCGCGTTTTACAGAACCGGGCATATACCAGCCATTTGTCGATCCGTAGGCGCGGTGGTGGTTCTGTCGTCATCCGGTAGCCTCCGCCAAAGCTAACGCCGCCCGCAGGCCGGCAAAGGGAGAATCGGGGTGGGCCACAGCAGATGCCTGCTGCTTTGGCCGCGTTTCGGATTTTGGCTTTGGCTTCAGCTTTGAGGGCCGACGCGCAGCAGACCGCTGTTCGGCGCGGGTCTTGCGAGCGTACAGCTTATCGCCAGCTTCCGTCCTCTCGCCATTTGGGAACAGGCGCAACCGGCGGAAGAGGTAGGGCAATTCCTCAACTGCCACAGCACCCGCCCGCGCCAACTCTGCGTTGGCAATAAGAGGCCCTGCATCAACCGCTTTGAAGGTCGCTGCCGCAAAGGCCTCCCACCGGTCGATGCGAATCGCGCGGGGGCCGATGATTGTGTAACCCAAGAACCGATACCAATCTGCATCGAGCTCTTTATCCACTTCCACTGCCGGGTCGCGGGTGATCGTTGGCGCTTCGCAGTCGTGGAACAGACACCACAGCATCAAACGCCAGCGATGCGGCGCGCCCCGCAGCAATTGCGGAACATGCAGGCTATCGCGGCCGATGCGCACGCCTTGGCCGGTCAACAATTTGCGCTCCGCTTTGGTGAGTGCTGCCAATTGGTCATGCAACTCGCGCCGCTCCATCACGCCAGCAGCCTCTGCCAGCCGATAGCCGATGCCGCGCAAGGCTGGCGATCCTTCCAGCGTGCGCAATCCTGCCAGCGAGCCCAGACGACGTTGGACTTCCAGATCCAGCCAGGCCTGCATGCGCGCACGCAGGGCCTGTCGGTGCCGGCTGTCGAGCAGCGCGCTGCCCATAGGCTCAATCCGCGGCTTCAGCCAGTCAGAGCCTTTGACCAACACGCCCAAGGGCTCGCCCACCCAGGTGATCCGGCCATCTTCGTTCAGGCGGAAATCCTTGTGTTTGGCTTGCGTCACTAGCCCGACACGTCCATCGATTTCCTGGCGTAACACCCGGTTGGCGGCATTCAAAAGTGCGCGCCCGTCTTCACCCCGGTCAGCCGAATCAGCCTTGAAGCGGAAGCCGGTCAGCGTGCCGACAACCTCGCCCTCGACGACGACTTCGCCTTCGCTATTCACGCCGCCAATCAGCTCATCGCCATCGGCGAGGCGGCGGACCAGCACGGCGGTTCGGCGGTCGACAAAGCGTTGGGTCAGGCGCTCATGCAGGGCATCGGACAGCTTGTCCTCAATCGCCAACGCCTGTTCCTGCCAATGGGTCGGATCGTCGAGCCAGCCAGTGCGATGGCTGATATAGGTCCAGGTGCGGGTGCCGGCGATCCGCGCCATCAGCGTGTCGATATCGCCCTCGGTCCGGTCCAGTCGGTTGATGTGGCCGGCGACCCAGTCTGTTGGCAGGCGGCCAGACTCCTCCGAGCGGAATGCAAATATGCGCGCCAGCAGCCGCGTGTGCGAATCGGTCAGGGTCTTGGAGAAGTCGGGCACCTGGCAAATATCCCACAGCAATTGCACCGCTGTCTTGCCCGTTGCCCGTGCCGCAATATCCGGCATCTGCGCCAACGCTTCGAGCGTGCGCTGGTCATCAGCGCGCTGAGTGCGGCGCAGAAACGCATAGGGTGGCTTGGCATCCAGCGTCCGCATCAGGCCTTTGATGGAGCGGAAATCCAGGTCGATATTGCGCCACATCAACGTCCGCAGCGTCTCAAACTCATGGTTTTCGACCCGATGCACCACGTCTTCGGCCATACCTTCGACGCCAGCAGTGGTGCCGAAGGTGCCGTCGGTCATGTGCCGTCCGGCGCGGCCTGCAATCTGGCCGATCTCGCCCGGCAGCAAATCCCGCATGCGGTTGCCGTCATACTTGGTCAACGCGGAGAACGCGACGTGGCGCACGTCCATGTTCAGGCCCATGCCGATGGCATCTGTCGCCACCAGATAATCCACCTCACCCGCCTGATACATGCCCACCTGCGCATTGCGCGCCCGCGGGCTGAGTGCGCCCAGCACCACTGCTGTGCCGCCGCGCTGCCGGCGCACCAGCTCCGCCAGCCGATACACCTCTGCCGCGGAGAATGCGACGATGGCGGACCGTGGCGGCAGACGGGTCACCTTCCGATGGCCAGCATAGGAGAGGGTGGAGAATCTTGGCCTGGTGATGAATTCGCAATGGGGCACCAGCTTGCGGATCAGCCAGCGTGCGGTTTCCGAGCCCAGAAACATGGTCTCCGCTTTGCCGCGGGCATAAAGCAGGCGTTCGGTAAAGATGTGCCCGCGCTCAGAATCCGACGCCATTTGAATTTCGTCGATAGCCAGGAAATCCACATCCAGGTCCAGCGGCATGCTCTCGACGGTGCAGACGAAATAGCGAGGATGCGGCGGGATAATTTTTTCTTCGCCCGTGACCAGCGCCACCTGGTTGGCGCCCTTCAGCTTGACGATGCGGTCGTAATTCTCGCGGGCCAACAGGCGCAATGGGAAGCCGATCATGCCTTTTTGATGACCCAGCATGCGCTCGACGGCCAAATAGGTCTTGCCGGTATTGGTCGGGCCGAGCACAGCCATAACCCGCCCCTCGCCTGGCGGCGGGGCCGGATGGTTATCGTCGGTGGGCCGCCCATATATGGGGTAATCCATCGCCGTCTCCCGCAAGGTCCTCGACTATAGGCCTATGCATAGAGGAGATTCCCCTTGTCAGGCAATGCTGGCTGGTCGCTTACCCAAAAGTCCCCCCATCAACCCGCAGCGTCGTGCCGGTGGTGAAGCTGGAGGCGTCGGACGCGAAATACAGGGCTGCGCCTACGATCTCTCCCGGTTTGCCGCCGCGTTTCAGCGCTATATGGGCTTCTGCCCGCTCTGCGAAGGCCTCCGAATGGATCCAACCGACGGAGATATCGGTCTCGAACGGCCCTGGCACGATGCAGTTCACCCGCACCTTTGGCCCGTATTCCATGGCGAAGGTGGTGGTCATGTGGTTCAGCGCCCACTTAGCAGCTCCATAAGGTGCTGTCGTCTTATTCGGGTTGAAGGCTGCGGTAGAGGAGACGTTGATGATGCTGCCACCATCCCCCTCCATCATGCGCTTGCCGACCATGGCAGTGGCGCGGAACGGGCCCTTCAGATTGACGTTAAACACCTTGTCGAACAGCGCCTCGCCCACGTCATTGAGCGATGGGTACAGCGGTGAGAGGCCCGCGTTGTTCACCAACACATCTAGTCGGCCAAAGTGGTCATAGGCAGCCTCTACCATGCCCTCCACCTGCTCCCAGTCGCCGACATTGCAGGAATAGGGAAGCGCGCGGCGGCCAAAGCGCTCGCGAATCTCCTCCGCCAATTCCTCGCACTGGGGCAATTTTCGGCTGGCGATCACCACATCGGCTCCGGCTTCCGCATAGGCCCGCACCATCTCCCGGCCAAGCCCGCGGCTGCCGCCAGTCACCAGGGCAATCTTTCCCGTAAGGTCGAAGAGGTTTTTGTACATAAGCTGGCGTATCCCTGTTGCATTCGATCTTGCCCACTGCATCGCAGGCGCTAGGCTGCCGAGCATACCGATTCCGTCTGCGGCTGCGAGCCCCAAAACCATGACCGACTACATCAACTGGACCCTGGTCCACCAAGTGCGAGAGCAAGCCGCAGCCCTGGGTGAGCAAGAGTGGATGACCTTTGGCTCCGGCGCGCCTGCGCTGACCTATGCCGCGTTCGACCGCCGCTCCGACGCTGTGGCCGCCGCACTCACCGCCCGTGGCGTGGTCGAAGATGACCGGGTGATGATGCTGGTCAAGAATCGGGCCGAGTTCCTCATCGCCATGATCGGTATCATGAAATGCGGCGCGATCTTTGTGCCTATCAATACCGAGCTGCGCGGCACCTTCCTGCAGCACCAGCTGCGCAATTGCGAGCCGCACACGGTGATCTGCGACGCCAGCCTGCTCAATGCTTTCGACAATGTTGATGCGGGTGAGGCAAGCCCCCGCCACCTGATCATCGTCGCTGGCGATCCGCCGTCTGCGCCGCCGCCGGCTCTTGCCTCCGCCAAAGTCGAAGCGTGGGAAGCATTCGAAGCCTCCGCAGCTGGCCAGACGCCACCGGCCTTCGCGCCGACCAAGGACACCATTGCCGGCATCATGTACACCAGCGGCACCACCGGGCCGGCCAAAGGCGTGCTGCTGCCGCATGGTCACATGTACCTGTTCGGCGTCGGCTCCAACGGCGCGACGGGGCTTACGGCTACGGATGTCTATTACGTCTCCATGCCGATCTTTCACGTCAACGGCCTGTTCATCCAGGTGACGGCTGCGCATCTGGCTGGCGCGCGGGTGCATCTGGTGGAGCGGTTCAGTCCGAACCGCTGGCTGGACGAGTGCATTGCCTGCGAGGCCACCATCACCAATCTGCTGGGTGTGATGCCGGAGTTCGTCTTCAACACGGCCCCCTCGCCGCGCGATCAGGACCACAAGCTGCGCCTGATCATGGCGGTGCCAATCTCCAAAGAATGGGGCCAGGCATTCGAAGACCGGTTCGGCGTGCGCTTCCTGCAAGGCTTCGGCATGACCGAGTGCGGCATGCCGCTGTGGGGCGACCGCAACGATCCAGAGCCCATCATTGGCGGCTGTGCCGGTTATGTTGACGAGCCATATTTTGAGCTGCGCATCGCCAATCCCGAAACCGATGATCCATTGCCACAAGGCGAAGTCGGCGAACTCCTCATCCGGCCAAAAATCCCCGGCTGCTTCTCCGCCGGCTATTACAAAATGCCAGAACGCTCGGTGGAGGCCTGGCGCAACCTCTGGTTTCATACCGGTGATGCCTGCCGCCAGGACGAAAAGGGCCGCTATCACTATATCGACCGCATCAAGGACTGCATCCGCCGCCGCGGCGAGAACATCTCCGCTTTTGAGGTGGAGCAGGTGCTGAACGGACATCCCCAAATCGCCGAAAGCGCCGTCATTGGCGTGAAAGTTGAGGGTGCCGGCGGCGAGGAAGAGGTGAAAGCGGTGATCGTGCCGGCAGCCGGCCAGCCGCGCGTGGACTATGTGGCTCTGCTCGACTATTGCGCAGACCGCATGCCGCGCTTTGCCGTGCCCCGCTTCGTCGAATTCATCGGCGAGTTGGACAAGACAGCCAGCGGCAAACTCCGCAAAGGCGACCTGCGCGACGCTGGCGTGACCGGGAAGACCTGGGACCGGGAGAGCGTCGGGTATCAGGTGGCGCGGCGGTAGAGCCAACACACAAGAGCCAGCACACAAAGGAAAGACCAAAGCCATGCGCGCCGCCGTCCTTCAGGGCAGCACGATCACCGTGCAAAGCCTGCCCGACCCAACGCCGACCGCCGGCTGGTTGCTGGTGGAGCCTATCGCCACCGGCATTTGTGGCTCCGACCTGCATTATCGTGAGCGGGCGGTGATGGCAGAGGCTGGCCTGCCGCCGGAGCAACGCCAGAGCCTGCCGCGCATCGTACCGGGGCATGAGTTTTCCGCTCGCTTCCTGGAGGCTGGACCGGGCACGGATACGGGTTTCAAACCCGGCGACCGGCTGGCACCCCTGCCCTTCACTCACAGCCCGCACGCGCCGAACGGGTTTGAGGTTATCGGTCTGTCACCGGACTATTCCGGCGGCTTGGCAACGCTGAGCGTGGTCGACGCCAGCCGTGCCTTCGCTATTCCCGATGCAGTGCCCAGCGATCTGGCCGCCCTGGCGGAACCTCTCGCCGTCGGCTTGCATGCCGCCAATCTTGCCGCCCGGAATCGCGGGCCCAATCTAGTGATTGGCTGCGGACCGGTTGGACTGGCCGTGATCTTCGCATTGTTGCGCCAGGGCCGTGGGCCCATCCTAGCGGCGGATTTCTCAGCTGAACGCCGCGCGGCGGCAGAGGCGCTGGGGGCCGATATCGTGCTGGACCCGGCGCTGACGTCGCCTTTTAGCCACTGGCAGGACCTGAGCTTCTCCCCTCTCCCTTCATCGCCATTGCTGGAGCCGGAGTTCCGCGGCCTGCCGCCGGGTGCCAACATCTTCGATTGCGTTGGCGTGCCTGGGCTGCTGGACCAGATCGTCAAGAGCGCGCCGCAGCATAGCCACGTCATCACGGTCGGCGTATGTGCGCATGAGGATAAGCTGACGCCACGCGAGGCCATTGTCACCGAACTGACATTGGAATTCAGCTTCGCCTACCGCCCGGAAGAGTTCCGGCAGTCGCTGGAGGCCATAGCGGCAGACCCGGACCGTGTGCGTCGCCTGATCACCAGCCACCTGCCATTGGCGGAGACCGGCAACGCCTTCGACCGGCTCGCCAATCACCCTGCGGAGATCAAGGTGCTGATCGACCCGCATCGGTAGCTCGCTTCAGGATTAGCGCTTCAGTGTCGGATCGGGCCAGGGGCCTTTGGAGTCCGGCCAGCGGCGGTGCAACCAGAACCAGTTGCCGGGCTTGCGGCGGATTTGCTGTTCGATCAGCTGGTTCAGCTGGATGGTCGTTGCCAACTCCGCCGCGCGCCGTCCTTTGGTGGAGGCGTCGGCAGGCTCAACCGGCGGCACGACGCTGGCATGCAGGCGATAGCGGGCAGGGCCAAGGCGTTCGGTGTGTCCGATGATGATCGGCGCGCGAAACCGCATGGCCATTTGCGCCGGTGCAGCGGTTGTCATGGCCGGGCGGTTAAAAAATGGAACGGAAACGCCCTCGTTCAGCTTCTGGTCGATCAGAATGCCCAGATTACCGCCGCTGGCCATGACCTTGCGCACCTCGCGAAAGCCCTCCAGGCCTTTTGGCAACAGCATCAAATCGCTGCCGCGCAGCGTGTGATAGAAGGCATCGACCAGCGGATTGTTGGCGCGCCGATAGATTAAGGCAAGCGGATAGCCGTATTTCGCGGCGGCCCTGCCAAACACCTCAAAATTCGAAAAATGGGCGCCGACAAAGATCATTGGCCGGTCACCGGCTTTGGCTTCGCGCAGCTCGTCCAGCTGTTCCGGCGCAATCTCGACATGTTCGGTGATCGCGGCCAGATGCGGCATCTCTCCGAAAATTCGGCCGAGATTGTCCCACATGGCCAGGATGATCGCCTCATGCTCTGCCGAAGTTAACTCCGGCATCACCAGCGCCAGATTGCGGCGCGCCCGGTTCGAGGGCGGCAGGCGTGGCCCCAGGGTCCGGCCAATCCAGCCACCCAGGTTCGAGGCCTGCTCCGGCGACAACAGGCCGACCAGGCCGAACAGCAGCCGCGCCAGAGCATATTCTAGCGGGTCGATCAGCCAGCGTTGTAGTGGCGTTCGCTTCATGCGCCGAGTTCCAATCGCTGCTGCAACCAGGCAGCCACCGCTGCAGGTTCATCAAACCGCAAAGCCACTGGCAGCGCCGCGACCCGGCTTTGCCATACAGGCGGCAGGCGGATGTGGTCTTTCTCTGTGGTGATCAGCGTGACGTCTGAGGGCAGGTCGCGCGCCATGCGCTCTAGCTCCGGCAAGGTATAGGGATGGTGGTCGGGGAAGGCATGACGGGCGTACACATCAGCGCCCAATGCGTCCAGCGTTGCAAAGAATTTCGCGGGGCGACCAATGCCCGCGAAGGCCGCCACCCGGCGACCACGCCATTCGCTCCCCGGCGATTGTGGCTGAACGCTGGCTCGGAAGACTGGGCCGGACCAGGCGAACGGCAACCCGCCCTGGCCGATCAAGATCACGGCGTCGGTGCGGCTAAGGCCACGGCTAACTGGCTCGCGCAACGGGCCGGCGGGGATGCAAAAACCGTTGCCGATGCCCTGGCCTGCATCGATGACCAGCAGCGAGATCGACTTGATCAACGCTGGGTTCTGGAAGCCATCATCCATCAGGATCAGACCCGCGCCTGCCGCGGCGGCTGCTTTGGCACCAGCCACCCGATCACGGGCCACCCAGGTCGGCAGGTGCCGCGCCAGCAACAACGGCTCGTCGCCCACATCGGCAACGCTGTGTTTGGTAGGATCGACCTGAACCGGACCTTGCAATTGTCCGCCGTAACCCCGGGTGAGAGCATGCGACTGACGCTCGTGCAGCATCGCCGCTAAGGCTTCCACGGTTGGCGTTTTGCCTGCCCCACCGGCAACCAGATTGCCCACGCAAATAACGGGGACGGACACCTCTGCCGGGCGCGCTAGCTGCTGCCGCAGCCAACCGCCGGCAGCATACAGCCAACCGGCCGGCGCGAGCCCATGCGCCACCAACCCGCTATGGCTCCAAAACTCAGGGGCTTGCATGGCCGGATATGCCCTCAGGCTTAAACATTTCGGCATCGGCAATCAGCGGTTCCAGTGCGGCTAGCACCTGATCCAGCACCTGGGTTTCTGAAACTGCGACGCGAGCCGCCGCATCGATCATCTGTGCCCGCAATGGTGGATCATCGAGCAGTGCCCAAACCGCCTTTGCCAGCGATTCGGCGTCCTGCACATGATAGGCGCCGCCGGCAGCGCGCAGCGTTTGGCAAACCTCAGCGAAGTTGAAGATATAGGGCCCAAGCAGGATGGCAGCACCGAGTCGCGCCGGCTCCAGCGGATTGTGCCCACCGATCTCCACCAGTGAGCCGCCAACAAACGTCACCGATGCCAGCCGATAGAACAGGCCGAGTTCACCCAGCGTGTCAGCGATATAGATCTGACCATCCGGCCAGTCGCCACGGCTGCGCAATTGCGGATTCAGGTGCGTTAGCGTTGTTTCCGCCCACACTTGGCCACGGTGCGGGTGGCGCGGCACGATGATGGTGAGGAGGTCGGGAATTTCGCTGATCAGCAATTCATGGACAGCAGCGACCACCTCATCCTCTCCCGGATGCACGCTGGCGGCGACCCAGCAGGGTCGGCTGCCAACGATGGCCTGCAACTGCCGCAATTCGCCGGCATCATAGGGCAAAGGCGGAGCCGCGCCCTTGAGATTGCCGCGCACCTCCACATGCAATGCGCCAAGGCGCATGAACCGCGCGGCGTCCTCTGTCGTTTGCGGCAGGATCAGATCGAACGCGCCCAATAGCGCCTGGATCGTCCGCGGCCAACGCCGCCAGCCATTGGCGGATTTCGCGGACATGCGCCCGTTCAGCAAGGCCATGGGAATGCCGCGAGCCTTGGTTTGGCGGATCAGGTTCGGCCACAATTCCGACTCGACCCAAATGGCCAGATCCGGTTGCCAATGGTCCAGAAAACGGTCGACCGCGCCCGGCCTATCAACCGGCACAAATTGATGAATCAGCCCTGCCTGCGCCCGCTCCTCAACCAATTTGGCGGAGGTCACGGTCCCAGTGGTCAGCAACACGTGCCAGCCGTCATGTTCCAGGTCAAAGCGCTCCAGCAGCGGCAACACCGAGACTGCCTCCCCAACGCTCGCCGCATGGCACCACACCAGCTTGCCCTCCGGTCGAGGGTGACCGGCGTGGCCTAGTCGCTCTGGCAGACGCACCGGGTCTTCGCGGCCTTTGGCTTTGCGGCGCTGCAGGTACAGTCCGATCAATGGCCCGGCGAGCCAGGTGGCGAGGCGATAGGCGGATAGCAGCACCGGTCTTCAAGCCTCCCCTAGTCTCACGCCGCTGGCGGCGCAGGTTGGACAGGGGTGGCGCCAACCAGCGCATCCGCCTCCGCCGTCAACCGGTTCATTTCGGTTTCGAGCAGCAGGCGCAAGGCCTCACGCTCTGCTGACTTGGCCGCGCGGGGGATCGCAATCGGGTCGCCGATCAGGAACGCGGCCTTGGCGAACGGAATCGGCAGCGGCACGATCATCCGATCCCACGACCCCGCCCGAATAGCGGGCCAGAGCGCCGCCGTGACCGGCACCAAATCTACCTCACCCATTTGCGCCAGCCGGATTGCGCCTTCGCTGGCGCGCATGCGCGGTCCACGCGGGCCATCCGGTGTGATGCCCACATAGCGCCCGGCGTGCAGTTGCGAGATGACCTCGCGTCCCGCCTGAACGCTGCGCCGGTCCCGCGCGCCACGGGCAGTGGAGCCAACGATCACACCATGCCCCAGCTTGCGCGCCGTGTTCGCAATCAACTGGCCATCGCGTGATTGCGAAATCAGAATATCAGCACCGGCGCCGCGCCAGCTCAGTGCCACAGGCAATAACCGACCATGCCAGAAACAGGCGACAACGGGCCGACCGCGCGCCAGGATCTCCTCACCCTTAGCCGAGTCATCCCGCACCATGCGCATGCAGGCCCGCGCAGTTTTGAGATAGCCTGCTGCAACAGACGGCAATGCTGCCTGGACAAAACCACTCGACAGGAAACGTTTCACCGGGCCTCAGGCTCCCGCAACGGTCATGCCATCGATCCGCAGCGTCGGTGCGTTAACGCCAGCGCGGAACTCCAGGTCGCTGGCGGGCCGCACACTGCCAAACATGTCGCGCAGGCTGCCGGCGATGGTCATCTCGCTGACCGGGTAGGCGATCTCGCCATTCTCAATCCAGAAGCCGGTGCAACCGCGCGAATAGCTGCCGGTCACGATATTAACGCCCTGGCCGATGAGCTGGGTCACGTACAGGCCATTCTCGATCTCGCCGATCATCGCCTCAGGTGAAATATCGCCGGCTTCCATATACAGATTGGTCGAGCCAACGCCGGGCGAGGCACCGACGCTGCGGGTGCCGCGGCCATTGCTCTGCAGGCCCAACTGCCGGGCAGTCGCCAGGTTAAGCAGCCAGCATTGCAGCACGCCGTCGTCGATCAAGGTCAACGGCTCCGCCGGCAACCCCTCCCCATCGAATGGTGCCGACGACAAGCCTCTCAGTCGTCGCGGGTCATCGATCACGCGCACGCCTGGGGCAAAGACGGACTCGCCCATGGCGTCTTTCAGGAAACTGGTGCCGCGCGCAATAGACTGACCGTTGATCGCGCTGACGAGCGTCATCAGCATGCCACTGGATATGCGGCGGTCGAAGACGATAGGAACGGCCTGGCTCTTGGGCTTGCGGGCACCCAGCGCCTTGACTGCCCGCTCACCTGCGCGGCGGCCGATCAGATCAGCGGCCTCAAGGTCGGCGCGATGTACAGCACGGTGGCCATCATATTGCCGCTCCATCCCTGTGCCCTCACCGGCGAGGGCGACGGCGGTCAGGGATGAGCCCGTGCGCTGGTATTGTGCGGCGAAGCCATTGCTGGCGACCACAGCCAAAGCCGAACGACCCCAGCTAGCCTCTGCGCCCTCACTATTGGTGGAAACGCCTTCGACCGCCAGCATGGCGTCTTCAGCCTCTCTGGCAAGATCGCGCAATTCATCGACTGATGGTTCAGAAGGATCGAACAGGTCGAGGTCGGGCCAGGCTTTCGCCAACTGCGCTGGATCGGCCAGCCCGGCGGTTGAATCCTCTGGCGCGACCTTGGCCATGGCGATCACACGCTCCACCAGCGCCTGCAATGCGGCGGGAGAGCGGTCGGCGCTGGCTGCGCCGGCTTGTCGCTGGCCAATCAGCACGCGCAGGCCGATATCCTCGCCCTCGCTGCGTTCCACGTGTTCCAGCGCGCCATGGCGCCAGGCGATGGATAGGCTATCGCCGCGCACAGCGACAGCATCGGCGGCGTCAACACCGGCGGCACGCGCCTTGGCGACGAGGTCATCCAGGATGGAGAGAACGGCTGTATCAGTCATGGCGCCCGTTCTAGCCTATGCCACCGGGCGCGTCACGCGCCTATGCCAGAGAGCACGTCATGCGCGGCGGATAGCGCCGACCGACCAATACAAGGCGAGCGCTGCAGCATTGGCGGCAATGGCCACGACGATCACGGTCTCATAGCCGCTGACGTCGTGCAAATAACCGCCCAAGGTCGCGCCAAGTGCAGCGCCGGCACCCATGCCCAGATGGACCGATCCCATGATCAAGCCCAGCCCTGGGCCTCTGCCAAACAACCGCGGCACCAGTGCATTGACGATGGGACCGCGCGAGCCAAACGTCGGCCCGTAGATGACGACAAACATTCCAACCAGCCACCACACCGGCAAAGCCATGATTGCCAGCAGCAGGCTAAAGCCAATCATGGTCATGGAATAGCTGATGGTCATGGCCAGGCCTCGGCCCCGGCGATCCGCCAACCACGCAAACACGATCAATCCAATGGTGCCTGCCAGCCCGGTAGCGCCAAATGCACCGGCCGCCGCCAGGGGCTTAAAGCCTTGCTCAATCAGAAACGCGACAATCTGCGGGTTCAGGGCGAACATGCCAAATGCAGTTAGAAACTGAATGCCGAACAGCGCCCAGAAGCCAATATGCCGGTACGGGGAAATGGCTGTATCCGCAGAAGGGCGAGGCACGACCCTCGACGCCGATTTCACCTCTAATGGTGCCACTGGTCCACTCAGCCGGCGCCAGGGCAGTACCAGCAGCACTGCAGCCAAAATGGCGGAGGTCAGGCTGAGTGCCGCGTAAGCCGCCCGCCAGCCTTCCCCTTGGATCAGCAATTGCAGTAACGGCGCGAATACCAGCATGCCAACACCGGATGCCGCGGCAGCTGTGGCGATGGCGATGGTTAGGTTGGCGCGGAACCAGCGGGCCAACAAAGTCGCGTGACTGACGACCCCGATCAATGCGCCGCCAAGCCCGACGGCGACGCCAACACTCAAATAGAATTGCCACAGCGCATCTGCCGTTGCAGTCCACTGGAACGCAGCAGCGATGATCATTGCGCCTATCACATAGGTCCAGCGCGGCCCGAACCGGTCCATCATCCGGCCCGCGATCGGGCAGCCAATGCCGAAGAACAGCATCATGCAGCCATAGATGCCAGCGGTCTCCGCCCGATCCCAGCCGAAATCGTCCGCCAAGGGCAGCAGAAACACCGCAAAGCTGTCAAAACTGACGCGCATAACCGCGGTCAACAGGGCGCAAATCGCTACAGCTGCCGCCGGCCATATCCACGTGGATGGCGTTCTATCTTGGGCCAATGCCCTTCTGCCTCCCGCGGCAATCATTGCTTCCAACACAGATCGGCACTGCCTCCGAAAAGAGACAGCGCCGGATCAGCTTCGCCGCAAATTGGTTAACGACTGGTTCACCTTTGCGGCAGGTGTATACGATTTTTGGGCGCTAAATGCCCATCTCGTCGAATACAGCCTTGGCCTCGCGGAAGGCCTCAACGGCGGCGGGAGCGCCGGCATAGACGGCGACCTGCAGAAACACTTCGGCGATTTCGTCTTTGGTCATGCCGTTGGTAATCGCGCCGCGCGTGTGCAGCTTCAGCTCAGCCGGACGGCCGAGGGCGGCCAACAGCGCCAGATTGATGGTGGAGCGAGTCTTGCGGTCCAAGCCGTCGCTGTTCCAGACCGTGCCCCAGGCAAATTCGGTCACAAACTGCTGCAGCTTGCGGGTGAAATCATCCTCGCCTGCGCGGGCCACGGAGGCTCCAACATACTCATCGCCCAGCACTTCGCGGCGAACCTGCAGGCCGGCTTTGAAGCGATCGGTGTTGTCAAATTTCGAGGTATCCATGTGATAAGTCCTTACTTTGTTATGAAGAGGTTGACGCGACCGCATCAGAAGCCAAGCATGCGCGCCTTGCAAGCCCTTGCAAGCCTTCGTAACGATCAGGAGCCTGCGACTTTGCTTCGCTTCGACTACTCGGGGAAGACCGTCCTCGTCACCGGCGCATCTGCCGGAATCGGCAACGCCATCGCCTGCGCTTTCCGCGATGCCGGCGCGGCGGTGCACGCCACCGGCACCCGCGACCACAGCGCCTACGATACCGACCTGGAGGGCATGACCTTCCATCAGGCTGATGTTGGCGAGGAGGCCCAGCTGCAGGCACTGGCAGACGCCATTCCATCGCTGGACATTCTGGTCAACAACGCCGGCATGGTCCTCTACAGGCGCCAGGAGTATGAGCGCGCATCGTTTCAGCGTGTGATGGACGTCAACCTCACCAGCCTGATGACGCTGTCCGGCCTGCTCCGCCCAAAACTTGCCGCGAGCGGTGCCGGCAGCATTCTCAACCTGACGTCGGTCACCGCGTTTTTCGGCAGCCGCGGCAACCCTGCTTATGGCGCATCTAAAGCGGCTATTGTGCAATTGACCAAGACATTGGCCGTTGCTTGGGCGCGAGATGGCATCCGCGTCAACGCCATCGCACCGGGCTTTATTGCGACCGAGATGACCAAGGTCTCGCAAAGCGGTGCCGTGAATGAGGGCATCCTGCAACGCACACCCATGGCCCGTTGGGGTCAACCGGAGGACATCGCCGGCGCGACCTTGTTCCTGGCATCCAATCAGGCCAGCTTCATCACAGGTGAGACCCTCACCATCGATGGTGGCTTCGCCAGCAACATCTGAACACCGCTTTCCGCGGCAGTCTGATAGGGAATTACTTGACCTACTATTGATTAGTACGCTATTAAATAGGGGATGCAGCAATATACAATAGGCAGACAAATTGCAGTCGTAGCAAGACTTTGGCGTGGTGAGTTGGATCGCCGCCTACAGCCCTGCGGCCTGAGTCAGGCACGGTTTGTGCTTTTGACCCTGTTGTCGGAAGCCTCTGGCCCGTTAGCCCAGAACGATTTGGCGGAGCGTGCCGGCATCGCCGGACCAACGCTGGTACGGCAACTGGATCAATTGGAAGCAGCCGGCCTGGTGGAACGTCGTGACGCGCCGGATGATCGCCGGGTTAAGCATGTCCGCATCACCCCAAACGGCAGAGACGCCCACGGGACGGCCGACACATTGGCGGTCGGCCTACGCGATGAATTGACCACCGGCTTATCTCAAGTCGAGGTGACCGAATTGCATACCACATTGGTGACGCTATTGCGGCGTTTGGATGAAATTCGCATATCAGATAGCGCAAAATGACTGAAACAACACCCGCCCCCGAAC
>CALKDI010000312.1 GCA_938084065.1 uncultured Alphaproteobacteria bacterium
TCAACCGACTCGCGCGCTTCCGCTTCGGCTTTCTCCACGACAGCACCTGCACAATGGCCAGCCGCGTCGATATCAATGATAGCGCCATTGCGCATCCCCTGACTGGCTCGGGATGCGGAGGCCAGCACGCGGACTTGTCCATTGGCATCGGCGCGGGCGATGACACAACTCATCTTGGCTGTGCCAATGTCCAGCGCCGCTATTGGACCGAGTGGGTAGGAGACCGCCATTGGGTGTTTGGACTTCCTACGAACCGTTGTTTTCAATGGCCATACGCAGACGCATGCCGGCTGGAAGGCGAAACACCCATTGCTGCGGGTTGCGGATATCCGCCGCCAACAAGTTGCGGCGCAACATTCCGTGCTTTGTCTCTAACTCTGCGAGGCGCAGCCAAGCATCCAGCGGCTGTTGCTCGGGCAGTCGAACCCATACGCGGTCGTCGATGCGAACATCCCACCGACGTTCGCCCAGCCGGGTGGCGGCTGTAACACGTGCTGCCAGGGCAGGCGCCTCTTGCAGCAGATCCAGCAGCGCGGGGGTTGCCGTCGCTGCACCCGCACCGGTGACGGCGGGAAGGTCGATGAATGGGGAGAGCGGCGTGTTGGGGATTGGCGTGCCTGTGGTATCGATCAATGCCAACTGGCCGTTCTGCTGCAGCAAAGCCGCTGGTTCCCGCTCGATCACACGCACAATCAGCCGATCTGGCAGCGTGCGCTCGACCGATGCAACCCGGACCCACGGCAGCGCTTCTACGCGATGGCGCAGCGCCTGCAGATCGAGGTCTAGTAATGGCGCCCCCGGCTCTACCGCCAGCGCGGCTCGCAGTACGTCAGCCTCGGTCTGTGATGCGCCAAACGCTACGACGGATTTTAACTGGAACCCTGCGTTCGCGACACGCCCACTGAGCCATTCGCGGCCCAGCTGAAGTTGGGCATCAATCCAGCCGTTGCGCGAGACTTGCGCGACAGTCACAAAATACCCTGCAACCATTGCCAGAATTGTTAGGGCAAGCAGGCCCTTGCGCATCCAGCGCGGCAGTGCCCGACGCCGCCGTGGCCCGTCTGTACGCCCACGCACATACTGCATCAACCGTCGCATCGGGCACCCTCCATCAATCCGGCCACCAATGCTGGAAAAGCGATGCCGGCACTAGCCGCAATCTCTGGCACCAGCGATGTTGGTGTCATGCCGGGCTGGGTATTGGTCTCCAGGATGTACAGCCTGCCCGCGGGCGCGCCTGGTTGTACCGCGTCGTCATAGCGGAAGTCGGACCGGGAAACGCCGCGACAGCCCAGCGCCCGATGAGCGACTAGCGCTGCGGTCTGAATCTCCCGCGCGATTACCGCGGGTATCGGTGCGGGGACCAGGTGCTCGCTGCCACCATCGGCATATTTGCTGTCATAGGTGTAGAAGGCATCGCGCGGTCGAATTTCCAGCGATGGATAGGCTTGCGGCGTACCGTCCGCCGTTTCAATCACAGCACAGGTCAGCTCCCGGCCGGGAATGTAGGCCTCAACCAACACCTCCTGGCCAAACGACCAATCCGTCGGCAACGCCCGGTTATCGCCCTCGCGCACGATATGCACGCCGACGCTGGAGCCCTCGGCCACAGGCTTGACCACAAAGGGAGCGGGGAGGGCGGTCATTGCCTTCGCGACGGTCACTACGCGACCGATCGGAATTCTGAGCCCGATCAGCTCAAACAATTTCCGGGTCGCGGCCTTATCAATTGCGGTGGCTGAGGCGCGCACGCCGGAATGGGAGTAGGGCAGGTGCAGCAGGTCCAGTAGCCCTTGCACAGTGCCGTCTTCGCCATGACGTCCATGCATGGCATTGAACACGGCTTCCGGCGCATCGGGCCCAGTTAGCACGCCAACCAGCGCGGCAACGTCGCCGGAATAGTCGATCTCCGTCACCCGATAGCGTTCGCGCAGAGCCTTAGCGCACTCGCGTCCGCTGGACAGCGAGACCTCGCGTTCCGCCGACGTTCCACCCATCAAAACCGCGATATGTTGGAAGCGTTGGGTCATGCCGAGGCCTCCCTATTGTCTTCGTTGGCAGGTTCGCCGATCCGCTTGATCTCCCACTGCAGAGCGATACCGCTGGCTTCCAGCACCCGGGTCCGCACCGTTTCGCCGAGCGTTTCCAGGTCAGCTGCGGACGCGTCGCCGGTGTTGATCATAAAGTTGCAATGCTTCTCGCTCATCTGGGCGCCGCCGATGCGCAGGCCGCGACCGCCAACAGCCTCAATCAATTGCCAAGCCTTGTGTCCCGGCGGATTGCGGAACGTGCTGCCGCCGGTGGCAGAGCCGATAGGTTGGCTTGCCGCGCGAGCCTGAGCGATTTTGGTCATCTCGCCTGCGATGCCTTGAGCCCCTGGAATGCCGCGGAAGCGGGCGCGGGTAAAAATCCACCCCTCTGGCAGGTCGGAATGGCGATAGGCATAGCCCAGATCACGCGGTGTCAGCCGATGCAGGCCGCCATTACTGTCCAACGCCTCAGCCCATTCCAACATCCGCCGGGTTTCACCACCATAAGCGCCAGCATTCATCCGCAACGCACCGCCGACTGCGCCGGGAATGCCAGACAGGAAGGCCAAACCGCCTAACGCGCCGACCATCGCCTGTTGCGCAACGTTGGCACAAAGCGCCCCCGCGCCTGCGATCAAACCGTCTTCGTTATCGGCAGTGATTGCTGTAAACCCGCGGCCTAGCCGCACGACGACGCCGCGCACGCCGCCATCTCGGATCAGGGTATTGGAGGCTACTCCCAGTACGGTCACTGGCACATCTTGTGGACGGTCGCGCATGAAGGCGCGCAGATCATCCGCATCCTGTGGCCGGAACAACACATCCGCAATGCCGCCGACTTTGAACCAAGTCGATGGTGCCAGCGGCGCATTGGCCCGTATGCGGCCACGAACAGGAGGGAGACGATCCAGCAACATGATTAGGCGGCGCCTCTCGCATCGAGCAGAGCCTGCATTTCGGTGGGCAAGGTGGCTGCCCAACGGGTGATATTCCCGGCGCCAAGACAGATGACCATGTCACCGGGTTCGGCCAGCGCTACAACCCGTTCCGCCAATAGGTCCGGCCCAGCCAACACGGCCCCGCCGCGATGACCATGCGCCCGCAGGCCAGCGACCAGGGTTTCATGGCTGATGCCTTCGCGTGGTTCTTCGCCCGCCGCGTATACCGGCGCGACCAGCACGTACTCTGCATCGTTGAAGCAGGTGCAAAAATCCTCAAACAAATCGGCGAGGCGGGAATAGCGGTGCGGCTGTACCACGGCGATCACTTTGCCTGCCGTGGCACTGCGTGCTGCTTGC
>CALKDI010000313.1 GCA_938084065.1 uncultured Alphaproteobacteria bacterium
GTCAGGGCGGATATAATCCAGGTCGATGTCTTCTTCCGCGGCCGCCTCGCCCGCATCCACGTCGCCTGGCTCGATGAACGCGAGCGCCGCGTCCTCGAACACGGTCTCGCCGGGCTCGACAGCGATCTGGCGCACGATGCCGCTGGTCGGCGCGGCTATCACATGCTCCATCTTCATGGCTTCCATGATCAGGAGCTGCTCGCCAGCGATGACCGTCTCGCCCTCCTGCTTGGCGAGCGAGACGATGGTGCCTTGCATCGGCGCGTGCACAGGCTCGGCGCCCTCGGGCCCATCAGTATCTGAGGCTGAAACTTCGCTGGCATCCCCGCCCGGCTGCGCGTTCGGGTTCTGCTCACGACCCAGTACCAGAACGGCCAGCGGGTCGTTCGGATCGACCTGAGCGCCCGCCCGTTTGGCCTCTAGCTTGGTTGCCGTGGCGGTGAAGTGCAGCGGGTCTGCCGCCGGCGCCCGCAGTAGGTCGTCAATATTTTCCTCGATAAAGCGGGTGTAGACGGCACCGGCCCGCACCTGTTCGTGCGCCACAATGCATTGCAGCACGGGCAGGTTGGTGGCCACGCCGCTGATACGGAACCGGCGCAGCGCACGCTCAGTCCGGCGCAGGGCATCGGCCAGATCGCCGGCGGGCGAGTGCACGATCACCTTGGCCAAAAGCGAGTCAAAGCGCGGGTTGGTACGATAGCCGCTATAGCCATAGTGATCGACGCGAACGCCGGGGCCCGACGGCGGATCAAAGGCCGAGAGCGTGCCACCTGCCGGCCTGGCCGAGCCATCCGGCTGCATCACCTCCATATTAACCCGCGCCTGCACAGCGTAGCCCTGCGGCGCTGGCGCTTCAGTCTTGCCCGGCAGCACAGCGGCAAGCGTTTTGCCGGTCGCGACCTGAAATTGCATCTGAACCAGGTCCAGGCCGGTCACCGCCTCCGTCACCGTATGCTCCACCTGCAGGCGGGGGTTGCATTCCAGGAAGGCGATTGTGGTTTCCGCGCCTTGGTCATCGCCATCCACAAGGAATTCGAACGTGCCCAGGCTTTTATACTGCATCGCAGCCGCCAGATCGCAGGCCGCCTTGTGCAGGCGAGCCTGAACGGCTGGGTGTAGATTGGGCGCCGGCGCGATCTCGACAATTTTCTGGTGCTGGCGCTGGATCGAACAGTCACGCTCGCCCAGCGCGATGACAGCACCGGTGCCATCACCCAAAACCTGCACTTCGATATGACGGGCATGCGGCAGGTATTGCTCGATGAACACGTCGGAGCGGCCAAAGGCGGTGCGAGCCTCCGACTGGCTGCGCTCGAACGCCTCGGCCAGATCGCCCTCGTTGTGCACCACCCGCATGCCGCGGCCGCCGCCGCCGGCCACGGCCTTGAGCATGACGGACGTTCCCGCCTCCAAGCCAGAGAAAAAAGCCTGGGCCACGTCCAACAATGTTGGCCCATCCGTGCCTGGCAGCAAAGGCACATCATGCGCCGCCGCCAGCCGCCGCGCCTCCACCTTGTCGCCGAACAGGTCCAGGCTTTCCGGCGAGGGGCCGACGAAGGTCAGGCCGGCCTCTGCACAAGCGCGGGCAAAGTCGCCGTTCTCAGCCAAGAAGCCATAGCCAGGGTGCACTGAATCAGCGCCGGCATCTTTGGCCGCCTGCATAATACCTGTAATATCCAGATAGGCGGCGGGACCGCTGCCTTGCAATGCCTGGGCGTGATCCATTGCACGAGTGTGAAGGCTCTGGCTGTCATCCTCACTGTAGACCGCGACAGTCTCAATACCGAGGTCGGCGGCACTCTGCGCGATACGAATGGCGATCTCGCCGCGATTGGCGATGAGCAGGCGTTGCATAAGCGGGTTTCCTGACAAGCGCGAGGTTGGACCGTTACGATAGCCACAGCACCCGCCAGAAGAAACCCGTTCCCCGCCTTATCTGCCAACAGTCTTATGCGCCCTCCAGCACGATCTTACCGAAATGCTGGTTGGTTTTCATGTGGGCGAGGGCGTCAGACACCTGCTCAAACGGATAGACGCTATCGATCGGCACGCGCAATTTGCCGGCCGCGACCGCCTCGCCCAGGTCGGCCTGCATCAGGCGGGCGATCTCGCGCACCTCACCGACCGAGCGAGTGCGGAAGGTCACGCCGATATAGTCGATGCGGCGGGCGGCGTGCAGGTCGAAGTTGAACTCGCCCTGGAAACCACCCAGACGGCCCACGTTGACAATCCGGCCCAGAACCTTGGTGCAGCGTAACGAGTCGTTGACCGTGTAGCCGGAGACATTGTCGACGATCAGATCGACGCCCTCACCCTTGGTCGCCTCCAGCACCTGATCGGCCCAGGTCGGGTCGCGGCTGTCGAGCGCCAGGTCGGCGCCAAAATCGGTAAGTTTGGCCCGGCGCTCCGCATTGGTGGAGGTTCCGATGACTAGGCCAGCGCCTTTGTGCTTGGCGATCTGCTGTGCCATGAGGCCGACGCCGGAGGATGCGCCCTGAATCAGCACGGCCTCACCCGCTTGCATCCGCCCGGCGGTGACCACGGCATTGTGCATGGTGTTGAGCGCGGTTGGCAGCGTTGCGGCCTCGTTCCAGGAAACGTTTGCATCCGGAATTTTGATCGCCCGGCCCCAATCAGCAACCGCATACTCGGCCCAGCCCTGCGCTCCGCCGCACATGACGCGGTCGCCCGGTTTCAGGCCGTTCGCGGCGGCTTCCGCCCCGCATTCGACCACCTCACCGACGAATTCCAGGCCGACTATCGTTCCGGCACCGCCGGCGCGGCCATGCGCCATGCCAGACGCCACCATCAAGTCAGCACGGTTCAGGCCACAGGCCCGCACCCGCACCAGCACTTCGTTTGGCTTAGGGGTGGGCGTGGCGGCCTCTTGGATCTGGACGCCTGCATCGGTGACTACAACAGCTTTCATGGGACTTCCTCGACGGTATGTGCGCTTGGGCTTGGCATTTGAAAATGTGTTTGGCGCTTTAAAACCAGCACCACACCCCGTAGCACATCCCGAACCCATACCGGAAGAGCAGGTAGAGCAGCGCATCGGCAACGCTCAAAACCGCCAGGAATGGCAGGACGGCACGGGTCAGCAGCAGACCATACGCCCGGCGGGTCAGGCGCGGCGCTGAAAAGTCGAGTTGCGTGGATGATTTTGGTTGTGTCATAACCTGCATATGATACCAAAAATTGATTTACTCTGGAACCTGCTAACTCAGAGCGAGTGGGAGGCTTTGCTGCCGCAAGCGCCTCATATGACTGCCTACCAGCAGCATTGGGCCTATGGCGCGGCGACACAGCAATTAGGCGGTAGGGCAGACCGGATCGCGCTGCGGGCCGGCGATCGCTGCCTCGGCCTCGTGCAATTGCAGTATCGCCGCTGGTGGCGGCTGGCACGTATGGCGCTGGCAATGCGGGGGCCCGTCTGGATGGCCGGTGTTAGCGAGGCGGAGAAAGCCGCAGCTTATGCCGAACTCCGGCGCAGCATCACTCGCCCACCCCTGCGGTTTGGCCTTTGGATGCCAGAGGCGGATGACTCCGCCGCTCTAGGCGAAAACCGCATGCATCGTGTGGTGACGCCCTTTTACACCGCGACGCTCGACTTGCTGGCCGATGAGGCGGATTTGCTGGCACAAATGCATGGCAAATGGCGCAATCGCCTGCGGGCAGCTGAGCGGGGAACGCTACGCACAGCTACAGTCAGTCCGAATCCGCGACAATATCAGTGGCTCCTCGACGCAGAGATCCGGCAGCAGCGCAGCAAGCGTTACGCGGCTCTGCCCCCAGCCTTGGTGCCGCTGCTACAGCAACACGCCGGCACCGACAGCCTGCTAATTCTGAAAGCGGAGGCGCAGCGGGAGCTCGTCGCCGGCATGCTGTTTCTGCGGCACGGGCGCTCTGCCACCTATCACATCGGCTGGTCGAATGCCCAGGGCAAGCGCGGTGGCGCGCATAATTTGCTGATGTGGCAAGCAATGCTAAGGCTAAAGGCAGCCGGCGTTCGCTGGCTCGATCTAGGCGGCATTGCGACCGACCACGGTGTTGGCCTTGCGCGCTTCAAGTTGGGAACAGGCGCAACCGTCAGTCGGCTGTGCGGCACCTATTTCTGATTTGGCTGGGTGGCGGCGAGCCCCTGGTCGAGGCGCTGCGGCGGTGATACCGTCCCTGCTCCTAAAGCCATTGCGGGAAAACGGCCATGGATCGCGCCAAAGAACTCTCCATCCTCAAGACCCTACTGCAGTATGATGAGGCGGGCACCACCGCGCTGGCCGATGCACCGTGGGAGAATGAGGTCACGGCGTATACCTGCCCAGAGAGGCACCGGCGCGAGGAAGAATTGCTGATCCGCGGGCGACCGGTGGTCATGGGCCTGTCGTGCGACTGGCCGGCAAATGGCGCCTATCGCACCGATGACTTTGCCGGCGTGCCCATCCTGATTGTGCGCGGACGGGATGGCCAGTTGCGCGCCTTCCTCAATGTCTGCCGACATCGCGGCGCCAAAGTGGTAGATGGTTGCGGTGAGGCCCGCTCGTTCCGCTGCCCCTACCATGCCTGGGTGTATGGCGATGACGGCGCGTTGAGGGCGGTGCCAGATGCCGACTCCTTTCCCGGCGTGATGGACCAACGGCCCGGTCTGACGCCCCTGCCGCTGGCCGAGAAACACGGCATGGTCTGGGTATTGCCGACGCCGGCGGCGGATGGCTCTGCCGATCTGGATATCGATCCCTGGCTGTGCGGGCTGGAGGAGGATTTAAAGTTTTGGAAGCTGGACACCTACCACTTCCACGCCCGCCACGTGCAGTATGAGGAGATGAACTACAAGCTGCTCGTCGATACGTTTTTAGAGGGCTATCACTTTGGCTTTCTGCATGCGGAGACGCTGCGCAATGTGCTGAAGCCGAACATCAACCATTTCGAGACCTTCGGCCCGCACTCCCGCACCACCTATCCCCGTGCCAAGCTGGACCGACTACGCACCAAGCCAGAGGATGAGTGGAACCTGATGTGGAATTCCACAATCGTCACCCAGATGTTGGCAAACACCGTGTTCTCTCCCCAGGGCGATCATATGGAGATCTATCGCATGTTCCCGGTCGATGGCCGACCGGATAGAGCCGTGATGGAAACCTCGCTCTATATCCCCAAGACCGCAGAAACTGAGGATGAGAAGCGCCACTGGGATGCCAACTTGGCGCTGGCCATCAAGGTCATCACCACAGAGGACTTCCCCGCCGGCCGCACCATGCAGATGGGCGCAAGTTCAGGCGCACAGAGCCACGTCATTTACGGCCGGAATGAGCCAGCGATGATCCATTACCACCAGTCGATTCGGCGGGAGCTAGGACTGCCAATTGACGACAAAGCAGCTAAGGCTGCGGCGAAGTAGGAATAGAGGCCCGGCTTAACCGGGAAGCAGAAGTGGGCCGACGGGGCTGGTTTTGCTGGGGCCGGGTGGATAGAGTTATTTGCGCACGCCGCCCGCGCCGTCTGTCCTGCTGGAGAAGCCCCTATGCGATCATTGGAATTTGGTTGGTATCTGCCGACCCATGGCGATACCACCGCAATCGGCGACCCAGGCGCTGCGATCGATACGGATCGGGAGATGTTGCAAGGCATTATCCATGCAGCGGAGGAATCCGGGTTTGACTATATCCTGATCCCGGTGACGCCCACCTGTTGGGAGGCCTATATCACAGCCGCCTATCTGGTCGGCCAGACGCGGACGATTAAGCCGCTGATTGCGGCGCGGCCTGGCTATATCAACCCGGTGCTGCTGGCCAAGATGATCTCCACCTTTGACCAACTCACCGGCGGGCGGATCGCGGTCAATTTGATCGCTGGGCAGAACGAGGGCGAAATCCGCAGCGACGGCATCACCTATGCCAAGGAAGACCGCTATGCGCTGATGGATGAAGAGGTCCAGATCATGAAGGCGCTGTGGACGGCGGATGGGCCGCTGGACCATGCCGGGCGCTTTCACACGCTGAACGGCGCCAAAATCGTGCCGGGCATCTACCAAAAACCCTACCCCGACTTCTATCTGGGCGGCGGATCGCCGGAGGCCGCAGCATTGTCGGCCCGGCACTCTGACGTGCATTTGTTCTGGGGCGACACGCCGGAGCGGATTGCGCAGAACATCGCGCAAATCCGCGATCTGGCCGACGCGCACGGACGACGCGACGCCATCGGCTTTGGCATGCGCCTGCAAATCATCTGCCGCGAGACCGAGGCAGAGGCCTGGGCGGCGGCGCGGGCGCTGGTGGCCGGCGGGTCCGACAAGGCGCGCGATCGCATCCGGCAAGACACCGCCAACTCCGCCGCCAACCGACGGGTGCAGGAATTGGCTGACTCGGGCGAAATGATCGGGCCGGCATTGTGGACCGGTGTTTCGCGGGTGCGGGCCGGAGCGGGCATCGCCGTGGTTGGCAGCCCGGAGCAGTGCGCGGCGCAATTGCAGGAATTCATCGACGCAGGCTGCCACTCCTTCTGCCTCTCCGGCTATCCGCATGACGAGGAGGCGCGGCGCTTCAAGCAGTTGGTGCGACCGCTGCTAGCGGGCCTCAACGCCGGGCTAATGGCGGCCTAAGCTAGGGTTTGTTACTGATACTCTTGCCGTTTTCCGTGCATTGCCGCAGCATGCGGGCCGTTGACAATCACCACTGTTGGAGCGTCTTGCCATGTCCCAAACCCTAGGCTTTGCCGTCTCCGGCGGCCCGAATGCCAGTGAGGTCGTGCGGCTGGCGCGATTGGCTGAAGACCTCGGCTACACCTCTGCCTGGGTGGCGGAGGGGCATGGCGGCGACCAGTTCGCCGTGCTGGGCGCGGTGGCGACGGCAACGTTCTCCATGCAACTGGGCACCGCCATCACCAGCGTGTTCGTGCGCACCATCCCGACCATCGCCATGGCTGCGGCAACGGTGGATCAGCTCTCCGGTGGGCGCTTTATCCTGGGCCTTGGCTCCAGCCACAAGGTGCAGGTAGAGCCAGAGCACGGCGTGGCCTACTCCAAGCCCATCACCAAAGTGCGTGAAACGGTGGAGATCGTGCGCACGCTGCTGCGCGAGGGACGGGTCTCGTATCAAGGGCAGACCGTCACGATTGAGAACTTTGACCTGTGGTTCCAGCCACTACGCGCCGAGATCCCGATCTATGCCGCAGGGCTGTTCCCAAAGATGGTGCAGGCTACGGGCGAGATCGCCGACGGCATTATTCTGACAAGGTCGTCTCTCGCGACACCCAAGACCATCCGCCAGCAATTGAACGAGGCGGCCAGGGGCGTCGGGCGAGATGGCTCGCGAATCCAAATCACCTCGCTGCTGCCCACTGCCGTCGCGGCGACCCGCGCGGAGGCATTGGATCGCTGCCGCCCCGGCCTGGCCATGTATGCTGGCTTCTTCCCGCGCTACAACAAACTGATGGCCAGCTATGGCTTTGCGGACGAGTGCGCCCGCATCGCCGAGGCCTGGGCGCGTGGCGACCAGAAGACGGCAATTGCCGCAGTCTCCGATGCTATGGTGGACGCCACCAGCGTCGCCGGCACGCCTGAGGAATGCCGCGACAAGCTACAGGCCTATCGCGAAGCCGGCCTGGACGAGCCCATTATCAGCCCCTTCGCGCGCGGGCCGGATTCCGCAGCCATCTTTGAGCAGGCCATCCGCGCCTGCGCCCCCCGCTAAGACCAAACCAGAGAGACAAGATCATGAGCCTGCAAGGAAAAGTCGCCCTCGTCACCGGCGCTGGTAACGGCATTGGCGAGGCTATCGCCGTTGCTCTGGCCGAGGCTGGGGCCACCGTCGCCTGCGCCGACATCAATCCCGCGACCGCGAAAACCACTGCGGATAAGGCTGCGGCCTTTCAGGTGCCAAGCATGGCGATTGAGGCGGATTGCGGCGATGTCGCGTCAATCAATGCGATGGTGGAGCAATGCGTTGCCCGATTCGGCCAGCTGGACATCATCATCAACAACGCCGGTGTTACCTGGTCAGCCTATATCATGGACCTGACCGAGGCTGATTGGGACCGGATGCACCGGATCAACGCGAAGGGCGTGTTTTTCTGCCTGCAAGCCGCGGCGCGGCAGATGATTGCCCAGGGCCATGGCGGGCGAATTATCAACATTGCCAGCATTGCTGGTCGTGGCTTCAAAGACACCTCTAATGCCGCCTATGCGGCGACCAAGGGCGCGGTGATCGCTCTGACCAAGACCGCAGCGCAGCAATTAGGGCGGCACGACATCAACGTCAACTCGATCTGCCCCGGCGTTACTTTTACCTCTATTGCCGATGAATTGATCGCAACTCGGGCAGCGGAGCAGGGCGTCACGGTCGCTGAGATGCGGGCCAAGTTTGAAAAACCAATCCCCATTGGCCGTGCCAACGAGCCCGCTGATATTGCCGCCATGGCCGTGTTCCTGGCAGGGCCTGGTGCGCGCAATATTTCAGCGCAGTGCTACAATATCGATGGCGGACTGGTGCCGAGCTAAGCTTATAGAGACAATGCGGCTTCTCCCGATCTCTTAGACCGGGCGCCGCGCTACCGTAACAGCGCCAGTTGCAGCACCAATTCCTTCGCAAGAAAGTCCGCTGACGCCTTGATAACCCGGTCGCGATCCGCTCCGCGTGGCACGTGCCCGGTTCTGGACAGGCCCATCAGGCGGATCGGTCGTTTATAACGTTTCCAGGCCGTCACGGTCTCTGACGCTCGGGAAAAAGGCACAATCCGGTCGCGCTTGCCATGCACCACCAGTGCGGGCGAGGCCTGTCGCAGGTTGGACGATGGGACGTGTCGAGGCAGGCCACCACCCAGTGAGACGACAGCGGCGACGCGCGAGTCTGTCCCAGCCAGCGCCAAGCCATGGAACCCGCCAAGCGAATAGCCGTAAATCCCGATGGCAGGGCCACGCACCTGCGGCTGGGCCAGCAATTGCTCCACCATCATATCCAGCTGGACTTCGCGTTTTTCAAAATAGCGCACCGCACCCTTACGGCTGATCTGTTTGGGCATCGCGTCAAAATATTGAACAACAGCCGCAGCCACGCCGCGGTCGGCTAACGCTTTAGCTACTGGCCAGATCATATAGCCTCTGCCCAGCCCGCTGGCGCCGTGCAACAGCATGACGGTTGGCCAGGGACCTGGGGACTTGGGGGTTACGACGTGCACTTTGACCGTGCGGCCCTGAACACGCATATCCCAGCTTGGCTTCGCCATCGCAGCTGCCGGTTTAGCCTGCGGTACCGGCATTTTTGCCGACAGCCGCTCCGTAGGCTGCGAACACGCGGCTAACACGAATAACAAGGCCAACATCCAGCGCATTCACGCACTCCCAAAGCAACGCCGCACCCGCTAAGCCGGATGACGTTCCTTAAATTCTATGAACCAAAAACGGTTGAAGCAGACGGCTTCCCGCATTTTTTCGATTTAGATCATAAATTTAGACGAAACTATGGGGGTTGTCTCACACTACACTACACGACAGCGGTAGCTGAGGACGGCAAATCATGGTTTTCTGACAGATTCTTCCTCGGGAAAGGGATGATCCTGTGCTCAGAAAAGCATGTGCCGCCCTCAGTCAAAAACTAAGTTCGGTTGTCTCGTTGAGCAAGAGCCGGGTGGAGACGCTCAGCCTGTTGATCATAGGAATGGCGAGCGCTC
>CALKDI010000314.1 GCA_938084065.1 uncultured Alphaproteobacteria bacterium
AGGTTCACGTCATTGCCGAGCGTCGCGCCGACCACCTCGCCAGAAGCAGCGATAGCTAGGGCGATTTCCGGCTCC
Organism: uncultured Alphaproteobacteria bacterium; assembly: GCA_938084065.1. GTDB lineage: Bacteria > Pseudomonadota > Alphaproteobacteria > Bin95 > Bin95 > JACKII01. The sequence continues at coordinate 76 of CALKDI010000314.1, forward strand.
GGGTTGTTCCAGGTTGAGTCCGGATGCAGGCCGACCATGGCGCCCAGGCCCACCGCGGCCATCGGCGGAGCTTTGGTGAAGATCTCAGCCATCGGCCCGATGCCGACCTCCAAATACTGAGACCATGCTCCCATCTCGATCAGCTTGGCCTTCAGCGCCTCAGCCTGCGCTGAGCCCGGCACGATGGCAGAGAGGTCTGCGCCGATCTGGTCCTGGATCGTGTGGCGCAAGGCCGAGGCGCGGGCCGGGTCGCCCTTGGCCTGCTCCTCAATCACCCGCTCCAGCATGGAGATGGCGAAGGTGACGCCGGCGGCCTTGGTCGGTTGCAAGTCGCTGGGAGCTAGGAAATGCACGCCGCGGCGCCGATCTGGCGCGCTCTCGGCCAGAATGTCAGCAAGATCGCCGATGTCTCGTCCGGCCACATTGCGCACGCGAGCAGCATAATCCGGCGCGTTGAGCACGTCGGCAATGGTGGGAAAGGCCGCCGTGATATCAACGACCCGGCTGCCATCAATCCGCACGACGCTGGGGCCGGCGATGGGGGCTGGTCGCCAAACACGACCGACCAGCAGCCCGTGATCCGCAGGCAGAATGGCTTCGGGCGAGAGATCTATGGGCATGGCTCAGGCACTTTTCAGGTAATCGGGATCGGTCAGTTGCTTGGCGAAATCGGCATAGTCCAGCGCCTCTGCCACGTATTGGCGGCGGCCGGGTAGAGCTGGCTCACGCGGTTTTCCGTACTCCAGCGGTCGGTCAACATAGGCGGCGGCAAGGCCGGCTTGCATGGCGGGGTCTAAGTCCTGGTCCGCGTGGCAGGCAGCCATGATGGTCTCGTGCGGGGCGCAGCCAATCAGGCGCGGGGCGGCGAGGTAGGCCGCCTTCTCTGGCTTATAGGCCGGCAGAAACTCGCAGGAGAGAATACCGTCCCAGCTTATGCCCGCCGCCTTCGACGATGCCACGACCGAGTGCCAGGAGAGCACCGTCAGCACGGTCACCGTGTAGCGGCTGCGGAGCTTTTCGATGGCCGCGGCGGCGTCCGGCCAGGCTTTCAGAACATGCCATGCGGTGGCGAGTTCGTCCTTGTCGCGCTCGCTCAGAAAGGCCTCAGGAAAGCGCGGCAGAACGTGGTCGAGCGCCAGGCGGTGCAACACGTCCGAGTTGTGCCAAGGCAGGTGCCCGGCCCGAACCTCCGCCAACAGCACAAACATGGTGCGTCGCCAGTCATTGGTGAAGGCGCGGGCGTCCACCATCGGCAGAGCCTCCACCACACGCGGCGCGACTGTGCCGTGCCAATCGAATACCGTGCCACCGACGTCAAAGGCGATGGCTTTGTGTTGCTGCCAGGGAGGGCTCATGGCGATCATGTCTCCGGTTGCGTACGGCTTGGGTGACGGGCAGTTTAGGGCCTCCACTGCCGCCCCGCCACTCCTGAGGCTATTTCATATCGATTCCTGACCGCGTTTCTGTCCTGGTTGTTAGTACTGGAGCGAGATATGACCGGGCTAGATGACGACAAACTGGCACCGGTCGTGCTAGGGAAGATGGCTCAGCAAACGCGGGTGCTAGGAGACCCAGACTAATGGAACGGAAGCTTGCAGCAATCCTTGCAGCTGATGTCGTGGGCTACTCAAAGCTTATGGGGGCTGACGAGGGCGGGACGTTGGCTGCCCTGCGCGCCGTTCGAGCAGATTTGATCTCGCCACAGGTCGAGCAAAGCCGTGGGGTAATCCTTAAAAGCATGGGGGACGGTTGGTTCATCGAATTTCAAAGCGTTACCGACGCTGCCTCATGTGCTTTGGCGTTGCAGGATGCCCTAAAGACACAATCCACAATCCAATTGCGGATAGGCCTGCATATAGGCGAGGTTACGATTGCTGATGAGGATATCTATGGCGACGGGGTGAACATAGCAGCCCGACTACAGGAATTGGCCGTGGCTGGGGGGATCGTGGTCTCCGACGCCGCACGACGGGCAATGGATGGCAAGCTGTCGCTGGAATTTCAAGACCTCGGCCCGCACAACCTCAAGAATATCAGTGAGCCGGTTCATGCATTCGGGCATGGAATGGGGACGGCCGCAGCCGCATCAAAACTGAGCGAACAAGAAACATCCCAAAAGCCATCGCTGGCAGTTCTGCCGTTCAAATCTCTCTCACGAGATGAAGAGCAGGAGTTTCTCGCAGACGGCATTGTTGAAGACCTGATCACGGCGCTTGCGCGCTTTCGGTGGTTGTCGGTTATCGGTAGGAACAGCACGTTCGCGCTCAAAAATTCAGACACTCGAACGTCGGATGTCGCGGTTGAGTTTGGTGTGAGGTACATCGTTGAGGGGAGCGTTCGGGCCTCTGCCACCAGGATACGGGTGAACGTCCAGCTCATTGACGCCTGGGAAGACAAGAATATCTGGGCTGAAACCTATGATCGCCCGCAAGGAGAGCTGTTTGACCTCCAGGACGAGGTGACACGCACCATCACAGGCGTACTGGTTCCCGCCCTGAGCCGGGCGGAGATGGACCGGTCCATGCGTGCCAATCGCCCCACATTAAGTGCGTGGGAGAACTACCAAAAAGGCCTTGCGTACTATTACCGCCCCTTCAGCGTGGAAGATCACGCCAACGCCAAACGGCTATTTGATCTCGCGATCGAGAGCGATCCCAATTTTTCCGATGCCTATGCGATGGTCGCGCTTATGGGCCTATATTCCATTCGGTCTGGCCAGACCAGCTACACCGCAACGCCAGAAGAAATTTTCTCCGAAGCTCATCAAGCTGCGGAGAAAGCGGTGCTGCTGGATGATAGCGGGGCGCTGGCCCATATCGCTTTGGGAATTGCAACCGACCGAATGGGCGACAGCGATGCAGCAGTCGCCGAATGCCAAACTGCCGTCCGTCTAAATCCGAACCTGGCACAGGCGCATCATGAACTCGGTTTTGTTCTGAACCACGGAGGCCGATATGCTGAAGCCACAGTTAGCTTCGACGAAGCCATCAGACTGAGCCCTAATGACCCCGGGCGCTGGAATTTCTACTTATACCGGGAGTCATTGAGAACCCGAATTTGATGGCTTGACAGGCGGGTTAAGAACGA
>CALKDI010000315.1 GCA_938084065.1 uncultured Alphaproteobacteria bacterium
CCTTTGCCCGGCATGGTGTTAATGGCGCCGTCGGATGAGGCTGAGTTGCGCCACATGGTGGCCACAAGCGTCGACATTAACGACCGCCCCTCCGCCATCCGCTTCCCCCGCGGTGAAGGACTCGGCGTTGCTATGCCGGAGCGGGGCGAGATCTTGCCGATCGGCAAGGGCCGCATCCTGCGCGAGGGCACAGCTGTGGCGTTAGTCGGCTATGGCTCCCGCGTTGCCGCATGCCTGGAAGCTGCTGATCAGTTGGCGGCACGTGGCCTATCCGCGACGGTGGTCGATGCCCGCTTTGCCAAGCCGCTGGACACCGATCTGATGCGTCGCGTCGCCCGCGAACACCCGGTGCTGGTGACGGTGGAGGAAGCAGCGCCCCAAGGCTTCGGCGCGATTGTGCTGGAGTATCTGGCCCGCGAAGGCGCGCTGGATCATGGCCTGAAAATCCGCCCCATGACCATGCCGGACGCGTTCTTCGAACAGGACAAACCCGAAGAGCAAGTGCGCTTGGCAAAGCTGGACGCCGCCGCTATCGTCGCCACAGTGCTGTCCGCGCTCGATATCGATGCTCGGGAAGTTCGGGCCTAAGCACCCTGGCTGATCTCCCCTGGCCAATCACCTGACCTCATAAAAAAAACACCCCGGAAAGTAAAACCTTCCGGGGCAAAGTCAGGAGAGAGCGTGAACCGCTTCGGATACACCCACAAGGGGAACACCCTAACGGCAACTGCATCTGACGCTCAGGAGGGGCGTGAGCGATAAAATCGCTAAGAGCACCAGACACGTGAGCGAGTGTGACATATCCTATGCAGAGATCAAGCCCAAAATTCAGAATTTGATAATTTTGCGGGAACTCAGCAAAATGAGCCACCTCAAGTAGCCAACCTGGACTAGTCGGCCAACACCACGCCGAATGGCCGTTGGATACAGATGCTGCCAAGACAAAGGGAACAATTTATATGCCCAGCTTTACCCACAACGGCGTCCGCCTCGCCTATTCCGTCCAAGGCAAAGGCCCAACCTTACTGCTATCCCACGGCTTCGGCCTCACCCGGCGCATGTGGGATGCCCAGGTCACCCATCTGCAAGACCGCTACCGCGTCATCACCTGGGATTTCCGCGGTCATGGCGAAAGCGACTACCCCAGCGATCCAGCCCAATATTCCGAGGATCACTCCGTCGCTGACATGGCCGCGTTGCTGGACGAGGTGGGCGCTGACAAGACCATTGTCGGCGGCCTGTCGCTCGGTGGCTACACCAGCCTATCCTTCTACGCCACCCACCCCGACCGCTGTTCGGCGCTGCTAATCATCGATTGTGGCCCCGGCTATCGCAAAGACGATGCCCGCGCCGATTGGAATGCCCGCGCTGCCGCCCGCGGCGACAGGTTCGAGCGCGACGGACTGGCTGGCAATCAAGCCGCCGATCAACACCGGGACGCCACCGGCCTGGCTCACGCCGCACGTGGCATGCTGGCTCAAAGCGATGACCGGGTGATGCGCGTACTACCGGACATCGCCGTACCCAGCCTCATCATCGTCGGCGAGAACGACACCCCATTCCTTGGCGCCAGCGATTACATGGCCAAGAAGATCCCGAACGCCGCCAAGACCATGATACCGAATGCCGGCCATGTAGCCAATCTGGACCAGCCGGCCGCCTTCAACACCGCTTTGGACGGCTTTCTGGCAACCCTTTAGCGCTGGGTCAGCGCCACGCCGCTCAACACCAGCGCGGCGCCGACCATTTCCGGCACCGTCAGCCACTCACCCAGCATCAGGTTGGCGAGGATGATGGCGGAGATAGGGCTTAGATACAGCCAGGCCGTCATTTTCGGCAGGCCCAGCCGGCGCAGGCCGCCGTTCCAGGTCAGCATGCCCAAACAGCCAATAATCAACGCCACATGCGCAAAATTCAGCCATAGCCAAGGCGAGACAACATCGGCGCTCCAGTCCTGTTCCAACGCGCCAGGTATCGCTAGCGGCAGCAACATCAATGAGCCTAGCATCGCCGCCCACGCCGCTGTCCGGGCCGCGCCCAGTTTCGCAATTAATGGCCGAGACAACGCTCCATACAGCGCCCATACGCCTGCGATGGCGACGAACAGGACGTCGCCAAACAGCGACCCACCAGAGAGCGTCACTGCTGCGAAGGAGTTGTTGATGACGCAGAACACGCCCAAGAACGCCACCAATACGCCCGCCCAGGCGCGCAGCGGCAGTTTGTGGCCCTGCACGGCAAAGATGATCGCGCCGAATATGGGCGTCGTCGATACCAGCACGCAAGCCTTGGACGCCGTGGTCAAATCCAGCGCCACGCCCCACAGCCCCTGAAATACCGCAAAGCCCAGAAAACCGGTGAAGGCCAATTTCGGCACATCGCGCCAGGGCACACCCGCTCCCTGCCGGGTAAACAGCGCCAGCCCCAACAGCAGGATGCCACCAGCAACGATGTAGCGCGAGGCAGAGAACACAAAAGGGTCGACCGCCTCAATAATCGGCTTGCCGATAGGATAGGCACTGCCAAAACTGATCGCCGTGAACAACCCCATCAAATGTCCAGCGCGGATCGAGCCTCCACTGTTGGCATCAGGAGACGCTTTTGTGCGGATACTCATCGAGGGCTACCGCCTATCGCAGCCCGGGTCATCGCCAGAAACGCCGTGCGGTATCGCGCCCGCCACGCCCAATCATAGCGCCAGCGCCGATCCGACAACCGCACGCCTGCGGTTGGGACATAGAGCATCGCCTCGCCCTCGCTGCCATCTACAAAGTCCACCCGCACCCCCCGCCGTTCATACTCCGGTCCCTCAAACGCATCGCCGCGCGCCAGGGCCTGCGGACCTAGGCCCTCCAGGACCAGCACATCGGTTGCCGCACCAGCCTGCTCGCGAACGCCGGGGTAGGTCTGTCCAGCCACATACAAACGCTCCCAGCCATTCAGCGTTGCCGCCCGCGTGCGACAGCGGCCCAGCACCAAACGGCGCACCTCTGCATCCAATAGCGTGCCATAGACTGCCAACGGCGGCAGCCGCCCACTAGCGGCCATCCAGCACCTTCAACATGGCTTCAAGTGCGATATCGTAGCCGGTCAGGCCGAAACCATAGATCACGCCCGCCGCGGCAGAGGCCAGGACGTCCGGAATTTCGCGGGTGGAGACGTTGGTGATGTGGATTTCGATGATCGGCATCTCGTCCTTCACACCCAGCATGCAATCGCGCAGCGCATAGCCGGCATAGGTAAAGCCCGCCGGGTTCATCACGATACCGTCGATGCCCTCCTCGACTGCGTCATAGATCCGCCGAATCGCTTCGCCCTCGACGTCGTGATATTCGATGGTCAGCTTGTAGCCGTGCGCCTCCGCATGGGCCATGACCTGTGCGTCGAGTTCTTTGGCTGTTGTCGTCCCATAGAACTCCGGCTGGCGCTTGCCGAGCCAGCGCAGGTTAGCGCCTTGGATCAACAGGATATGCTTCATAGGGAGAGGTCCTTTGGGTCAGGCGCCGGAGTGTTGTCGAATTGGCCGAGAGCGGTGACGAGGGCATAAATACCGGGCTCTGCCTGCTCAGCACCATTTTGGGCGAGTGTCACCGGATCGAGTTGCCCTTGAACTGCCTGGGCGGTCTCTATATCGGCGCATTCTATCAGCAGGCCCCAGCAGGGTGGATTGTCCGGCTGGGCGCGCATTTTGGTTTCGTTGGATGTCGCGCCGGCGTCCGCCGCCGCATCCAGCGGTGCGGCCAGCACGGCACCCAATACGCCGATATTTTCGGCCAATAGCGCCGGCAGTACCTCTTGTGCCAACCAATCGGCAAGGCCCGCCTCTGCCCCCGCTGTCGGTGTCAACCGCCAGGACGCACAGGCGCCGCCCAGTCCTTGGCCGAGCCGCGCTGTCACCCGCCCGGCAACCCGCGTCACATCCCGAAAGCCGGGCATGACTGCTTGAGTCCAGCCGGTCGGGTTGTTCTGGCGCTCGGCATAGGCCTCGCTGGTGAACACGTCAGGGCTCTCCAACTCATACCAGGCCAGATAGGCGGGTGAGCCCTCCACCGCCTTATAGCGCCGGCCATTGCGGAAGCCAGGAACATTGGTTCGTTCGGAGAGATGTTGCCGATTGTACCAGCCGTTGAATAGCGCATCCCGTTCTTCCGTAACGCCGGTCCAGACAATGAGAATGCCGGGACCTCGCACAGGCGTCATAGCCCCTGCAACCAAGAGCGCAGCGCCCCGCCAATCTCGTTCGGCGAATCCTCTTGGACGAAATGGCTGCCCTTAACCGTCACCTCGGTCTGGTTCGGCCAGGCGCGGCAGAATTCACGCGGCGGCCCGGTTAGGATCGCGCCCGGCTCGGCATTGACAAACAACTTCGGCACGTCTGCAACAGCCAACCAGTCTGAAAAATCCTGCGCAATCTGCACAACGTCCGCTGGCTCGCCAGAGATTGGGATCTGCCGCGGCCAGGTCAGGGTCGGGCGACGACTCTCGCCTGGCTCGGCGAAGGGCTTGCGATAGACCGCCATCTCCTCGTCAGACATTTTGCGCAGGATTGAACCGGGCAGCACGCGCTCAACAAACACGTTCTTATCCAGCACCATCCCCTCGCCTTTTTCGGAGCGGAACCCGCGGAACACACTTTTCGCGTCCTCTGGCCATTCCTCCCAAGTGACGGGGCGGACTATGGCCTCCATATAGCAAATGCCCTTCACCGCATCGCGATGCCGGTTCGCCCAGTCAAACCCAAGGCCGGAGCCCCAGTCGTGGATGACCAGCGTCACATTCGACTTGACGCCCAGCCGCTCCAACAGCGCATCCAAATAGCGGCGATGCTCGACAAAGCGGTAAGAGCCCGGCCCCACATCATCCAGCTTGTCGCTATCGCCCATACCAATCAGGTCCGGCGCGATCACACGGCCCATATCCGCCACATGCGGGATGATATTGCGCCACAGGTAACTGCTGGTCGGATTGCCGTGCAGAAACACAATGGGGTCGCCCGCGCCGGCCTCATAATAGGCCATGCGCTTGCCAAGTATGGTGGCGAATTGTTTCGGCAGTTCAGCAGTGGAGAGATCGGTCATTGGCGGGTCCTTCGGCAAAGTTTTGCCGTCACCTTAAACCAATGATCCGGGATAGAAACCCACTAGCGGAAGGCCCTAGCCCAGGGCAAAGCCGCTCAGCTGCCGGCGCTGATCGCCTGTACTTGTGATAGTGGCAACGTGCTGCCATCCGCCAACTTCAATAGCGATCCGTCCGGCGTCAATTGCACCTCCGATACCGTGCTGTGGGTGATCGCCGCCGCTTGGCTGAGCAGGTCTTTGTCTTTGTAATACAGGCTCTGAACGGTGTACGGCCCGGCGGTGACCAGTTCGCCCTTCTGATCCCGGCCATCCCACACCGCCTGTTGCCGTTCCGTGCCTGTCGTCAGCGGTATATCGCGGATGACCTTATCAGAGCTGTCGCGCACCTGCGCCACAGCCGAAGTTGCCTCCGCAACGGGATCATAGAAGAAGGGGATAGGCTGCCCAGACGCCTCCACCTTGCCGGTTTGCGACTCCACCGCCTTGCCAATCAAGGCCGCCGCGCTGTGATCAGCCAGGCTAGAGGTTGCGGTGATCAATTGATCCAACTTTTCATTGGATTTGATCGACTGCTCAACCGACGAGAACGTCGCCAATTGCGCGACAAACTCGGTCGGGTCAGCTGGGTTCAGCGGGTCCTGATGGCGCAATTGTTCCGTCATCAACCGCAAAAATTTGTCGAAATCCTCAGCTGAGTTCTGCTGCACCAAGCTATCCGCCTGGGTGCGAACGGCGGCATTGGTCGCCGCGACATTGGTCGTTTCCATTCTGCTACTCCTATATTTTTGACAGGTGCGCGCGTGGTGGTTCGAAACACGTTAACCGCAGGGCTACGCCCGAATATCCAAAGCATCGCGACCAGATCGTGCCAGGATCAGACTTCGGTCCAAAGCGCCTTGCGCCTGAGCCGGGGCATCGTCGTCAGCATCTGCCAGCCCATCGCCATCACCGGGTCGTACCATGCCATTCCAACCTGGCGCACCACCGGCACGCTGTCGTCCTGGGTCGCCCTGCGAGCCGAAATGCAAGCCGCCCTCACGCAGGTCCAAACCCGCCTGGCGCAGACCCCGTTCAAAGCCATCCGCCTCCCGCTGCAGCAAGTGCAACGTCTCTGGCCTGTCGGCTGCGACATCGACCGTCAACCGGCCATCGACAAATTGCATACGGATACTCAGCGTTCCGAGTTCCTGAGGCCGCAGCGTCACGGTCAAGCGCGCCGCCCCGTCGCCCAACGCTTTGACGATCCGCACCGGTACGTCACGGACGCTGGCGTGCGTGTTGGGTGGAGACGTTGAGCTGGATTGACCTCGCCCCTCCACGGCACTCAGACGAGCCTCCCCGCCAGGAGTGCCCGCCTCGCCCCCACGGGTCGGGCCAAATACTCCGTCTACGCTTTGGTCGAAATTCACAGCCTTGATGAATTCAGCTACGTTGGTGGATGGCGCTGCCTGAACTATCTGAGCTGCATTGACGGTCGTCACCGCTGAAATGGGACGTTCAACCGGCTTTGCAACATCACTGCTCTCGGCAACTTGAGCTACGGACGGATCAGGCAATGGCGCCGGACCAGCACGAAGACCGAGCCCCTCCGCCAAGGCCGCAACCGCCGGCTCTGGCCTGACAAAAGCGCCGTTTGGAAACGCAGGGCTTACCACTCTGGCCTGCCCGCGGACTACCACATGGGGCTCAACGACCCGTCGAATGGCTTCAGTCGGACTTTCCCGGGTGAATACTGAAGCATTAGCCGAGATACTTGCAGAATTTGCGACGAGTGAGCCGGTTCGGTCAGCGGTCTCACTTGAGAGGTTCGCAGTAGCCATAGCCGGCACTTCTGGCGTTACCATCTGTGCAGGTTTTGAAGCCGCGATAGGATCGGCAGGCTGACCCGCATGCGCTTGTGTCTTGGGCTGGTTCACAGTATTTGCCGGCGGCAGTGATGGAGTCACTGGCGCAGGCGCAACGGCCGCGGCGCGAGTAGGTGCAGCCGCTGCCAGACGCTCTGAAACCGGCACGTCTTGCATGGTCGGTTTGTTGCTACCCGGTGATATTGCACCTGCACTTGCACCCGGCAACGCAGCAGTCGCCACAAATCGCTCACCAACAAGCTGCGGCCTCTCGTTGGCCGAATAGGTTTGCTGCAACTGCACCGTCGGCGGTTGGTTACCCGCCAGAGGTTTGGTCCGATAGACGGCAGTGCTCAGGACTGGTTTAGCCTCTACCTGCACATCGACGCGTCCAACCGCACTGCCACCCTCCGTGCCTTCAATCCGCCCTGCTAACAACTGAGCAGTCTTGCCCGATATCGCTGTCTGATCGGGATGAGCGGCAGGCACGGGAGCCGGGGCCACCGCAGCCTGATTGACTTGACTGATCGGGCTGAATCTATCCGTGGCAGGTTGAGGCCGCGCGGCGACGGATACCGGTGTGGCTTCTACCGATATCACGCGGGTGGCCGTTCCAGACGGAAGCTCAACGTTCGTGTCTTGGGATAGATGAGCGAGATCCGTCGCCCGAAGAAAGAGGGGCTGCCCCGTTCCCAGAGATCGGGTCGCAACCGCGGTTTCATCAGACAAAATTTCCGGTTTCGGCGGTGTCATCGGGCCGGTATCAAGACCTGCTGGCGCCGCCACTCTTGCTGGCGGGGCTGGTGCCCCCAGCAGAGCCGTGGCTGACCTGAGGCCGTCTATTTCATGGCCCGCAATATCCGCATCCTGCAGCACTGGCACCATTGCCGCGACAGGTTCAGGTGCAGCAGCCCTCATCGGATCGGCCTCATCTTGTACTAGCTCACGCGCGCCAGCGTCCGTCGCAAGATCCTCTACAGACATTGCCAATTCATCGAGCAGCGACTCCGCATCCCAGCCGCCGACTAGAGCTGTTTCCGCCCCATTTGCATCCGCTGTTTCGCCAACTTTTCCCACCGGCAACGGGTCGTCGGTTGGTGGCAAGCGTTTCGCAATTGCTGCATCGGCATCCGCTTTACCAACCATGGCAGCGGCTGCTGCACGCCCAGCAACCACAACCTTAGCCGGCACCTTGCCATCCGGCGCACGCTCATCACCCAGAATAGCCAAAATCCGACCGAATGGCGTCTCAGCATCCACTTCGGCCGCTGGAACAGCCGCAGAGCCATCCAGCCGATGTTCCGGCGGCCGGTCGCCGTGTATGGACGCCCCTTTGGATGCAAGCGATTTTGAATTCTGGTTTGGCATGCCGAGTGGGCGCTGACGTGTATTCGGCCTCCAAGTGCGGCTTTGTGTTGCCACGGGCCTTTATGGGAATGCGCTGACAGGCTCCATATCGGTCAAGCGCGCTCTTTAGGCGCTCATCAAACCACTGGTTCTGCCTGTCTGGTTTCCACCGATTTGCCATAACCTCCATCGTCCTCACGGCATCGCACGTATCAGGGTTGGCGCTATGAGACAGCGCTTGCCCCGATGCGATAGGTTCCACCATTCGTGATGAGGGCCCAGGCAACACGCGCTATGCGATTAGCCAAAGCAACGATCACAACCTGGCGGGGTTTTCTTTCAAGCATCTGCTTCAGCCAACTCCCATCGGCAGCACCTCGGGCAATTGCCCAACGGACGACGCTGCTTGCGCCGATGATTAAAAGACGGCGCAGATCTCGCTGTCCCATCTTGGAGATGCGACCCAGCTTTTCCTTTCCGCCAGATGAGTTCTGAAGGGGAACGAGCCCTATCCAAGCAGCGAAGTCCCGGCCTTTGCGGAATGTTGGAGTCTCTGGCGCAAGGGCTTCTATGGCTGTGGCGCAAATAGGACCGATCCCAGGAATTGTCATCAATCGGGATGCTACGTCATCCTTGCGTGCTCGCTGCCGCAGTTCCTTGTCCAGAAGCTGTATGGGATCGCTCAGATGCGCTATGTGCGCCAGCATCAATTCACTGAGTTCTCGAACAGGTTCAGGCAGACCGGATTCTCCGCTTTCCAATATTGAACGCAAGCGAGGAAGATTTTGGGTCCCATTGGCTGTGATGACACCGTATTCTGTGAGGTGGCCACGTAGAGCGTTGATCGTCTGGGTACGCTGCCGGACCAGAAGATCCCTGATCTTGAAGGCCATACCGGATGCTTGCTTGTCTGCCGACTTGACCGCGACGTAGCGCATCGTCGGCCGCAATGCGGCTTCAGCGATTGCCTCCGCATCGGCAACATCGTTTTTGTGGCGTTTCACGAACGGCTTTACGTAAATCGGGGCGATCAGTTTTACCTCGTGACCAAGCTTCTGAAACTTCCGACCCCAGTGGTGCGCGCCGGCACAGGCCTCCATGGCAACAGTGCAAGGGGGAATTGAAGCCACGTAGTCTACCAACCGAGCTCTAGTGAGTTTGAGCCGGAACACGACATCGCCAGTACGCGTCGCGCCGTGCAACTGGAAGACATTTTTGGCAAGGTCAATAGCGATGATATCAACTTGGTTCATGGCATAAGTGCTCCTGCTTCATGGTGATCACAACACAGACCGTGCAGCCTGTGGGGTGG
>CALKDI010000316.1 GCA_938084065.1 uncultured Alphaproteobacteria bacterium
GGCGATGTGGGTCAGGTTGACCGTGCGAGCGCTCGCCATTCCTATGATCAACAGGCTGAGCGTCTCAACCCGGCTCTTGCTCAACGAGACAACCGGACGTAGTTTTTGACTGAGGGCGGCACATGCTTTTCTGAGCACAGAATCATCCCTTTCCCGAGGAAGAATCCGTCAGAAAACCATGATTTGCCGTCCTCAGCTACCGCTGTCGTGTAGTGTGGTCTCCTGGGCGGACTTTCGAGTATTTCACTGAATTAACACGCTAATCTAGTGAAACACCCTAGTAATACTGCAATCAGACGACCAATTCAATCGTTCTATGAACACAACCTAACGGAGTAATTTGGTATTTTTAAAATATTCCAAGATTGATCGCCCGCTCCAAACCTCTTCTAACCGCGGCATGACGATATCGACCTTCCGCCCGCCCCCGCCACACGCTAGGCTCTCCTCCAAATCGCGCACCCAGCGTTTCCAGGAGGAGCCGCCATGCTTGGGCTGATGCAGGAAGCCCCTTTGCTCACCAGCCAGACACTGGCCTATGCCGCCCGCGTCTTTCCACACGTAGAGATCGCAACCGCTGACGCGGGCCAGATTATCCACCGCACCACCTATGCCGAGGCCGACCAGCGCGCCCGCCGCCTTGACTCAGCATTGCAGCAACGGGGCCTCGCCCAGGAAGGCGTATTCCTCGGCGCGCTCGCCTGGAACACGTGGCGGCTGTTTGAGGTAATGCATGCGGTTCCCGGCGCTGGCGGCGTGCTGCATACGGCCAATCCGCGGCTGCATGAGGGGCATTTGGCCTACACCGTCAACCATTGTGGTGACCGGGCGGTGTTCGTTGACCATGATTGTCTGCCGCTGGCTGAGGCCATCGCGCCAGACTGCCCAGGCGTCGAGCATTGGATCATCCTGGCCGACCGCGCTGACATGCCGGAGACCTCTCTGCCGGGCGTGCTCTGCTACGAGGACCTGATCGACGAGGGCGACCCTACCTTCGCCTGGCCGGAGTTTGACGAGCGCCGCGCCTCCACCCTTTGTTTCACCTCGGCCACCACTGGCGAGCCGAAGGGCGTGCTCTACAGCCACCGAGGCACGGTGCTGAACGTGATGAGTATCGCTGGCAAGAACGGCTGGAATTTGGGTAAAGGCGATTGCGTGCTGTGCGCCGCCGCGTTCTTTCACTGCAATGGCTGGGGCATGCCCTATATGGCGCCGTTAACGGGCACGAAGATGGTGCTGCCGGGCCGCGTGGTGAGCCCGCGGGCGATGCTTGACCTGTTCCGGTCCGAGGGTGTCACCCATTCTGGCGGCGTGCCAACGGTGCTGATGGACCTGCTGGGCGAGCTCCAGAAAGACGGCGGCGATTTTGGGCCGCTGCAGCAACTCTGGACTGGAGCGACCGCCCCGCCGGAATCGCTGTTGCGCCGAGTTGAGGCGCTGGGGCCGAAAGTGGTGCACGCCTTTGGCATGACTGAGACGACCCAGGCGCTGACCGTGGCCGTGCCCGATCCGAATGCCTCGGAAGCTGAACGGCGGGCCGAGCAGCAGACCCAGGGCCAGCCGGTCTTCCTTTCCGACCTGCGCGCGGTCAGCGAGGATGGGCTCGTGCTGCGGGCGGATGGTGAGAGCGTTGGCCTGTTGCAGGTGCGGGGGCCGTCGGTGGCTGCTGCGTACTTCAAGCGCCCGGACCTAACGCCGGTGACGACGGACGGCTGGCTCGACACTGGCGACATCGGCTCCGTCGGGCCGGAGGGGCACATGCGCATCTCCGACCGCGCCAAGGACGCGATCAAGTCGGGCGGTGAGTGGATTAGCTCGGTCGAATTGGAGAACACCGCCGCCGGCTGTCCCGGCGTGGCGGAGGCCTGTTGCATCGGCGTCGAACACCCCCGCTGGCAGGAACGGCCGCTGCTGCTGATCGTGGCTGAGGGCGGCTCGGACGTGGATGAGGCCGCAGTCCGGGCCTATCTGGACGGCAAGATTGCCAAATGGTGGATGCCGGACGCTGTCGTGTTCGTGGAAAGCCTGCCGCGCAATGGTGTGGGCAAGGTGATGAAAGCGCTGCTGCGCGAGGAATATCGTGCGATCCTGCTTGACCAAGCTGAGGCTTCCGCAACGTCTTAGGAGATACCGATGAAAACCGACGCCGCTCTAGCATTTCTCGCCAAGCCTTGGGTGGCCATGATCGCTGTCACCGCACCGAACCGGGGGCCTGTTGCGGTCCCGGTCTGGTACGCTCTTGACGCCCACGGTAACCCCTGGTTCGTCTCACCCAAAGCATCGTTCAAATCCGGTCTGATCAAGCAGGCTGGCCGTTTTACCCTCACCGCCCAACGCGAAGCCCGCCCCTATGCCTACGTTAGTGTCGAAGGGCCGGCCGCGATTGTGACGGCAGAGACCGATGACATTCGGCAAATGGCCCGCCGCTATCTGGGTGACCGCGATGGCGACTCTTTTGCCGATGGTATGGACGAGGTGATGGCTGCTGGCACACGCTGGCGCATCACTCTCGCGCCGGAGCACTGGTCAAGCTACGGGCTTGGTGATTAAGATCATTGCTACACCGGTTGGCCATGCCAGCCGCAACAATCTACGAGGAAATCCCAAGCCATGTCTAAACCTCCATCAGCCCCCCCAACACCCTCCGGCGGCTCACATTATCTGCATCCGCGCGAGGAGTGGCTGGCGCTCTATGACGAGCCGGCGCTGGAGCCGGATCTGCCGATCATCGACCCGCACCACCATTTGTGGGAGCGCGAAGACTGGACCTACATGCTGCCGGAGCTGCTGGAGGACTGCAATTCCGGGCACAACATCATCGGCACGGTGTTCGTGCAGTGCCGCTCCATGCACCGCGCCTCCGGTCCCGAAGAAATGAAGGCGATTGGCGAGACCGAGTTCGCCAACGGCGTTGCCGCCATGAGTGCCAGCGGCGGCTATGGCAAGACCGTCGCCTGTGCCGGCATTGTCAGCTATGCGGACATGTTCCTGGGGGAGAAGGTGAAGCCAGTGCTGGAGGCGCACGTCGCCGCCGGCAATGGTCGGTTCCGCGGCATCCGCCACATCGTCGCCTGGGACCCAGACCCGGAGGCGCGCAACCCCGCCTACCAGCCGGGCCAGCACGCTCTGCTGAACGAGACCTTCCAGGCCGGCCTCCGCCAACTGGCGCCGCTGAACCTGACCTTCGAGGCCTGGCTCTATCACCCGCAGATTCCGGACGTGACCAAAATGGCGCGAGATATTCCGGAGTTGAACATCGTGCTCAACCACATTGGCGGGCCGCTGGGCATCAACGCCTATGCCGGCAAGCGCGATCAGGTGTTTGCCGACTGGAACAAGGCGATCCGCGAACTGGCGACCTGCCCGAATGTGACCGTTAAGGTCGGCGGCATTGGCATGCGCCTGAACGGCTACGACTTCCACGAGCAACCAAAGCCGCCGGCAGCCCAGGTATTGGCGGACGCATGGCGGCCCTATGTCGATACGTGCGTGGAGGCCTTCGGCGCGAACCGCTGCATGTTCGAGAGCAACTTCCCGGTCGACAAAGGCAGCTACCCCTACAGCGCCTACTGGAACGCCTGCAAAATCCTGAGCAAAGGCGCCAGCGCCGCCGAGAAACGCGATCTGTTTGCTGGGACGGCGGATCGGTTCTATCGGTTGGGGCTGATGGACTGATGGGCTGATCGCGACAGTACGAAACCCTTTTTGTCCCCGAATTTGCATTGGGGACCCTGCCTGAGAGGAGGCCCCAAAGCTGGTACCTTGGGTTCAACTCTCGGGCACTTGCCCCCAACACACAGCCAACCATTGGGAGAATAAACGCCATGCAGTCAGGTCGGGTGGCCTTCGGGCGGATGGATGCGGTGAGCTTCGGCAAGCCGATGGATCAGGCAATCGCTGAGGAAGTCGAACGTATCGGCGCGCAGCGAGTGTTCTTGATGGTCAGTGGCACGCTGAACCGCGAGACGGATGAGATCGAAAAGCTGCGGCGCGCGCTTGGCAACAAAGTTGTGGGTGAGTTCGACAAAATGGCGCCGCACACGCCTCGCGGCGACGTGATTAAGGCTGCCGCCATGGCGCGGGAGTCCAACGCCGATTTGATCGTGACGTTCGGTGGCGGTTCGCTGACCGATGGTGCCAAAGCGGTTTCGCTCTGCCTCGCCAATGATATCACGACGCCGGAGGGCATGGACGCGCTGCGGTCTGTTGTTGGGCCTGACGGTTCCATTAGCCCGCCGCCCTTGAAGGCACCAACTGTCCGCCAGATCAGCATCCCGACGACGCTTTCTGGTGGCGAGTTTAGCGCGATCTCTGGTGTGACTGATGAACGTACGTCGGTGAAAGAGCTGTTTCGCCATCCGGATATTATGCCGATGGCGGTGATCCTAGACCCTGCGCCGACTGTGCACACACCGGAATGGCTGTTCCTCTCAACCGGTATTAGAGCGGTTGATCATTGTGTTGAGGGCACATGCGCTAAGGAAGCCAACCCGTGGACTGATGCTCAGGCATTGCAGGGGCTGACTCTGCTGACCAAAGGCCTGGCACGAGTGAAGGAGGCGCCGGATGATATTGAGGCACGGCTCAACTGCTTGATGGGCACGTGGATGTCTATGGCGGCACTGGCGGCTGGTGTGCCGATGGGGGCGAGCCATGGCATCGGTTATGTGCTGGGCGCGGTGCATGACGTGCCGCACGGGCACACGTCCTGCATTATGCTGCCTTATGTGATGCGCTGGAATAAGAGTGTGAATGCCGACCGGCAGGAGCTGGTCGCTAAGGCCATGGGCTGTGAGGGCGAGGATGCGGGTGACGCGCTGGATCGCTTCATCGGCGGGCTCGGTATGCCGCGCACGTTAAGTGCGGCGGGCGTTAAGCCGGAGCATTTCGATCGGATTTCGAAACAGGCCATGGGCACGCCCTGGATCCCGCGAAACCCTCGGCCGATTCCCAGTCCTGCGGAGGTGCTGGAAATCTTACAACTGGCGGAGTAGGGAAAATGGAGGTCTTGAGATGAATCATACGAGCCAAGGGTCAGCGCAAGATGCCCATGACCGTATTCCCGTGCTGGATGTGGGGCCTTTCCTCGCCGGCGAGCCGGGTGCAGCCGTGCAGTTGGCAGAGCAGATCAAGCGTACATGCGAGGATACCGGCTTTCTGGTGATCGCCAATCACGGCGTGCCGCAGCGGCTTATCGACCAGGCGTTTGCGGCGGCTGGGGATTTCTTTGCCCAGGACGAAGACCGGAAAATGGCGTTGCGCATCGGCGACCAAAACATCGGTTATCTGCCCTACGGCGGACAGACGATGAAGACCTCGACTATCGAGATGGCGAACAAGCCGAACTACAGCGAGTCGTTCTACATCACCGTCCCGGATCCTGATCCGGCGGTTCAGGATGTGAGTGAAGACCTGAACAAATGGCCGCCAGCCATGCCGGATTTTAAGGCCACTCAGGTTGCCTATTTCCAGACCATGCGTGCGCTAGCCCGACGGATTCTGCCGGCGTTTGCGTTGGCACTGGATCTGCCGGAAGACTATTTTGCGGCGGATTTCCAAGGCGCTAACTGCACCGTCCGTCTGATCCAGTATGCACCGCAAACCGGCAATGAGGCTGACCTGTTCGGCTTTGCGCCACACACCGACGGCAGCTTTATCACCTTCCTGCCACGGTCAAAATTTCCAGGACTCGAAGTTAAAACGAAGGACGGCACCTGGATCCGCCCGCCGGATGTGCCAGGCGCGTTCGTGGTCAACACGGGCGAGATGCTGG
The DNA here is from genome assembly GCA_938084065.1 of uncultured Alphaproteobacteria bacterium. Lineage (GTDB taxonomy): Bacteria > Pseudomonadota > Alphaproteobacteria > Bin95 > Bin95 > JACKII01. The sequence goes on from CALKDI010000316.1 coordinate 5,774, forward strand.
CGCGGTATTCTAACGACCGCTTCGTGCCGACACCGCACCGGGTCGTCAACCGCAGCGGCGCGATCCGACATGCGATGCCGTTCTTTTTCGGGCCCAACCGGCAAAAGGCCGTCCATTGCGCCCCTACCTGCGTTAGTGCTGATAACCCGCCGCGCTATGAACCGATGAGTTCTGCCGCGTTGATCGCGGTCAAGGACAAGACCAACTTCCCACATCGCCGACCAGGGTCTTAGGCAACGAGGGCGTCTTACCCGACAAGCACGTCTCTGGCGCTGTCTATGGTTTTGGAACTCACCGTGCAGGCAGATAATAAGTAGTCTTCCACCGAACCGAAACGGTTGGTGACGGTATCGAGTGCGGCGTGCAGGTATTCTGCTCTGGCCTGAAAGATCGCCTCTTGTGCGGGTTTCGGCAGGAAGGACATGCGCGCCGATTTGCGGTCCCACAGCTCGTTGGTGGCCAGATAATCAGCCATGATATCCGCATCATCTGCACCGAGGGCCTTTAACAGGACGGCAGCGACAAAGCCGGTGCGGTCTTTGCCAGCGGTGCAGTGGAATAGGACAGGGGCCTTGGGAGCTTGGGCTATGGCTTCAAACAGGGCTGCTATGGCTGTGGCCATGCGGTCAGGGTAGCTCTCATACCCCTGGCGCATCATGGTGATGGCCTCGTCTTCAGTGTGCGGGCGGCGGTTACGGGTGATGCCGGGTTGGGCACCAATCCCACCATCGCCCGGCGCGATCACGGTTAGGCCCGCCGGCAGGCGCGAGGGCTGGTCGCGTTGCTCGCTTCGAGAGCGCAGATCAACGATGGTCGTCAGGTTCAGGGCACGCAACTGGCCGTGGTCGGCAGCGGTGAGGCTGCTGAGAGATGCCGACCGAAACACCAGCCCGCGGCGGATGGGGTGGCCTTCGCTAAGCGGCACGCCGCCCAGGTCGCGCATATTGCTGGCGCCGAGAAGCGGTATATGGCGATCCTGCATGGATTTGGTTCCTTTTCCGCGGAATGGCAACAGAAGCTGTCGCTTCAGGCATGACAGGTGCCAAGCCCTGCGATAGGGTTTTCACCAGTGATCAAAAAGCCCACTGATAAAAAGACTAGGTGAGGACAACGGCATGCGTGTGAACATTGGGGATATCGTCAGCAACCGGGCCCGTCGTGACCCCAACTTGGAAGCGCTGGTCGATACTGGATCGGGCGCGCGATATACCTACGCGCAGGTGAACACGCGGATCAACCGCACAGCCAGGGCTAACGCATGAAATTTCTGAGGTGAGTTGACAGGGTTGAATCTGGTGTGATTCAGAGAGTCTCCGATATTGAGGAGGCGACGATGGCGGCGGGCGATTTGGTGGCGCATTTTTCGGGGATCCATGACCCACGGT
>CALKDI010000317.1 GCA_938084065.1 uncultured Alphaproteobacteria bacterium
GATCATCACCTGAAATATATGCCATGGCCAAAAGTACCACGACCGGATCCGTCAGGGAATCCCGATTGAGTTTTCACACGGTCTGAAACGTGTAACCCAGATTTTCAGATGCCCCGTTCGGGAACGAAGCGAACGAATGACCGCCACGCCCCAGCCCGTCAATCGCTCCGTCATCGCCGTCCACCGAATCGGTATTCACCGCTGGGGTGATAACGGACATTACCAAGCCGGCCGTGTTGTTGATCGCGGCAACACCCGGCGTGTTCAATGCACCGTCCTCAAAATCCTCCAAATAGAACGTGCCAAGGGTGTTGCCGAGGAATGGGCTATCGGCAAAGCTCCGGTAGTTGGCTTGCTGCAAAAATGTTGGCACCGCCATGGCTTCGCCAAATCCGGCACCGCCGGCAATCGCGACGGCAACAATACCAAGGGTTCGTATCATTCTCAGCATCGTGTTTACCTCGCTGAACTGGGCAGCCCGCGGCGGCGGGCTGCGGGAGTAGAACCCAACGTGGGTTCTACTGTTCATACAAAGGCCGCCGCCTGATTACTGAATTATGCTCCCACCTTATGCGGCATGTACCAGCTTTGGTCCGATCCAGCACCGACATTGGTGATGCGCACGTCCAGCAGGTAGGGCTCGCCCGCCTTCTGGGCATCGCTGCCGCGTTTCAGGGCAGCCTCCAACTCGCTCGGCTCGTCGACACGCATGCCTTCGATACCTTGGGCTTTGGCCAGCATGACGAAGTCAATCTCTGGATCACCCAAGAAAGTTTCCGGATACTTGTTCTGCGCCGCCATGTTGCCGCCCCAGCCGGCGAAATTCGCCCGCACGGTCTGGTACTGCATGTTGTTGAAGACCACGGTCAGGATCGGCAGGCCATAGCGGGCCATGCTCCAGAACGCGCTGGAGGAATACATCACCGCACCATCGCCGAGGCCCAGCGTCACCGGCCGGTCCGGCGCACCCAACTGAGCACCAACGGCACTACCGGGGCCATAGCCTAGGCTGGCGCCATATGTGCGCACATAATCCCACTCGTTCTCACCATAACCCAGCGGCATCAACTGATCCGCCGCGCGGAAGGCTTCGGAGACCAGCATGGTATTCTCAGCCAGGGTCTTGCCCATGGTGTAGCCGAGGAAATCTGGGTGGATCGGCTTGCTGGAGGAGAGCTTAGCAGCCCGCTCGACAATCCCGGTTGCCCGCGCCTTGGCCTGGACGACCAGGGCCTGCTTGCGCTTCTGGATATGAGCCAGGTTGGCGAAGTCCGGCTTCCAAAGGGCGTTCAGCGCGCCGACCGCATGCTTCACGTTGCCGACGACGCCGATATCGACGTTGTGGGTGCTGCCGATCATGTTCGGGTCATGGCCAATGGCGATAATGGTGCCGGCATCTTTGAAGCGATGATCCCCCTCGCTTGCACGGGTGCTCTGGCGATAGCCGACGCAGATGACCACGTCATAGCCGCTGGAATCCAGATTATCGATCGGGCCGACATAGTTCGGATGGCGCAGCGGGAAGGCCGAATAATCGAACATGCCATGTGCGGCCGGCAGCGAGTAGTTCTCCGCTAGAGACAACACTTCCTCATACGCCTTGGCCGCGTGAATGTCCGGGCCGACCAGCATCAGCGGGTTCTGCGCGTTCAGCAGCGCATCATGCATGGCCTCCAGCGTCGAAATCTGCGGCGACATTGCCAGTTCCAACGGATGCGCTGTCTCGATCTGAGCCTCGACATCCTTGGCATCCAGCGCCAGCCCGTTATAGGCGACATAGACCGGCCCACTGGGCATGCTCATCGCCTCTTTAAAGGCGCGGCGGGTAGCCATCGGAATGCCGCGGGGGTCGGTGACCTCCCACCGGTTTTTGGTGACGTCCTGCACCGTGCTCATCTGCGAGAAGCCGGCCTGCGCGCCCAGCGGGTTATGGTCGCCGAACGAACCATTGTCGCGCAGCGCCGCGGTCACAACCATCGGCGTGCCATCAAAATGGGAGTTGAACAGCTGGCCAGTGCCCTGCCGTGTGCCGGCGGCCAGGTGGACGTTAACGAAGGCCGGCTTCTTGGCCGCCTTGGCATAACCATCGGCGGCAGAGAGCACCAATGCCTCGTTCAGCAGCAGGATCGGCTGCACGCCATCGACAGTCAGGAAGGCATCGAAAAAGCCAGCCTCGGCACTGCCTGTGTTGGTAAACGCATAGTCGACGCCTTGGGCGACGAGTTGGTGCATCAGCAATTCGCCGCCGGTACCGACGACAGTTTTCTTTTCACTCATTGGTGGAAGCTCCTGGGGGCTGCTAGCAGCCGAAAGATGATCAATACGAAAGTATAGGCATCGAACCCGTCCTGCGGCAATGTTAGAGGGCTCACTTTATGTGCGACCGCCAAACTGACCGAGGGTCCAAAGCCTATGCCAGAGAGAATCGCCGTCCTGTCCACCGGAGCCAACGGCAGTTGCATCGCCGCCGACCTGATCCGCGACGGCCTCGACGTCACCATGATCGACCAATGGCCGGCTCATGTGGAGGCAATCCAGGCCAACGGGCTGACGATCCGCACCAAAGCAGAAGAGTTCAACGTTGCAGCACACGCACTGCACCTCACCGATGTCTGCACGCTACAGCACAAGTTTGACCGGGTGGTGCTGACCTCCAAGGCCTATGATTCGCGCTGGCTGACCGAATTCATCAAACCCTATTTGGCCGAAGATGGCCTGCTGATCGCCGCCCAGAACGCCATGACGGCAGAAATGATCGCCAGCATTGTCGGGCCGCAGCGCACGGTGGGCTGTGTCGTCGAACTGGCCTCGCAAATGTTCGATCCAGGCGTGGTAACGCGCAGCACGATCCGCGAGAAAACTTGGTTCGGGGTCGGCGCGTTCGACCCAGTTCAAGCCAACCGAGTCCAGGACGTTGTCGCCGTGATGAGCCACGCAGGGCGAGTCGAGGTCTGCGAGGATGTCCTGTCTGCCAAATGGATGAAATTGACCGTTAACGCGATGACTATGGCGCTCAAAGCTTTGCTGGGCACAACCAACGAAACCATGGTCAACCTGCCCGGCATCCGCGAGTTGTTCCTGAACTCGGGCACAGAGGCGCTGGAAGCCGGCCAGATCCTCGGCTACCAGATCGTTCCCATCTTTGGCCTGAAGCCAGAGGATGTGGAGAGCACCAACAGCCTGCTGGAAACGCTGTTGGACAAGATCATCCGCGACGTGGGTCCAACCGCTATCAACACGGTTCTGCAAGACCACATGAAGGGCCGATACAGCGAGGTCGACCTGATCAATGGCTGCATCGCCGACACGCTCAAAGCCAAAGGCCGGCCAGCTCCGGTGAGCGACGCCATCGTCGACGTGAGCCGCCGCATCTATCAAGGCGAACTCAAGCCCAGTACAGAGAATTTGGAGATCATCCGGCGGCAGTTGGCGGGCTGAGAGTGTGATCCTGTGATCTTGTGTTATACAAAGGACAAACCCAAAGCAGGAAATTCCCCACTATGACCACCAACATCCCCTCCGCCGCCGGCGCTACCGCCATGATGCTAACACCAGCAGGCCAGCGGGCTGGCGCTGATAGCGGCGACCCGCAGGTGTCATCTGCCGTGGTTTATAAGGAGAACGGTATCCACGTCGGCGTCTGGCAGTGCGAGCCCGGCGGCTGGCCAATCCAAAACCGCGGCGATTGTGAGACCGCCACCATCATCAGCGGCAAAGGCCGGATCACCGATGCGGACGGCACCATCTGGCCGCTAGAAGCCGGCACCGTCATCACCTTGCCCAAAGGCTGGTCCGGCCGCTGGGACATCACAGAAACCCTGCGCAAGGTCTATGTGATCGTCGCGTAGTCGGGACTCAACCGCCAGCAGCCTTGCCCTAAAACAGCCCCTCCACCTCACCATCCGCATTCAGGCCAATGGCCTCAGCGGCGGGGGTGCGGGGCAGGCCTGGCATGGTCATGATATCGCCGCAGACCAGCACCACGAACTCAGCACCTGCCGAAAGTCGCGCCTCGCGGATTTCCACCGTGTGGCCGGTCGGTGCCCCCTTGGCTGAGGGAACGGTGGAGAAGCTGTACTGGGTCTTGGCCATGCAGACCGGCAAGTGGCCATAGCCCTTCTCCTCGAATTGCTTCAACTGGCGCGCGGCAGGGCCAGCGATATCCACATCATCGGCGCCATAAATCTTCTGCGCCACAGTACGGGCCTTGTCAGCCAACGGCATCGCGTCGGGATAGATCGGCGCGAAGCTCGCCTTACCTGAGTCCGCAGTGGTGGCAACGATCTCCGCGAGTTCGGTCGTGCCCTTGCTGCCCTCCGCCCAATGGGTGCAGATGGACGCCTCTACTCCGCGGGCGGCACAAAAGGCCTTGATCGCGGCGTGCTCATCAGCCGTATCGGCGGAAAAGCCGTTGATCGCCACCACCGGCGGCACACCATAGCTGGCAACATTGTCCAAATGCTTGCCCAGATTTGCGAGCCCCGCCTCCAGCGCCGCCACGTTCTCCGTATTCAAGTCCGCCCGAGCGACACCACCATGGAATTTCAACGCACGCGCCGTCGCGACCACCACCGCCGCGACCGGCGACAAGCCCGCTTTCCGGCACTTGATGTCAAAGAACTTCTCCGCCCCCAGGTCCGCGCCAAAGCCTGCCTCAGTAACGACATAGTCGCCCAGCTTCAGGCCAGTCTTGGTCGCCAGCACCGTGTTGCAGCCATGGGCGATGTTGGCAAACGGGCCACCGTGGACAATGGCCGGATTGTTCTCCAACGTCTGCACCAGGTTCGGCATCAGCGCGTCGCGCAAAAGCACGGCCATAGCGCCATCGGCCTTCAGGTCCCGCGCCGTCACATACTCGCCCTCACGGGTCGCACCAACGACGATCTGGCCGAGGCGGCGCTGCAAGTCCTCCAGCGAATCCGCGAGGCAGAGAATCGCCATAACTTCGCTCGCCACCGTGATGTCATAGCCGGTCTGCCGCGGAAAACCGTTGGTGACGCCACCCAGCGAGGACACGATATCGCGCAACGCCCGGTCATTCATATCGACCACGCGCCGCCAGGTAACCCGGCGGGCGTCCAGGCCGGCACTGTTGCCCCAATAGATATGGTTATCCACCATCGCGCTCAGCAAATTGTGCGCCGCGCCGATGGCATGCATGTCGCCGGTGAAGTGCAGGTTGATGTCCTCCATCGGCACCACCTGCGCATAGCCACCGCCAGCCGCGCCGCCCTTCTGCCCGAAGCAGGGCCCGAGCGAGGGCTCGCGCAGGCACATCACCGCCTTCTTTCCGATACGGTTCAGGCCATCACCAAGGCCCACCGTGGTCGTCGTCTTGCCCTCACCCGCCGGCGTTGGTGTCATCGCTGTCACCAGGATTAGCTTGCCATCGGGCTTGTCCGCCAGGCCCGGCACACGATCCAGCGCTATCTTAGCCTTGGTCCGGCCATAAGGCTCCAGCGAGTCCTCCGGCAGGCCTAGCTTTGCAGCGATTTCCCCAATGGGCCGCATGCTAGCGGCACGGGCGATTTCAATATCAGACGGAACAGACATGGCGCGAAGGCTCCCATAACAAAGACTTTATTGCCTGGGAGTCTAGCGCCATGTGGCTGCTTAGGCGATGGGACTTAGGATACCGGTTGAAATTCCCGCTCAGCTGGCCCCAACCATTCCAGCACGCCGGTCGCGATGCCGAAGAATGCACCGTGGGTCTGTAGCGTGCCATCCTTTACCCGTTCTTCCACGAACGGAAAGGCGTTGAGTTGCATCAGCGAATGGCGGATCGCCTCCCGCTCCAACACTTTCGCAGCCTCGTGCGCTTCCAGCCCTTCGGGAACGTTGTCGTAGGCTGGCTTCAGGAGAGAGGCCCATTGGGCGATGTAGCGCCCCGGCGCCGGCTCCCCCATGGCACCGTCCACGTAAGCGCGCACACCGCCACACTGGGCATGGCCCATGATCACCACATGCTGCACCTTCAACACCGAAACCGCGAACTCAATCGCGGCACTGGTCGAGCGAAAGGCGTTGTCGTCTGCCGGCGGCGGCACCAGATTCGCGACATTGCGCAGCACGAACAACTCGCCCGGCCCAGCATCGAAGATCATGGCCGGGTCGGCACGGCTATCGCAGCAGGCGATCAACATCACCGTCGGCTGCTGGCCATCCTCTGCCAACAGGCGATAGCGGTCCTGCGCTTCCAGAAAACGGCCCGCGCGAAAACGGCGATAACCGGCGTGGAGGTCGTCAATTGTGCGTATGATGCTCATGCGATGGCGTGTCTCGGTTGGCGGATGCTTGTCACAGCCGGAGGTGCCGGCTAACGTCTCGTCACCCTAGATAGTTCATTCCAAGGAAACGCCAAGATGGCAGATACGACAGTCGAGTCCGAAATCCCCGGCAAGGTCTTCAAGATCGAAGCCCCCGTCGGCACCAAGGTCGAGGAAGACGACCCGATCATCATCCTTGAGAGCATGAAAATGGAGATCCCCATCGGCGCCCCCCGCGCCGGCGTGGTCAAAGAAATCCTGGTTGCCGAGGGCGATCCGGTTGAGGAAGGCGACGAGGTCGCAGTTATCGAATAGCGCCTGCTAGAACTGGCCATCACAGGCGCAAAGGCTCACCATCCTAGGCCCTGGAGCCCAGTCAATTTTCACGCTGAAGCCCAACCAATTCTCACCCTGAGGCTGTCGAAGGGGTCTTCATCGGAGGACGCCCCTCCCCGGACTTTATCCGGGGTCCATGCCAGAGAGCCAACTATAAAGTGTGAGCTCTGTGAGACGCTCTCAGGCATGGGTCCCAAATAAAGTTTGGGAAGAAGGTGAGTTAGAATGGATTGGAGACAGGGTTGATGAAGTGGAAGAAACCCTCCGCCTATGACCCCCGCTTTGGGTTCCGCATCACCGTCTCGCCCAAGCGCCGCAAGATAGCCGCGAGTTCTGGGTCTGATACCCTGGCGCATTCCGCCTCTAGCCGCGCAAGGCTCTCTGGCGCGGCTACCGCTTGGGCCTGCCGGACAGCAGGCGCAGGCTTACCGCCCCGCCGCGCCGGGATTGGCCCTTGCCGCAACGCCAGGCGCTCCACCATGGCTTGGCCGAAATACTGATTGATGCGCTGGGTGATTTGCGGCGCCATGTGCTGCACCTCCGTTGCCCAGCCGGGCGCCACCAGCAGCCGCAAAGTTGGTGCCCCACCGCGACGATCCAGACGCTCAGGCCTGGTCCGTTGTGCCAATTCCTCGCCGACAACGGCAGGCCACTCCGCCAGCAACCGCGCCTCACGGAAACCGCGTTTCGCAGCCGGCTTTGCCATGGCTGGCGCCAGCGCCGATGCGATTGGTCGGCCCATGCGACGGTAGATATATTGGCTAGTACGGGCCAAAACTTCCGGCTCTCCATTGATCAGTGACGACTCGAGGATACTCTAGCCGGATTATGCAAACCGCGCACGCACCCATCACATCATTTTCGGCTACCGACATCCAAGGCATCCGCGCCGCCATCCTGGATTGGTACGACGCCAACCGCCGCGAATTGCCGTGGCGAGCCGCAGACGGCACAGCCGCCGATCCCTACCACGTCTGGCTGAGCGAGATCATGCTGCAACAGACCACCGTGCCGGCGGTAAAGGGCTATTTCGCAAATTTCCTAGAGCGCTGGCCAAGCGTGTACGCCCTCGCCGCTGCCCCAATTGACGACGTCATGCACGCCTGGGCCGGCCTCGGCTATTACGCCCGCGCCCGCAACCTGCACAAATGCGCACAACAGATCGTGCAGGATCACAGCGGCACCTTCCCCGACGGCCTGGCAGAACTGCGCGCTTTGCCCGGAGTAGGCGACTATACCGCCGCCGCCATCGCCGCCATCGCCTTTGGCCAGCCAGCGGCGCCGGTCGACGCCAATATCGAGCGTGTGGTCTCCCGCCTCGCCGCTATCACTGAGCCCGTGTCCCCCGCCAAGACCATGGTGCGCAAGGTGGCAGCAGCCCTGGAGCCGCGCGAGCGCCCCGGTGATTGGGCGCAGGCTCTCATGGACCTGGGCTCGTCCATCTGCACCTCCCGCTCGCCAAAATGTCTGCTCTGCCCGGCGGTTGCGTGGTGTCAGGCGCAGGCTGGCAGCTCACCCGAGGCCTTGCCCGTCAAACCGCCGAAAGCCGCCCGGCCATTGCGAACCGGATTGGTTTACTGGCTGGAGCGCCCAGACGGCGCAATCCTGCTGCGCAAACGCCCGTCCAAAGGCATGCTGGGCGGCCTGTGGGAATTCCCTTCTACCGGCTGGGACGAACACACCGCACCACCGACCGAGCCGGAATTCGAGCGTCTGGCCACAGACTGGCAGGTCCAGCCCGGAAAAATCGCCCACGCCTTCACCCATTTTGAGGTCGAGCTCCAGGTACAAACCGCCCAAGCCCGCCCCGGCATCAACATCCCCGACGGCACCCTCTGGAGCACAAGATCTGGCCTAAGCGATCTGGCTCTGCCGACGCTGATGAAGAAGGTGGCGAAGGCGGTGGGCTAGGCCACCTCTCGCAGTTCAACCTGGCTCTCCCAGTGCACAGGCTGAGGGAGCAACGCCGTCCCGCCCGCCGCTCGCTCGGATGACGGCAGCACATCCTCGCTAGGCCAGATACCTGTTTCCAGGCAGGTCGCGTAACCTTCCGGCAATCCCTCTGCTCGCATGCGCGCAGCAGCCCCAGCGTGGTCGTAGGCCAAGGCGATAGGCTCTATCGTCAACCCCGTATCGGTAGGCGTGAGAAGCGAGCACCAAACTCGGGGCGTGCCATCGTTAGCCGGCATGCCGATCACGCCGGGATTGTGCCAGAGGCGTCCATCCAACATGCGGGTAAAAGGCAGGCCGCAATGGCCGGCGATGACGCCATCCGCTCCAGCCCAATCCAATTCTTGGCGCAACGCCTCATCTTGGGAGGCAAATAGGAAGCGAGCGATTTCTCGGTTACCGCCGTGGATCACCGCCAGCCGTGTGCCACCGATCTGCAAATCCAGCCGCGCCGGCAGCGTGGCCATCCAGTCGCAAGTCCGCCGGTCCACTCGCGACGACGTGTAGGCATACCACTGGCTGGAGAGCGCCGCGCATTCGCTGTCCGCATCAAAGCCACAACCGCAATCCTCCGCGCCAGCGGCCAGAGCCTCCTCGCAATTGCCCATGACAACCGCCATGTCGCTCGTCCGGATCAGATCGCAGCAGGCCTGTGGATCGGCAGCGTAGGCGACGACATCGCCGGTGCAGATGATATTCTCTGGCGCAATACCACGCCGCACAGCCTCAGCCAGCAGCGCCTCTGTGGCCTGAAGGTTGCTGTAAGGGCCGCCGAAAACAAGGACGGGCACATCACGCTCCAGCAATGGCGGAGCGGCTATGGCTTGGTTAGGCAATTCGCGGGTTTTCCCTACTCTCGGTCACTATCAGAGAGATAGTGCAGGGATCGCCCCGGCAGGATCACAATCGCGGGAGGGCTTCGTGTTTTACGCCGCCCCGGCCAGCTTCCCCGCCAACAAATACGGACCCAAATACCGCCCAGTGTAGCTCTCCTTCACCTTGGCGACATCCTCCGGGGTGCCTTGAGCCACAATCCGGCCGCCGCCGGCGCCGCCCTCTGGCCCCAAGTCTACGATCCAGTCGGCGGTTTTGATGACGTCGAGGTTGTGTTCGATCACCAGCACCGTGTTGCCGGTCTCGACCAGGGCTTGCAACACCTCCAGCAGCTTGTTCACATCCTCGAAGTGCAGGCCGGTGGTGGGCTCATCCAGGATATACATGGTTCGGCCCGTCGCCCGTCGCGACAACTCCTTCGCCAGCTTCACCCGCTGCGCCTCGCCGCCGGAGAGGGTGTTTGCCTGTTGGCCGACCTTGATATAGCCGAGGCCCACTCGCTGCAGCGTCACCATCTTGTCCCGGATGCTTGGCACCGCGTGGAAAAGGTCGGCGGCCTCGTCCACGGTCAGGTCCAGCACGTCGGCGATGGAGTGGTCGCGGAACTTCACCTCCAGCGTCTCGCGGTTATAGCGCTTGCCCTTGCAGACGTCGCACTCGACGAAGATGTCCGGCAGGAAGTGCATCTCGATCTTGATGACGCCGTCACCCTGGCAGGCCTCACAGCGCCCGCCTTTCACA
>CALKDI010000318.1 GCA_938084065.1 uncultured Alphaproteobacteria bacterium
AACTGGCGGCAGTGTTGGCAATGGAGCAATAGCGGCCGAACCGCGTTCCCGGCGGAAACCGCGCCGGATCGAAACAGCCGTAGGAGTACATCCCGACATCGATATCGAACCAGTCCCGATAAACACGTCGCAAACGCTGACTGGTGAATTGGTTTTCTCGAAGGCGCAGCAGCTTGAATGCCAGTTTGCGCCATTTGTCCGTTTTTACCGCGCTCATTTTTGCTCCCCGCCGTCGAAATGTCGTGGTACAAAGTCATATCATATTTACACCACCAAAACGTGCAAGGACACGACTTCCATGCGCCTGACACCAGAGCAAACCCAGCAATTCGACCGCGACGGCTATGTCTTCCTGCCCGGCTGCTTCACGCCTGAGGAAGCAGCACTGCTGCGACGTGAGGCGGACGTGGTCTATAGCTCCGACCGCGAGGAAGTCTGGCGCGAGAAGGACGGCTCCACACCTCGCACGGCCTTTGCTGCCCATCATTACAATGAGGGTTTCCGTCGGTTGGGTGCGCATCCGCGCCTGATAGAGCCGGTGGAGCAAGTGCTGGATGGCAAGCTCTACATGCACCAGTACAAGGTGAATGCTAAGGCCGCATTCGATGGTGATGTCTGGCAATGGCATCAGGATTTTGGCACTTGGCACCGCGATGATGGCATGCCGGAGCCTCGGGCGATGAACATTGCCGTATTTCTGGATGACGTGACAGAGTTCAATGGCCCGCTGATGTTCATCCCCGGCAGCCATCGCGACGGCGTGTTTGAGGCTGGGCATGACCTGCAGTCCACGTCCTATCCGCTATGGACGCTGGATAAGGCCAAGATCACGGAATTGGCGGAACGCGGAGGCATTGTCGCGCCCAAAGGTCCAGCCGGCAGCGTGATCATGTTCCACGGCTGTTTGGTGCACGCATCCAGCCCGAACATCTCGCCCTGGGGCCGCACGATTGTCTACCTGAGTCTCTGCGAAATTTCGAACCACATTACCAAGTTCCAACGCGCCGACTGGATCGCTCACCGTGATTTCACGCCGATTGAGGCGTTGGACGATGATTGCCTGATGGATTTGGTGAATTCCCAACGCGCCGCTGCTGCCGAGTAAACCAATGGTCCAGATTATCGGCGCGGGCATGGGGCGCACCTCCACCATGTCGCTAAAGCAGGCGCTGGAAATTTTGGGGTTCGACCCGTGCCATCATATGATGGAAATGCGGGTTGTGCCGGATACCGCCGCGGGCTGGCATAGGGCAGCGTTGGGCGAAGACGTGGATTTTGCCGAACTGTTGACTGGCTATAAAGCTTCGTGCGATTGGCCATCGGCAGCGTTCTGGCGCGAACTGCGCGGTGTGTTTCCAGAGGCTAAGGTGATCTTGACCGAACGGCCGGACGAGAAATGGTGGCAGAGCATCTCCAACACCATCTTTAAGTCAATCCGCATGCCCCCAACCGAAGACATGCCGCCAGAGCGGGTGGTGCAACGAGCGATGGCCAAGGCGGTCATCATCGACAAAACCTTTGGCGGTGAGGTTGATGATCGTGAGCACGTTCTGTGCGTCTACCGCGCCCACAACGCCGCGGTAAAGGCAGAGGTGCCGGCGGACCAATTGCTGATCTTCGAAGGTGCTGACGGGTGGGCGCCGCTCTGCGCGTTCCTCGGCGTACCAATTCCCGACCAACCCTATCCCAGCACCAATACAAGGGCGGATTTCCAGGGCCGCTGGTCACCAGAGCAGCGCGCCGCCGCTGGTCTGTCCTCCTGACCTGGAGCTCATAAAATGGATGACCGCGAGGCGTTGTACCAAGTCGAACGGTTGCTAGCCGCCTACGCCCGCTGTCTGGATCAGGACCGGCTGGAGGATTGGCCCAGCCTGTTCACCGCCACCTGCTTTTACCAAGTCATCCCCGCTACCAATTATGAGCGCGGCCTGCCCATGGGCCTGATCTATGCAGACAGCCAGGGGATGCTGCGCGACCGGGTCGTGGCGTTGCGGCAGGCGAATATCTACGAGCCGCAACGCCATCGCCACCTGATCTCGTCTACCATCATTGTGGATGCCAGCCGACCGTCAGCCGTGCAGGCTGAATCCAACTTTCTGGTGGTGCGATCTATGCAAGCTGGTGCCAGTGAAGTGTTTGCGGTCGGGCGCTATCTGGACGTGGTGGACCTAACCGCCCCAAAAGCCGCCTTCCGCGAAAAGCGCGTGGTGCTGGACAACGATCAGATCGATACGCTGCTAGCCATCCCGCTGTAGTGATCTGTCGCGGGGCCTCGTCATTGCAATCCCTCAGAATTGGCGAAGCAGGCCAGTAGCTCAACCCTCAGCCCCTGCATTGCCACGCCTGGACTAAGGCCGCGGTTGGAAAGACCGCAGGAGGGCTATCCGGGCCATCAATCTGACGGACAAGCTACACAGCAATGCTAAGAGCGGGTTCTTGTGTCGTAGTTCAGGCGTCCTCGTTGCGGCGGATGGAGGCGCGGGCGGCGGCGATGGCCTCGTCGGCGGTCAGCAGATCGGCGTATTTCTGGCCCATGTCGAACAGGTTCGCCTCGTGTGGGTCGAGCGCGCGGTCGCCACAGCAATCGGTGACGACGGTCGTGCGATAGTTGTAGCTGATGGCGTCGATCACACTGGCGCGGACGCAGCCGGAGGTGGTGGCGCCGGTGACCAGCAGCGAGTCCACGCCCTTGGCATTCAGCCAGGAGGCCAGCGACGTGCCAAAGAACGCGCTGGGGCCGGTCTTGCGGACGATGTACTCGCCGGGCTGGGGCGCCAACTCCGGAACGATCTGGGAGATTGCGGCATCGTCGGTCAGGCGTTTAAGAGCCGGTACCTTCATGCCAAACACGCCGGCGTCGGAGCCATCATCGGCAAACACCGCGCGGGTGTAGGCGACCGGCAGGCCTAGAGCGCGGGCCTCTTGGAGGAGGGGGATGGTGGCCTGGACGGCCTCTTTGACATTGCCGCCGCCGAACACCTCCGGGTCAGCAAAGCCCACCTGGAAATCCACGATGAGGAGCGCCGGCTTGCGGCCCATGCCGACCTGGTTGCCGAAGTTTTGGCGGGTGTAGACATCGTCGGTCATGTGCTTGGGCTCCTGTAGGGCGAATGACAGAGGCCCATACTATACTGAACGCATTGCGTGGCGCGAACCTTCCACAGATAGGCGGGCCCGTCAGGCCTCGCGGATAGACTGTTGAACCGCGGCCAGTGTGTCTTTGTCGGTTGCGGCCAGATCGGTCTTTATAGTGTCGACTAGAGCGGGAGGGACCCGCGTCTCCGGATCGTGCTTTTCGGCCCAGACGAAGATTGCGAGCAGGACTGGCAGTAAGTCCCGCCCCTTGTCTGTTAGCTGGTAGATCACCTGCCGGCCATCGGACGGATCTTTGTGTCGGCTGATGACCTGTTGGGTCTCCAACTGCCTTAGCCGGTCGGTGAGGATATTGGTGGAAATGCCTTCGTCGGCGTCGAGGAAGTCCTGAAACCTAGTGTGCCCACGCAACAGCATGTCGCGGACGATCAGCAACGACCACCGATCGCCAAAGACGCCGAGCCCGAACCGGATCGGGCATTGATGAGGCTCATAAGTCATTATGGCAGCATACCGGCGTTCAAATCACTTGCATAGCACAAGTGATTTGAACGCCGGAGTCGACGAGGCCCAGCCCATGAACCGCGCTATGAACCTGACCGATTGGGCCTTGCTGCTGTCAGTCGCGGCGTTGCTGGGCAGCTCGTTCCTGTTTCTGAATATTGCGGTTCAGGAAATCCCGCCACTGACGTCCGCCGCCGTCTGGCGGGGGCGGTCATCGGGTTGGCCGGTATTATCCTGCTGATCGGTCCTTCGGTCTTGGCCAACGCAGGCGATCAGGTGCTGGGAATTGTCATCACCTTCTGCGCTCCGCTGAGCCACACACTTGGCGCGATTTACGCACGCAAACAGGGCAATATTCCGCCACCGACCATGACTGTCGGCCAGATGGTCTTTGGCGGCGCGATCCTCATTCCCCTCGCGCTGGGGGTCGAGTCGCCACTGAGCCTGAACCCCAGCGCGGAAGCCATCGGCGCGATTCTGATCGCTGGCGTTTTCAGCACCGCAATCGCCATGAGCCTCTATTTCGTCATCGTCCGCCGTATCGGCGCCGCCAGCAGCTCTCTGGTGCCCCTGTTCTTCCCGGTGGTTACGGTGATCCTTGGGGCGGTTGTCTTGGGAGAGCAATTGCCGTTCGAGGCCTTTATTGGCTTGGCGCTGATCTTGCTAGGCGCAATCGCGGTCAGCGCTCGGGCGCCTGGGAAGTAGGCCGGGTTCTTCGCCTAGCTCCCATCGAACCGGATTGAATGGCTTGCGTCGTGGCGGTACCTTTACTTCAGTAACGGGCTTTGAGCATAGTTGGTAAGGAAGCTTCAGGACAAAGGGCGTGAGGGGAAAAGCATGGATCGCATGTGTGAATTAGCGCTCGATATTTACGACACCGTTGTTGACCAGTCGAAATTGCCTGGCGCACTACAACGGTTTGCCGAGGCCATAGACGCGCGCGGCTGCATTGTATTTGAGATGCCCGACCGGGCCCTTGGGCAACACCTGACCGTCAGCGCGCATTCTGAAGGGTATGAGCCCGCGGTCATCAACAACTATATCTCGCGTTTCGCGCAACAGGAGGCTTGCCGACCAAGCGCCGTTCGAAGCGTGCTCGTTGTCTAGCGAAAAGATTGAGCTGGTTGACGAAAGCATCATGGGCAAGACCAAGACCGAGTTGCGCGCTCAGCCGAACGTGCGGTGGATGCGGGCGTTGGGCATTAAGCATCGGGCCGGTGGGCTGCTGGACAAGGATAATAAGAACCTCTCGCGGTTTTCGGTGCAATTCAGCACCGACGCCAATCCGCTTGATGGCAAGATGCGGGCTGGCCTGGATGGATTGCTGCCGCATATGGCCAAAGCATTGGATCTGGGCGGGCCGACGGCAGCCCTTGCCGCCACCAATCGCGGGTTGATTTCGGCGCTGGATCATTTGCGGGTTGGTGTTTGCCTGCTGGATCGCCATGGCCGGGTCGCGACCACCAACCTAGAGTTCGACCGCCAGACAGAGGCGCATCGGGCGTTCCGGATGGACCCTTCTGGCCGGTTGATGATGCCGGAGGCGGTGGACCAAAGCCGCTTTTCAGCGCTGATCGGTGATGCGCTCAGCCATGGCTGCCATGGCTGCCATGGCGCCCGCCCGCGCAAGGACGCGATTTCGCTTAAATCGCAGAATGGTCATGATTTTTTGTGCGTCGAGGTCGTGCCGCTGGACCATCTGGACGAGATCGGCAGCGCGCAGTTCGGCGGCGCCATTGTCTATAGCCACGATACCAGCCTGCCCGAGACCTGTGATACGGCGGCGATCAGAGCGGCCTTTGGCCTGACGGCAGCCGAGACCGCCCTGGTCGAGGCTATCGGCGAAGGCCTGACCAACCCAGAAATCGCCGAGCGTCGGGGCCGGTCAATCCTGACGGTAAAGAGCCAGGTGAAGAGCTAGGTGAAGTCAATCCTGTCGAAGTCTCAATGTGAAAATCGAACCCAATTTGGGCGTATGATGATGCGCTATGGGGGGAGTTTCCTTCGTACTGTGGAGTAGGGGGTGTTATGATGGACCTTTACTGTGTTCTGCTGTGGGTTGTGATTCTCAGCCATTTTGGGTTCGCGGTGGGCCAATTGATTTTTTGGAAACGGCTCTCTGGTCGATTAACCGAGCTCACTCCAGATGAAGCTATTAAGACAAAAGCTCTCTGGTGGAGCATTGGGTGATATAACGCCGCAATCGGCGTTGAACTGTTGCTTAGTACCAAACTTGTACTAACAGAACAGGTGATGTTGGTGCAGGGGGGTACTCTAGCGCTCATCGTTGCTACTGCCATTGTGGGCGTGTTCGGCATGAGAAGTATTTTCATTTTCGGTGCCCGTTTGGTGCCTGCTGCTGTGGCGCTCGGCTTGCTGCTCTGTTCCAAATGGGAGATTTTTGCTCAGGCGTTTGGTGTCGGCTCTTAGGCAACCGAGCGCGAACGGACTATGCCTCGCCGCAATGGCTAGCTATCGTAATGGCAATACCATTGCCCAACTGGCAACCCAATTGCGGAGGAACACCCATGGCTGAACTCGATACCGGCACAGACGAACTGCTCGCCGACCTGACGGAGCGGGTGTTGACCGTTACGTT
>CALKDI010000319.1 GCA_938084065.1 uncultured Alphaproteobacteria bacterium
CAGCCAGAGCGTGCTCCAACATGGCTTCGATCATGGTACGCCTTTCTATCGGGTCGGGCTATTCTACCGCGTCCGGCCACGGCGAAACAGGCTAGATGTTTTGCCCTATTTTCTCGAGACTGCTGATCAGGACATACGAGGCAGGAAACCAACCGGTGCAGCACGAGCTTTCTCCGCGCTATTACGGCTGGACCATCGTGGCTCTGTCCTTTGTGCTGATGATGGCGTCTTATTGCCTGCTCTACACCTACAGCGTTTTCGTGCCGTCCCTGGAGCAGGATCTTGGCCTGACGCGGGCGGAGATCGCGGCTCCCTTCTCGCTCTGCGTGATCGTGTACTCGACAATGAGCCTGGTTTCCGGGCGGCTGACAGACCGGGTTGGGCCCCGCCCGATCATCATGACCGCAGGCTTGCTGATGGCGGCAGGCTTCGGCGTGCTGAGCTTTGCCGAGACCTCGCTTGAGCTCTATCTTGGGTACAGCCTGCTCTACGGCCTGGGAATGAGCGGCGCGTATATCCCGATGAGCGCGACTCTGGTGCGCTGGTTTGTGGCCAAACGCGGGTTGGCGCTGGCGCTCTCCAACCTTGGCGGCAGTGCGGCGATGGCAGGCGGACCGTTTCTGGGCGTTATGGTCATAGCAGCGCTGGGATGGCGGGATGCGTTCATCATCATCGGCCTGATTTGCGGCGGCCTTGTTTTCTTGTCGGCCTTAGGGTTTCGACGCGATCCTGGCGAGGATACTAGCTGCCCCGCGTTTACGGCAATGGCTGCAGAGCCCTCGTTCACGCTATCGGAAGCGCGCCGAACATTTGCGTTTTGGATCATGTGCGGGATATTTCTGTGCGCGTGGTCGGTGATGTTCTTTCCCTTCGCACACTTCATCGCCCTGGCCATCGATCTGGAATGGGGTCCGGAAGGCGGGGTGCAGTTGTTCGCCATGGCCGCAGTAGGCGGGGTGTTTGGGCGGCTGGTGATCGGTGCGATCTCCGATAAGATCGGGCGCAAGGCGGGACTGGTGGTGTTACTGGCCGTGCAGATCTTGTCATGCCTGCTGTTTGCGGGCGGGACTTCAGTTTCCGTGTTGTTCGCCGCTGCCGTCCTGTTCGGCATTGGGAGTGGCGCCAGCGTAGCGCTCTATCCGGCTGTGGTTGGAGATACGTTCGGGCGGGCGCACGTGGGCGCAATAGCTGGCTTCGCCTTTGCCTTCACCTGCTCCGGCGGCTCTCTGGGGCCGATGGTTGGCGGCTGGATTCGGGATCAAACCGGCAGCTATGACCAGGCATTCCTGCTGGGTGCCTTAGTCAACGGACTGGCCATGGTCTGCGCCATTACCCTGCGGCGGCCAGAGCAGCGAGCCCGTTGAGCCTGGTTCCTCAGCCCAAGATTTCTTCTCCGTTGACATCTATCACTTTGACAACAATAAAGGTTTTCGGTCACACCCTGCGTGCATTTCAACTTAAGCTTGGGTGAGAATCCCAATATCAGGAACTAAATACTATGATTTCCTTTAACCTCAGAAACAACATCATCGCTTCGGCATTCATCGCGTTTGGCAGTCTGCTCTCGACTTCAGCGATGGCCCTTACGGTTGAAAACGGCAATTTTGTCGATGAAATCGAGCGGTTAAGGAATCTCACATTTGAGGCTGGCGGTGTTAACCCGTATATAGCTCCAACCGGTCAAAACCGTGCCGATTTTGCGGCACTTGCAACGACATTATACTCCGGAGATATTGGCACAGCGGATACGCAAGCAGCTGCCCTTGACTACGAGCTCGTTGAGTTTACCAATACCACGACGAATACGGCCTATTACGGGTTAAGAGAAGAACTCGTCGCCAATATTCCGACCCGCGGCTGGGGCTCGTTTTTCATCAACTTGAACAGTACAGTCGACATTCTTGTCGAAACCCCACACGTTCGGTTTGACACGAGATCATGGGAGGTCGGCGCCTTGGCCTTCGAGCAGGCGGATGCGCTTGGGTTCTTGATGAACGGCGCGCATCGCAATACCAATGGGTTCGGCACGGCTGACGTCGCGCACCTCGTCGACAGCATATTTCAGGAGGTACACAAGGCCTGGAATGGACAGGCGGGCGAAAATACGGCCTGGTCGATCCACGGATTCGACGACGCCAATCACGCCTTTCCCGCTGGCACCGATGCTGTTCTGTCGAGTGGTGATGGTTCTATTTCCCCTGCGGTCGTCGATCTTGACCAATCGCTCACCGATGCTGGATTTGTGAGCTACGCGTACAACACTCTGCCCATAAACGACCCGCTGAATCTGCTGGTCAATGGCGGCGTCGATGGCAATATCTTTTCCTCGCTGGCGGGGTCGACCAATGTTCAGGGGGTATATTCCCGTGGGATTGGTGGTGATTTCGTCCATGTCGAGCTGGAGCAATCGATCCGTTTCGATGCGGAGAACCGCGCATTGGCAGGGGCCGCGATCGGCGAAGCCATGATGATGTCCGCCATTCCCTCGCCGGCGGCACTCCCGCTCTTTGCCACCGTCGCCTTTTTGATCGCATTCCGTCGAAAGAGCCGGCGTTAGCCAGCCCTTGTCTTGATTGCCGGCCTAGCTATTGCCCTAAAGAGACCGGCGTTGTGCCCACAATAACGCTTACGGCAGATAGGGCATGTGCGGCGGGCCAAGCTGGCTCCGCAGCACCCGTTGCGCATCTTCCACAAACTCGCAGAGCATCAAACGTGTTTCGCGCGGATCGATAATGTCCTGGCCGGTCGCTTCTGCCGTGCGGAACGGGCTGGCGAGGGCGTTGAGCCTGGCCTCAATTTCCGCGCGTTTGGCGTCTGGATCGGGGGCGCTTTCGATCTCTCGACGGTAAGCTGCTGCTGCTCCACCGGCAATGTGCATGCTGCCCCAATTGGCGCTAGGCCAAGCGTAGCGGCGGAACATCCCGGATGGCCGGTGGTGGCATTGCCCGGCAACTCCGTACATGCGCCCGACGACGAACGTGCACCATGGCATGCGCGATAGGCAAACCATGCTCATCAGCCGGGCACCAGCGCGCTCGATTCCCAACTTCTCCTGGTCAAGGCCCACATGAAAGCCCGGTTCATCGCAGAGGGAAATCAGCGGCAAGTGGAAGGTGTCGCACAACTGCATCAGCCGCATGACTTTGCTGCCACCAGCAACATCCGTTGAGCCGCCGCGGATCATCACGTTGTTTGCCATGATGCCGACCGGATAGCCGTCGATCCTTGCCAATCCCGTAACCCGTGAGCGCCCATACAGCGGTGCTATCTCGAAGAACGAGTCCTTGTCGACAACGCCGTCTATCAGCGTCTTTACCTTATAAGGATAGCGGCGGTCGCGCGGCATCAGCGATAGCAGGGCCTCATCCCGCCGGTTTGGGTCGTCGCCGGTCTCTATGCGCTCTGGCATTTCGTGGACGTTGGCCGGCAGGTAGGAGAGCCAACGGCTGATCTGATCGAATGCGTCGTGTTCGGTCTTGGCGAGGTTGTCGATGCAGCCGCTCTGGCGGGTGTGGATGTGGTCGCCGCCCAGTTCCTCCTTCGTGATGTCGATGCCCAGTGCGGCTTTCACCACTGGCGGGCCGCCAGGGAAGATCTGGCTGATATCCTTGACCATGACCGAGAAATGACTGAGCGGCGCCTCCACTGCCGGCAGTCCTGCAACGGAGCCTAGCACGGCTGACGCGACGGGCGCGCTCTGCAGCAGCGCCACATCGTGCTTGCCATAGGAATTGCCGTCTGGAACGTAAGTCCTGCCCAGAACCTCAAAACCTCGGACACTGCCGCCAGCGGCATCCAGCAAGCGCACATAGGGCAAGCGCCACTCCAGCGCACGCTCGGTCGCGCTTGGCTCAGAGCCCAGCGCGCCACGGGCTGAACCAGCACCGGAGCCGCCGCGGACAGTGAAATCACCAGCGGTCACCACGACCTTGTGCCGCCCAACTTTGGCCATGCCTTCGATTAAGCCCTTGGGCAAGAAGGCTTCCAGATTACCCTCTGGATCATAGGTGGGCTCACCCACCAGATGCCGAAATTCCCGGAATGAGCCGGCGTCGGCAAACGCAGCGAGGCGCTCCCGCGCGGTCAGCTTGCCGCCATCATGCTGGCGCTTGACCCGCTCTTCACCGCCCATGTCTTGCATCAAGGTACGGCGATGGTTTAGCTCGTCTATTTCAGGTTGCCAGGGTGTTTGATCGGCGGACATGAGCGTTCCTTTGGTCATAGTTTTCACTTATTGCCGAAAGCGTGCGGCCAATCGCTCCAGGGATCAAGCTTTGAGGCGGAACTCAAGCCCGGTGGACAAACCCATAGCGCAGGTTTGAGCGTTCGCCCCCACTAGCGCGGTAATCGGCGCGGATGGCAGCGGCAGTGTCGCTGTCGAATGGGCGTAGTTTGGCAGCATCCTCCAAACCATAGAGCCGGGCGGCGTTTAAGCCGAAGATCTGGTTCTTGATCGGGCTATCCGGTGCCGCGCCCAGCGGCGTGAAGCCGTGCGTGATCTGCATTTCTTCTGGGATATCTAACCGTCTAAGCGCCTCAATCTGCCATTGTGGTGAGCCGTAGAATACTGAATCAGTACCCCACAGGACATGGTCGGCCCCCATGCCCTTAACCAATATCCCCAGCAGCGCACAAGCAAGTTGCGGATGAGCTATGGCACAAGAGCCAAACGAGGTACCAATCTCAGCATAGACATTCGAGACCCCGAAGCGCCCCGGGATTTCGGCGAGGTCCGTTACCCATGGCAGATAGCCGGACTTCCCAAATCGCTTTGCCGCATCCTTGGTTTCGGTAACACCAGCGTGCAGGCCAGCGTGGTAGATAACAAAATTCAGGTCCGGCCAATCTTTCGCTGCTTTGCCGACGTCAACAACGCTGGCTGTTTCCCATATCTCGGGATTGCGCAAGCCAACCTCGAAAGGCACCAAGCCTTTGTGGAT
Organism: uncultured Alphaproteobacteria bacterium; assembly: GCA_938084065.1. Taxonomy (GTDB): domain Bacteria; phylum Pseudomonadota; class Alphaproteobacteria; order Bin95; family Bin95; genus JACKII01. Next base: position 4,941 of record CALKDI010000319.1, read on the forward strand.
GCATATGGTTTTGATTCCAGCATTCAACGCCTTCTCATAGAACGGATACACCAGCTTTTCATCATCCATTCGCCAGGAATTGCCCGGCGTATAGGTCAGCGGGTCGCCTATGGTATAGCCTTTCCAGCTATCTGGTTTGTGTACCTCAATCGCTTCGTCGACGTCGTCTAGCCATTTGGTGTCGCCGTATTTCGGCATAACCATTGCGTGGGAATATAGGCGTTTGGAACCTACATGCCTGTTGATTATCTCCCGCGCCTCAGCCATTTCTCTGTTGCTGAGAGCTTCTCTCCCCTTAGTTTCCGATGGCGCACCGGATAGCAGTGCGATATCAGTGTCGCTGTCCAAGAATACTTCCTGCAGATAGTTCTCGAATTTGTAGAGGCTAAATTCTTTGGTCGCCGTCACCGAAGAGCACCAGCTATGGCCCGCAAAGCGTGTGCCCAACATTGGCTCGAACGCATATTCATCGTGTAGGAAATGCGTTTGCACGTCGAAAATGAATTGGTTCGCAATGCCGCGTGAGCGCTCGGTGCAGATATCGAAATCTGCTGCCTCCGCCGCATTCACTTGGAAAAGTGGTCCGTAGACCTCGTTCATCGCCAGGAACGCAGCGGCCATACCCAGCGACGAGCGTAGAAATTCGCGCCTTTCCATGCCCGCCCGCTTAGCAGCCTCGTCTGCGCGGGCGCCCAGCACCTCCTCAACCTGACGCTGTTGGCGGGTTTGTGGGGCAGGATTGTATTCGCCGTTCGAAACGATTTGCGTTGGTATCGGCGATTCGAACTGGGCCTCATGCGCCGGCGCGGTCTTGGCTTGGTCTTCTTTGCTCAACCATATTGACATGACCCATGTCTCCCCTTGCCCTATTTTGGCCTTCTATCGGCCACAAAGCTTAACAAGGGGGCTCGCGAACGTCTCGCTAAATTTACGAGTGTAAGCGGAATTTATTCGGTTGCGTGAGCTGGGTAGTGCAGCTGCATATTTTCTGGATAGCTGCGCGCGAAATAGTTCCAGAGTTGCCCGCCATACGTATCCGGGTGCTTATCGCTGGCCATATCGGCGACGCCAGCGTCCACTTCGTCCGGTTGCGCCATAAAGCCGGCGTTCGCGTGGCGGGGGCTAGAGGCGACAGCGGCCCTGTACTCTGGCGCCAGGGATAGCGGCTCCATTGTGGTGTCCAACGACGGCCCCTGGAAATACCCAACCGAAAGACGCGGTGCTCGCGTCACTACGCGGTGCGGCGTTGCTACGAAATAATTGTCGGTCATTGATTGCAACACCTCGCCCAGGTTAATGACAAAGGCCTGTGGCGCCGGCACCAACGGTATCCAATCGCCATCGGCATTCTGCACCTCCAGCCCGGGCGTCTGCCCCGGTGCCAGGATGGTGAGGAAACCGGCATCATGGTGGGCATTAACGCCAAACTGGCCAACCGGCGTCTCTGGATAGCTGATGAGCTTGGTCAAAGACATAGTTTCCGAGCCAAACAGGCGGGCGAAATGGTCTGGTCGCAGCCCCAATCCGGCGGCCAAAACTTGCATCAGGCGATCCGCTAGCCCGCCGAGTTCCGCATACCACCTAGCCATGGTGGCGCGATAGCCGGGCAGCACGTCCTCAGGGAACCATTGATTGGGGCCAAGCAGGCGCAAATAAGCCGGCTCCACATCGGCTGATCTGGGCGAGTGCTCGGTCCAGAGATCCACCTGCTCGCGAATATCCTGGCGGTTATTGGTGTATTCAGCCCCGACTGGCTCTCATCCTCGAAAATGCGGGGAATTTCGTTTGTCGATCAGGCGCTTTTGCGCCTCCGGTAAGGCGAAGAGTTGGGCAGAGAGCGCAAACACATCCTCCACCAACTGCCAATCAATGCCGTGATCTGTCACCAGCATAAAGCCGACGTGGTGGCAGATATCCCGCACGCGGTCGGCAAGAGCCGCGCGGGCTGCCGGATCGCTGGAGCCCCACGGCGACAAATTGACGAGGGGGATCATTGAGAAATTCGCCAATATTTCGGTCATATTTTCTACTTACCAGTGCCAAATCGGAAAGTTTGTGCTATTCTTCGGCCTTCGATGCCGTGCGCGTCCCATTCTCTTTTCAGCTATACGCGAGGCCAAGACATGTTCGATGTCGACCAGTTTATCGCAGATTGCCGCGATGCCGTCACCAAAGACCCGACACACAAGTCGGTTCAGGACATTATCGCAAAAGCAGTTTCCGACCCTGCCAGCGTGATCTCCGCCTTGGGTGAGCCAACCCGCGCTGGCGTTCAGACGCTTTATAATACGCCAGACCTGACGATTCTAAACCTGGTTTGGGGCCCGCATCAGAATATTATGCCACACAATCACGATATGTGGGCGGTGATCGGCATGTATGGCGGGCGGGAGGATAATCTGTTCTGGCGGCGCCTGCCCGACGATGCCGATGGCAAGATCGAGGCTGCGGGCGCGAAGTCGCTTTCGACCCGCGATTGCGCACCGCTGGGCAAGGACATCATCCATTCTGTCCTGAACCCGACCCTGAAGCTGAGCGGCGCCTTACACGTCTATGGCGGCGATTTCTTCCACGCCCATCGCAGCGAATGGTGCCCGGAAGAGTTGACGGAACGGGAGATGGACGTGCAAGCTTCAGTCCGCTCGTTCGAGGCTGCCAATGCGCGCCTAGGCCTATAGGGATGTAAATGGAAGTCCAACCACTTTCCGGCACTATCGGTGCCCGGATTGCCGGAATCGACCTGTCTCAGGAGATGTCCAACAGTCAGGCGGCGGATATACACGCCGCCTTTCTGGCGCATAAGGTACTGGTGTTCGATGGACCGGTGCTAACGCCGCAGCAGCAATTGCGCGCCGCGCTGCTGTTTGGTGAGCCGGATATCTACCCCTTTATCAAAGGGATGGAGGGTTTTCCGGAGATCATCGAAATCCTGAAAACCGAGACCGACAAGTCGAATTTCGGCGGTGGCTGGCATTCCGACACGACATATATGGAAAAGCCCGCGCTGGGCACCATGCTGCACGCGCTGGAGGTGCCGCCAGCCGGTGGCAACACCCTGTTCGCCAACATGGTCGCCGCTTATGACGCCCTCTCCGACGGCATGAAATCTGCGCTGGAGGGGCTCAAGGCGGTCAATGATTCGAATGCGCTGTATTCTGGCGGCCGCGCGGCGGCGATGGCCAAGATGGACGGCATGGCCAAAGCCAATGTGGTTGAGGCAGAGACCTACGTTTCCGAACACCCGGTGGTGCGCACGCATCCGGAGACAGGCCAGCGCGGCCTCTATGTCAATCGCTCCCACTCCAAGCGGTTTGTGGGAATGACGATGGAGGAAAGCAAGCCGTTGATTCAGTATTTGTCGGCACATTCGGTTTGTCCGGAGTTCACCTGCTCTGTCAGTTGGAAGCCCGGCACGGTCACCGTCTGGGACAATCGAGTGACACAGCATTGCGCACTTAACGACTATCATGGCCACCGCCGGCTGATGCGGCGGATCACGCTTAAAGGCGACAAGCCACAGTGAGCCGCAGGTGAGTTCCCCACCGAAAGACCTCGCAAACGCCCTGCTCTATCGCATCGTCGGCGGTATGCTGGCGCTTGGACTGGTGGGTGCCGTTATCACGGGCCTGGCCGGCCACGACTGGGCTCGCCCTGGCAGCTGGTTGTTGCAATCCGTGGCGATCTTGGGCGCTCTGCTGTTGGTGGCGTCGTTCGCAGCCGTGCTGGCCAAGCGGTTTGGCGGCAAGGGCAAGTCCGGCTTCCATGCCCATGTCGGCCTTGCCAGTCTTGGACTGGCGCTGGTGCTGGCGCATTGGGGCTTTGCCATCTTCCAATTCCCAACCCTGCTATTGGTCCTGCTGGCGGCTCTGGTAGCACTCGGCATCTGGTCTCGTAGCCGTGGGGCTGTGCGAATGGCCGACACGTTCGGGCGCAAACACGCGGCTTTCACCACGCCCGACCCTGCCGTGCGAGAGCAACTGCGCGGCATCATCGCTGAAAAACGTCAAGCATTGGCCAAGCTGGCGCCGAACGCCAACGAGGGAACGTTCTCCCTGCAACCGCGCCATTGGCTGACATCACCGTTTCGGGCCATAGCCTATCGGCGGCTGTGCAGCGCTGAGAGCCGATTGGTTGGCGATGATGGCGTGTTAAGCTCGACCCATCGCTACTGGCGGCTAGCGCATCGGTTGCTAGCATGGGGCTTTGTCGCTGGCCTGATTGGCCATGTCCTGGTGGTGACCTTTTTCGCCGGCTATGTGGCAGACGGTGGCGAGATCTACTGGTGGCACATTACCGCTTGGGATTTTTAAATGGTGGCCCGGTCGATTCCACGGCATGACCCGCCCCTATTCTACACTCACGTGCCGGCGCCTGTCGGGCCAATGTTGCTGGCGGGAGACGATGCAGCATTGGTCTATGTCAGTTTCCCAACAGGCAAGTACGTCATGCAGCCACACGCTGAATGGGTTCGCACTGACCGCCCATTTGCCGAAGCGGTATTACAACTCACGGCCTATTTTGCTGGCGACCTGACAGAGTTTGACTTGCCACTCCGCCCGTTAGGCACGGAATTTCAGCTGAGCGTCTGGCAGGCTCTCGCCGCTATTCCCTACGGCGAAATCCGCAGCTATGCCGACATCGCCATCGCGATCGGCAAGCCCACAGCCACTCGCGCAGTCGGAGCAGCAAACGGTGCCAATCCGCTGCCAATCATCATACCCTGCCACCGGGTCGTCGGCGCTAATGGCTCGTTGACCGGCTTCGGTGGTGGATTGGAGACCAAGAAATTCTTACTGAACCTGGAAGCCCAAACCGCTCCGGCCAGCATCGGCGGCCTCTGGACGCACTGATGACCCGCCCCTATTCGTCATTGCGAGCTCACGCAACCGGCGAAGCGGCCCAGAGAGGTTTCCGTAGGAGCAACGGACTGCCCTTTCCCAAGGAAGAACCCTCCAGAAAACGATGGCCTGCCGTCCTTTGCTACTACTGTCGTTTACGGTGAATGCTAGGTTAAATAGCCAAACTATATATCGAATTAATATGACTAATTTCTCCAAACCTTAACATTCAACCCTAAATCTGCATACGCCCCTGAGCAAACCTCCACCTCACCGCCGCCGGCCCCGCCGTTTTGCCTGAGGTTTCCCACCCGCAGCCAACTCCTCCAAACTCGGCCATGCTGGCTCCGGCTCTGGTTCGGGCTGTGACTTAGCCGCCGCTACCGTTTCCGAAGCGGCATTAGCGCTCGCAATGATCGTCTCGATCGGCACGCCGTAGACCTCATAGCGCACCCTCTCCTGATTTGATTTGGCCTGATTTGATTTGGCCTGATCAGGTTCGGCTGACGGTCGCTTGGGCTTTTCGGTCATGTGAAATTCCGCACTGTCGTCCCTCTGGTCTCATGCTACCCTTACCTACCTAATACCTCCACCAGCGCCAGGAAACCCCCGATATGTTGCTCTATGACTTCGCTCTCGCTCCGAATCCCCAGCGCGTCCGTGTTTTTCTCAAGGAAAAGGGCATCGACCTGCCAAATCAGGAGGTCAAAATCCGGGAGGGTCAGCAGCATGAGGAGCCGTTCGTCACCAAGAACCCATTCCGCCTGACACCCTTCCTCGAACTCGACGACGGCACCGTCATCGCCGAGAGCATGGCCATCTGCCGCTATCTGGAAGAACTACACCC
>CALKDI010000320.1 GCA_938084065.1 uncultured Alphaproteobacteria bacterium
CCGTCTGGCATGGGGGCGTTTCCTTCGGTGCAGGTTTATCCTATTTGCCAGAAAGAATAGCAGAGCCACGCGCCGCCGCCAGACCTTAGGTTACTGCCATGGCGATTGCGGACGGATTGGTCCGGGTTTTGGGCGGGCTGATCGGTCCAAACATCCACACGACGCCTCAATCCAACGCCCCTCACCTCCCCGCCTTCCCGGAAGTGGCGCAGCCACTATCCGGGACCTCCATAAGGTTAGAACTCCACTCGCCCAAAGACCCCGGCTCTCCACGCTACGCGTTCCGGCCGCGGAGGTAACGCCTTTCAAAAGGCTCAGAGTGAAGGAGGAAGGGGCAATTGCAAGTGCCGCCCGCCGCACTGCAAGTCGCGAGGCCCAGGCGGTCGGATCGCCAAATCCGCCTTCCATCTTGACAAACTCCATCAAAGGACTAAATTCCTTAAATCATCGGCGTCCGATCTGGCGAGGGTAACACACCCTCAGCATCGCCTTAACCCTGCCGCAGCAAACCTCAACATTCCACCAGCTCAAATGCTAAGGAATGTTCACAAATGCGAAGGAATGTTAAGGATTCAGCCCACGCACCGCCCCTGAAGGGCCAAGCAATACTATGTTACTCCGCGCCGTCGCCACCGTAGGCGGCTTCACCATGGCCAGCCGGGTGCTGGGCTTCGTCCGGGATCTGTTGATTGCGGCGACTCTTGGCGCGGGTCCAATTGCCGACGCCTTTTTCGTCGCTCTGCGCCTGCCCAACCTGTTCCGCCGCCTGTTTGCAGAGGGCGCGTTCAACGCCGCCTTCGTGCCGGTCTTCGCCGGCGTGCTCGCCCGCGAGGGGCCAGCAATCGCCCGCGGCTTTGCCGAGCGCATGCTGGCGCTGATGGTCGTCACCCTGACCCTGATCACCATCGCCGCAGAGCTGGCCATGCCCGCGCTGGTCTACGGCCTCGCCCCCGGCCTGGCGGACAAGCCCAGCAGCTTCGATCTGGCCGTGGAGATGGCACGCCTGACCTTCCCCTACCTCTGGTTCATCACGCTCGCCTCGCTGATGGGCGCGGTGCTGAACGCGCTAGACAAGTTCGCCGCCGCCGCCGCCGCGCCCTGCGTCCTGAACCTGATCATGATAGCCGCCCTCCTCTTCGCCGCCGACGCGCTGGAGACGCCGGGCCACGTGCTCTCCGTCGCGGTTGCTCTGGCCGGCCTCGCGCAACTGGTGCTGATGGCCTGGGCCATGCGCCGGGCAGGCTTTGCGCTGCGGCTGGTGCCAGTGCGGCTCGATCCGGTGGTGAAGCGCACCTTGAAGCTGCTGGGGCCCGGCGCTATCGGAGCCGGGGCGCTGCAACTCAACATGCTGGTCAACACGCTGATCGCCTCGTTGCTGCCGGTGGGCGCGATCTCCTACCTCTATTACGCCGACCGCATCTACCAATTGCCGCTGGGCGTGATCGGCATCGCCATCGGCACCGCCCTGCTGCCGAGCCTCGCCCGCTCGCTCAAGGGCGAGACGCCCGCCGCCGCCAACAACGCCATGAACCGGGCGCTGGAGCTCTCCCTCTTCCTGACCCTGCCCGCCGCCGTCGCCCTGGCCGTGATCCCGGAGGCCATCGTCCACGTGCTGTTCGAGCGCGGCGCGTTCGGGGCGGACGACGCCACCGCCACCGCTCTGGTGCTGGCGATCTACGCGGCAGGTCTGCCCGCCTTCGTGCTGATCAAGGTGCTGAGCCCCGGCTTCTTCGCGCGGGAGGACACGGCGACACCGGTTAAGTGGGCCACCGCCAGCATCGGCCTGAACATCGCCCTGGGCTTCGCGCTATACCGGCCTCTGGGCGTGGCCGGCCTGGCGCTGGCGACGACGATCGCCTCCTGGGCCAACGTCCTGGCGCTGGGCTGGCTGCTGCACCGACGCGGCCATTGGCAGGCGGATGCAACGCTGCGGAGCCGGCTGCCCAGAATGCTGGCCGCCAGCCTCGCCATGGGCGCGATCATCCTGGCCGGCGCGCACTGGCTCTCCAGCCTGCTGGCCGATAGTGAGTTGGTCCGCGCCGCCGCGCTGGCTGGCATTTCCGGCCTTGGCGCCGTCGCTTACTTCGCCATCGCCTGGGCCATCGGCGCGACGGACAAGGCCGGCATCGCCGCATTGGCCAAACGTCCGCTTGACCGTATCCGCCGCCGCCGCGATAAACCGCAGAACTCCGCAAAATAAGGTCTTCAACCTCGTGACCCACCCGACCAATCGCATCTTCAGCGGCATTCAGCCGACCGGCAACCTGCACCTCGGCAATTATCTGGGCGCGATCCGCAACTGGGTTGGCATGCAGAAGGATTACGAGTGCATCTTCTGCATCGTCGATATGCACGCCATCACGGTGCCGCAAGACCCCGCAGCCCTGCGCCAATCCACCCGCGAGGTCACCGCGGCCTATATCGCGTCGGGCATAGACCCGGACGAGTGCGTGATCTTCAACCAGTCCACCGTCAGCGGCCATGCGGAACTGGCCTGGATCCTGGGCTGTCACGCGCCGATGGGTTGGCTCAACCGCATGACTCAGTTCAAGGAGAAAGCCGGCAAGAAGCGCGATCAGGCGATGATCGGCCTCTACTCCTACCCCGTGCTGATGGCCGCAGACATCCTGCTCTATAAGGCCACCGATGTGCCCGTAGGCGAGGACCAGAAGCAGCATTTGGAACTAGCGCGCGACATCGCTGGCGCCTTCAATCGCTTCTATGACGTCGAGTATTTCCCGCTGCCGGAGCCCCGCATTTTCGGCACCGCCACTCGCGTGATGAGCCTCCGCGATGGCACGGCCAAGATGAGCAAGTCGGACCCGTCCGACATGTCCCGCATCACCTTCACCGACGACGCGGACGCCATCGCAGGCAAAATTCGCCGCGCCAAGACCGACCCGGAGCCGCTGCCGAGCGAGGCTGCTGGCCTGGAAGGCCGTCCGGAGGCGGATAACCTGGTGGGCATCTACGGTGCGCTCGCCGGCCAAACCGTCGACGAGGTGCTGGCAGAGTTTGGCGGCAAGGGCTTTGCTGACTTCAAGCGCGGCCTCTCGGATGTGGCGGTGCAGGTGCTTTCCCCGATCACGGCAGAGATGCAACGCATGCTAGCAGACCCGGCTTATGTGGACAGCATCCTGCACAAAGGCTATGAACGCGCCAACGCCATCGCCGCGCCGAACTTGGCAGAGGTCAAGGAATTGGTGGGCTTTCTAGCTCGGTAAGCTGCCAGTTGCCAAACCCGGCGACCAATCGCATTTACGCGGGCTCTATTACCGAAAGCTGATCTGAAATGCAGCTCTACCTGCCCATCGCAGAAGTGTCGGTGAACATATTTCTGCTGTTGGGGCTTGGCGGCGGCATTGGGTTTCTGTCCGGCTTGTTTGGCGTCGGCGGAGGGTTTTTGACGACACCGGCGCTGATCTTTATCGGCATTCCGCCAGCGGTAGCCGTGGCGAGCGGCGCGAACCAACTGATCGCTACCTCCATCACCGGTGTCATCGCCCATTGGCGCCGCAAGAGCGTCGACTTCAAAATGGGCGGGGTATTGCTGTGCGGTGGCATTGTCGGGTCATCGGTGGGCGTGGTGGTCTTCAAGATTTTGAGCGAGCGCGGCCAGGTCGATTTGATGATCTCGCTGCTGTATGTGGTCTTCCTGGGTGGCATCGGCATGCTGATGTTCCTGGAGAGCCTGCGCTCCATCCTGCGCACCCGTATTGGTACCGCACGGCGTACCAAGCTGCACCAGCATATTTGGATGCATGGCCTGCCGTTTAAAGTTCGCTTCCGCCGGTCTCGCCTTTATATTAGTGCATTGGTGCCGCTCACTATTGGCGCTCTGGTAGGGCTGTTGGCGGCTTTGATGGGCGTAGGTGGCGGTTTCATCATGGTGCCGGCGATGATCTACCTGCTGGGTATGCCAACCAATGTCGTCGCCGGCACGTCACTGTTTCAAATCCTGTTTGTGGTCGTCAACGTAACCTTCCTGCAGGCCTATACCACGCAGTCGGTAGACATATTTTTGGCTCTGGCACTTCTGATCGGATCAGTCATTGGTGTTCAAATCGGGACAATATTGGGTGCCAAGATATCCGGCGCACAGTTCCGCATCCTTCTGGCCCTGATGGTGTTGGCGACGGCTGGGAAGTTACTGTTGGATTTGGCGATTGAACCGACGGAACTTTTTAGCCTGCAATTTATCTTTCACGCCCAATAATACGGGCAGCCGACGTCGGTTTTGCGCGGCACCTCTTGCAAAGGCCGCGGACCGAGCGCATACAAAGATACGACCAATCGCGCGCCGTGTTGCGTTGCTCCGACGATGAACCCTTGGTGAGTTTTCGACTGGCATGCAGCTTTATTTGCCCATCGCAGAAATTTCGGTAAATGTGTTTTTGCTGTTGGGGCTGGGCGGCGGCATAGGCTTTTTGTCGGGCCTATTCGGCGTCGGCGGAGGGTTTTTGATGACCCCTGCGTTGATCTTTATCGGTATTACACCAGCAGTCGCTGTGGCTAGTGAGGCAAACCAGTTGGTGGCGACCTCCATCACCGGCGTCATTGCCCATTGGCGGCGCAAGAGCGTCGACTTCAAGATGGGCACCGTGCTGCTGTGTGGCGGTGTTATCGGATCGTCGTTAGGCGTCTATATTTTCAAGCTTTTGCGCGAACTCGGGCAGGTGGATCTGATGATCTCTCTGCTGTACGTCGTGTTTTTGGGTGCCATCGGCTCACTGATGTTTGCGGAGAGCCTGCGAGCGATTTTGCGGTCCCGAAGGGGATCGGCCAAACGGGGCAAATTGCACCAGCACAC
>CALKDI010000321.1 GCA_938084065.1 uncultured Alphaproteobacteria bacterium
CATGGCTCGCATCCGCAGTTTCACCGCAAACATCATGCGCGCCAACAAGGTCACCAACATGACTGATACCCGATACCGAAACGCCCTCGGCGGTATCGATTATCTCGCCCTATATACTTTCATGTAGAGAGCGTTGAACAACCCTGGGTATGCCCCAGGCGCAGACACGCTATACTGCACGTCCCTTATGCAAGCTTTGCGGCGGTTCCCATGCCAACATCTCCCATCATCGAGCGCATCGAACTCACCCTGTTCGAGATCACGCAGCCCAATATCTCAGCTGATCCATCCGGGTTTGGCATCTCCTACACGCCCGGCTCGCAAACGCCGCAAGTTCGGCTGGCGCTGAAGGTGTTCGGCGATACTGGCGTGGTGGGTGAGTACGTGCCGGGGAGGGGCAGGGCGCGGGTAATCCAGTCAGCCTCCGCCGCGCTGGGGCAGAAGCTGATCGGGCAGCCGGCACTGCAGCGGGAGAAGCACTATACGACCATGCGGCGGTTGACGAAGCATGTGGGTGAGGTCGGCATCGGTGCCCTCGATATCGCTCTATGGGATCTGGCCGGCAAGCATCATGGCGCGCCGGTGTATGAACTTCTCGGCGGTCACCGCACGCGGCTGCCGGCCTACGCCAGCACTCTGCACGGCGACAGGCACCCCGACGGCCTATCTTCCCCCGAGGCCTATGCCGATTTCGCCGAGCAATGCCTGGAACTAGGCTACCCCGGCTTCAAGATGCATGGCTGGTCGGCGGGCAATGTGCGGGAGGAAGCCGCCATGATCCGAGCGGTCGCCAAGCGTGTCGGCGGCAAAATGCACATTATGTATGACAGCTCCTGCCACCTGCACACGCTGGCCGACGCCATCTTGATCGGCAAAGTCTGCGATGAGTGCGATCTGTATTGGTACGAGGATCCCTATGCTGACGGTGGCCTGTCCATCCGAGGCCATCAGGTGCTGAAACAGGCGGTGAAGACGCCGATCCTGATCTCCGAACACGTGCGCAACCTGGAGACCGCAACCGACATGCTGGTCGCCGGCGCCACCGACTTCGCCCGTGCTGACCCGGATTATGACGGCGGCCTCACCGGTTGCTACAAACTGGCCCACGCGGCGGAGGGCTTGGGCATGGACTGCGAGGTCCATTCCTGCGGCCCGGCGATGCGCCACCTGATGGCGGCGCTGCGAAACTCCAACTTCTACGAGGTCAACCTCATCCACCCGAAATGCGGCAACGCCTGGAACCTGCCGATTTACGGCGGAGGCTATTCCGACGAGCTCGACTGCATCGACGCCGGCGGCTGCGTGACAGTGCCTGACGGCCCAGGATTCGGCATGCACTACGACTGGGACCGGATCGAGGCGACCAAGCTGGAGACGGTGGTTTTGCGCTAATTGGTCAGTACAGACACTGTGAACAAGGACCATTGAACATGCGCGCCGTCGTCTGCCGCGAACTCGGCCCTCCTGACATCCATAGGATTGAGCAGGTGCCGTCGCCGGTCCTCACTCCGGATGGCATCCGCATTCAGGTGAAGTCCTCAGCGCTCAGCTTTGCCAATTTGCTGGTGATGGAGGGCAAACATCAGAACACGCCGCCACTGCCATTCACACCAGGTACAGAGATCGCGGGCTTTGTCACCGAGGTCGCGACTGGAACGGAAACATCGCTGAAGATCGGCGACCGGGTCTGCGCTGGGCTCTCCAATGGCGGGTTTGCCGAGGAAGCGGTGGTTCCAGCCGCCAATGTGTTCCCAATCCCGGATGTGCTCGACTTCCCCTCGGCAACGCAATTTCCAACGATCTATGCCACAGCCTATGCCGCCCTCGATTGGCGCGCACGCATGCAACCGGGCGAGGTATTGCTCGTGCATGCCGCTGCGGGTGCCAGTGGGCTTGCTGCAGTCCAGATTGGCAAGGCGATGGGCGCGCAGGTTATCGCCACAGCGGGATCGCCAGGAAAATGTGCCATCGCTTTGGAGTACGGCGCCGACCACGTCATTGATTACCGTGCCACCGACTTCCGCAAAGCCGTTCTGACCCTCACCGATGGTCGAGGCGCAGACGTGATCTTTGACCCGGTCGGCGGTGACGTATTCGACAAGTCGCTCCGCTGCATTGCACCGCTGGGCCGCATCATTCCCATGGGTTTTGCCTCCGGCGATATCCCCACCATCCCGGCCAACCTCGTGCTGGTAAAGAATGTTGATGTGATCGGCATCTATTGGGGATTCTACATGGCCTGGGGCAAGACGCAGGCCGATGCGGCGACCCGGCGAAAAGTCCGATCGATGTTCGAGGCTATGTTCCGCCTGGTGGAGGATGGAAAGCTCTCGCCCATCACCGATTCCATCCTGCCGCTGGATGATTTTGCCAAGGGATTGAACCGACTGACGGAACGCTCAGTCATCGGCAAGGTCGTCATAGCCCCTTGATTGTCGTTTGCTTGGTGACCACCCATTGACGCTCAGCCATCTGCGCGCGACCATGGCGGCAACCAATATGCTTAACGCCAGAGGAATCGCCCGTCCATGTCCAAACTCACCGGCAAAACCGCCATTATCACCGGAGCCGCCCGCGGCATCGGTGCCGCTGCCGCCCGTCTGTTCGCTGCGGAGGGTGCAATCCTGATGCTAGCTGATGTGCTGGAGGAGGATCTCCAGGCACTGGCTGAGAAGATCGGCGATCAGGCCGCCATCTGCCCGACTGACGTCACCGACGAAGCCGCGGTCAAAAACTTGGTCGAGCAGGCGCAGGCCAAGTTTGGCAAAGTGGATATCGCCCTGCTCAACGCCGGCATCGAAGGCGCTCTTGCCCACCCGACCGAATATGACACGGCTATTTTCGACAAGGTCATCGCTGTCAACGTCCGCGGCGTGTTCTTGGGCCTAAAATACGTGATGAAGGCGATGGAGGCGTCCGGCGGCTCCATCGTGGTCACCGCCTCGACCGCGGGTATTCGCGGCGTTCCCGGCATGTCCGCCTACATTGCCTCCAAGCATGCAGCCGTCGGGCTGATGCGGTCTGCGGCCATGGATGGCGCGCCGAACAATATTCGGGTTAACACGGTCAATCCTTCGCCGATCGATACGCCGATGATGGAATCGCTGGAGAATATGCACGGCGTCTCTGACCGCAACGATCGCCCGCTGGCCCGCGCGACGCCATTGGGCCGGTATGGCGAGCCGGAGGAGGTGGCGCGGATGATGCTGTTCCTGGCGTCTGAAGACAGCAGTTTCTGCACCGGTGGCGTTTATATGGTCGACGGCGGTGTATCCGGCGGCCGGCGTTAAAGGAGAGTTCGAATGGTACTTCCCGATCCTTCCGGCAAGGCGCTTCGTCCCGAAAGCGAGTTGACGACCGGCTTTGAATTCACGCCCTGGCGCCTCTCCGTCACGCCTGAGACCCAGGCGCAAAAACTCAGATGCTGCGGCATCGACTCGGCGATTTGGGGCGATATTGTCGATCCAGGCATCTATGCGACGTTGACCATCAAGATCGTCAACCGGGAAGGGTTTTCGATCAACGGCAGCGTGCACATGATCCAGACCTACAAGGTCCACACACCCATCCGTTTAGGCGAGGAGGTTGAGATGCGGGGGCGCATCACTGGCATCGAACCCGCACCCCGCGGCTCTCTGTTCAAAGCGCAGTACGAGTTGATCAAAGATGATGGCTCTATCGCGATGGAGTTAGGCCGTGTCAGTGTGCGCACCGATCCGAACGCTGAACGCACTGGCCCGAGTTCCGGCAATCGGTCAGCGGCGGACAATCCGGATGCTCCCGTGCTGGGCCTGCCGCGAATAGGCGAAAAGCAAATGACGCCGGAGGGGGTTGGCACTTTCTCCGACGAGAATATCAACCGCATCCACGATGACCCGGAAATCGCTCGCCAATTCGGTTACCGCGCGCCTATCGCTGCGGGCATCATGGGCTCACACATTATGATGGAGCCGCTGGTGCGCGAGGGTGGTGGCCCGCCGAAGCAGCTGGACATGGAGGTTCGCTTCCGCCGCCCGATGTTCTGGGACGAAGTTCTGGCCATCCACGGCGAGCGCGCGAACAGCCATCTTTCGAAAATCGCTCTGATGAAGCCCGAGGGCAAGCCTGCCTGCTTCGGCTTGGTGAATAGCGTTTCATATTAGTATCAGGCCCGCTTCGCCCTTCGACAGGCTCTGGGTGAAGCTTCAGTTGCAATTCCAGTAGTCTTCACCCAGAGCCTGTCGAAGGGCGAAGGCGCTCCCAAGACCCCATCCACAAGGAAACCCATCCCATGAATAGACTAGACGGCAAAGTCGCCCTCATCTCCGGCGCCTCCCGCGGCATTGGAGCGAAGACCGCAGAACTGATGGTTGCCGCTGGCGCCAAGGTTATCGTCGCCGACGTGCTCGACGATACCGGCCAGGAAACGGCGAAGGCACTGGGTGCTGACGCGGCCTACATCCACCTGGATGTGACCAAGGAAGCCGACTGGCGCGCCGCAGTTGAACTGGCTGAGAGCAAGTTCGGTGGCCTGGACGTGCTCTGCAACAACGCCGGCGTTTTCACCGGCCTGGGCATTGATGAGGCGACACTGGACGATTGGCACAAGCTGGTGGCGGTCAACATGACTGGCGTGTTCCTGGGCACAAAACTCTGCGCCGATGCTTTGGCGGCTCGTGGTGAAGATAGCCCGCACGGTTCCGCCATCGTCAACACCGCATCTGTCGCCGGGCTGGTCGGCTCGCAGCTTGACCCGCTCTATTCCATGACCAAAGGCGGCGTCACGCTGTTCACCAAGTCGACGGCGCTCTATTTCGCGCGCAAGGGCCAGCGGGTGCGCTGCAACTCCATCCACCCTGGTGTGATCGACACGGACATGGGTGCTCAGACCTTTGTCTCTCGGGCGCAGAAACAAGGTCTAAACGATCCATCCAAGGCCAAAGAGTATTCCGCCAAAATGCATCCAATTGGGCGTTTGGGTGTGGCTGAGGACATTGCCAAAGGCATCCTGTTCCTGGCCAGCGACGACTCCGGCTTCATGACCGGCAGCGGGCTGGTGGTAGACGGCGGCATCACGGAGCAGTAGTAACTGCATCTCATCGTATTTTCGCGAAGGACACCCCCTATGAAAATCCACCACGCTCCGAACTCTCGCTCTGTGCGTGCCGTTTGGCTGTTCGAAGAACTCGGGCTGCCGTACGACCTAGAACTCTACAAACTTGGCGACCCTGCCATGCGCGCGCCGGAGTATCTGAAAAAGCATCCGATGGGGCGCGTTCCGGCAGTTGAGGATGGTGACGTCACCATCTTTGAGAGCGGTGCAATTGTGGAATATGTGCTCAGCAAGT
>CALKDI010000322.1 GCA_938084065.1 uncultured Alphaproteobacteria bacterium
TGAAGACGCAATAATCGGGGAAATCCCGGTTGACGCCATCTTTTCGCCGGTTCGTCGGGTAGCCTTCAAGGTGGAAAACACCCGTGTCGGCCAGGTGACGGATTATGACAAGCTGTCTTTGACGCTAGAGACCAACGGCGCGATCTCGCCGGATGATGCTTTGGCTGTGGCGGCGCGTATCTTACAGGATCAGCTGCAGCTCTTCATCAACTTTGATGAGCCGCGCCCAGCTGTTGAGCAGGAGGTCCAGGCGGACCTGCCGTTCAACAAGAACCTGCTGCGTAAGGTTGACGAGTTGGAGTTGTCGGTCCGTTCGGCGAATTGCCTGAAGAACGACAACATTATCTACATCGGCGATCTGGTTCAGAAGACCGAAGGCGAGATGCTGCGTACCCCGAACTTTGGGCGCAAATCGCTAACTGAAATCAAACAGGTGCTGGAGCAGATGGGCCTGCACCTCGGGATGGAAATTCCAAACTGGCCGCCGGACAACATCGAAGAGTTAGCCAAACGCCTGGAAGAGCCATACTAGGGCCCCCTCTCTGAGGGCGTCTGAGAAGCATTGAGATATAAGGAAGCAGACCCATGCGCCACCGCTTAGCCGGCCGCAAATTGAACCGCACCCGTGAGCATCGCCGCGCCATGTTGGCCAATATGGCCGTTGCGCTGCTGAAGCATGAGCAGATCACAACGACCTTACCAAAGGCCAAGGAACTGCGTCCTTACACCGAAAAGCTGATCACGCTCGGCAAGCGCGGCGACCTACATGCTCGCCGCCAAGTTGCGGGGACGCTACGTGATGAAAGCATGGCGAAGAAGCTGATTGATGTCCTCGGCCCACGTTATGCTGGTCGCACAGGTGGCTATATCCGCATCATGAAGGCCGGGTTTCGCTATGGCGATCAAGCCCCGATGGCGGTGATTGAGCTGGTGGATCGTGATCCGGATGCCAAGGGTATAGATTCCGGCCCTGTGGCAGAGCAGGATGCAGAAAACTTCGCTGAGGCTGCAGCGTAAGAGATTGCGCCCCAGACCATGGTCTGGGGCGTTTTTCGTTCGGGTCACACCAAACGGTTTGGTGGCTCTCCAACTGCATCGGTGTTAGCGTCTCCCCATGCGTATAGCCACCTGGAACGTCAATTCCATCAAGATGCGCGCCAATGCGGTGCGCGATTGGCTTGCCGCCGATAACGCGGACGTTCTGTGCCTTCAGGAAATAAAGTGCGAGACGGATGCCTTTCCAGCCGATTTGTTCGCGGAGATTGGCTTTGAGTCTGCTGTCCTAGGCCAGAAAAGCTACAACGGCGTGGCGCTGCTCTCTCGCTTAGGGCTTGAAGATGTGCGCCTTGGGCTGCCGGGGAACGCGGCTGACGAACAGGCCCGATATGTCGAGGCCCTGGTGCAGGGTGTCCGTATAGGCTGTCTGTATCTGCCAAATGGCAATCCGGCCGACGACCCCGTCAAATACCCTTACAAGCTAGAATGGATGCAGCGTCTGCACGATCACGCGCTGTCTTTGATGGCTGGTGGAGGCCCCGTTGTTTTGGCGGGCGACTACAATGTTATTCCCACAGAAGACGATTGTTGGGACTTGCAGGAGTGGGTGGACGACGCCTTGTACCTTCTGCCGACGCGCCAGGCTTTTCGCCGTCTGGTCTACCTTGGCCTGACCGATGCCTTTCGGGCGATCCATCCGAACCTGTCCAGTGCCTATTCCTTCTGGGACTACCAGAAAGGCCGTTGGCATCGGGGGGAGGGGATCCGCATTGATCATCTGATGCTATCCCCAAGTGCGGCGGATCGATTGATCGATGCGGGTATCGACAAAGAACCACGCGGCAAGGAAAAGGCCAGCGATCACACGCCGGCTTGGTGCGAGTTGGCGGATGCGCCACCGCGGCCGCTCCTGACGCCCTAGGATGTGAGAGGCGGTCGCCGATGCCCTTGTTACCGGTGCACAGCGACCAGATGCTCCGCCATATAACGGCACCTTACCTGACCTGGGGCTTTATCCTTGTTTGCGTCGCGGCGCACGTGGCCCTGTCAGAAATTCCAACCTACGAGCACTCGACTGCGTTGCGGAGCTTAGGCTTTATGCCGGGCGCTGTGTTTGGTGAGGCCTCGCAGCCGTCTCTGCCTTTCGGCCTGCCCTCGATACTGACCCTGATCACTTACGCTTTTGTGCATGGGTCCAATGCGCATTTGATCGGCAATATGGTCGTATTGTTTGTATTTGGTGGCGCTATTGAGGACAGGCTGGGGCATGGCTGGTTCGTGGGGCTTTGGGTGGCCGCAGGGACGATTGGCGCCTTGGGAGAAGCGACCGTCAACACGGGCGGCGCCGCGCATGTGGTGGTTGGTGCCAGCGGAGCAATCGCGGGTGTGCTGGGCGCTTACATATTGTTTTTCCCTCGCGCCAAAATCGGAATGTTGCTGCCTATTTTTGTCTCTGTCGCCGTCCCCGCGTGGCTCGTTATCGGCGGTTGGTTTGTCTACGATGTGATCATGCTGTTTGGTGGTGAGGGCAATGTCGCCTGGCGGGCGCATATAGGTGGATTTTGTGTTGGGGTCGCTATAGCGGGCGCATTTCGGCTGGCACAGCGCGGTCGGTAATGGCGCCTCTGAATTGGGGCGTTGTTACGTGGTGGTGGTCGGGGTTAGTCTTGCAGTGAGTGAAATCAGCCTAAGGGAAGCCAAGATGTATGAACCGCAAAACGTTGTTGGTTCGGTCGCTGAACTGAAAGCCATTCTGGGCCCTGATTTTCCCAGTCAGATCAACAAGGTCATCGATCACATAGACGGCCATTGCCAAGCCTGGATAGAGCGGTGTCCCTTTGTCACCATCGCCAGTGTTAATGGTGCCGGTCAAATGGATGTTTCGCCGAAAGGCGATCCGGCGGGCTTCGTCAAGGTTCTGGATCGAAACACCTTGGCCATTCCCGATCGGCTGGGGAACCACCGCGGTGATACGTTCATGAATGTCTTAGAGAACCCCAGAGTGTCGATTATGTTTGTCATCCCGAAACGCCGCGAAGTCGTCCGCGTTTCGGGTTCTGCGCAGGTGGTAATGGACCCGGACTTGCTGGCCAGCATGGCCGTCAACGAGCGGGTGCCGGATCTGGCGCTTTTGGTGCGAGTGGAAGAAGCGTTCTTCCATTGCGGCAAAGCCATGATCCGCTCCCGCATGTGGGAGCCCGACCAATGGGCGTCGATTGACGGGCTTCCCAGTTATGCGCAGGCGTTGAAGGATCATGGCAACATGCCGGATCCCCTAGAGGAGCTGGAAGCGCGGATGGTCAATAACGAGACCAACCGCCTGTACTAGTTCCTTAGCCATTACCGGAACGCGCTCATAACCTCCTCGGCGAACTTGCCCTGGCGCTCCAGTGCTGCTTCCAGGTTCCCAGCGGCGACATTTACGATCATGGTGGAGACGCCGCGCTCAGCCAAAGCGCCGGCATCCGCCTGACGGGCGTCGGCAGAGCCGGTCATTAGCATCCGGCCACCCTGGGGGCTTTCAGCCTCCTTGGGAGAATGCGCCATGGCGCTGTAGGCGAGGCCGATGCTAGCTGGGTCACGACCTATGGTTTCGGCTGCGCCTCGCAGCTTGGCCAACGCGCTATCATATCCAGTGAGCGTATCCAGCGGTGCTTTGGGATTGCCGCCGGCGATTGGGTACCAAACGTCCCCCAGCGCCGCCAGCCGCCGCAGCGCCCGCCCACTCTCGCCGCCAACCCAGATAGGTGGGCCGCCTGCTTGGATAGTCTTTGGTTCGAAGAAGATATCCCGGAACTGCACGTACTTGCCCTCGAATGAGGGGTTCTCCGCCGTCCACAATTCTTTGAACGCCCGGATATATTCGTCCGTGACCGCCCCTCGTTCGGCATAGGGCTCGGTCTTCAGCAGGGCGAATTCTTCCGCCATCCAACCGGTGCCAATGCCCAATTCCACCCGCCCGCCGGAGAGTTGGTCGGCGGTGGCAATGGCCTTGGCGGCCATGATCGGCTCACGGTGTGGCACGACCATAATGGAAGTCAGCAAGCGTGCTTTCTCGGTAACTCCGGCCAGATAGTTCAGGACTGACAGCTGCTCGAAACAATCGCCTGTCCGCCCACCGGCCCAACCGCCGTCGGGGCTGTAGGGGTATTTCGACTCAATCGTCCTTGGTACGACGATATGGTCGGAAATTGTCAGCACGCCAAAGCCCAAATCTTCAGCATTGCGCGCGATGGCTCGGATAGCCTCGGGTGTTGCGAGTGGGCCGCGGTGGGGGATGGAGAGACCGAATTGCATGGAGAAGTCCTCTGGAAACTGGCGAATGGGTTGCGCATACCATCCCCAATGCAGCGCGGCTTGGCCAGCCTTTCTTTGCCGAACGACGCGAACTTGGCTAACATCTCCGCACGTCTTCTGTCCCATGCGAGTGTCCCGCTATGAGCCAACAGCCCGTCGATGAACTGCGTGCCCTGATCGGTGACGCCCAGCGGATCGTGATTTTCACCGGTGCCGGGATTTCAACCGAAAGCGGCATCCCGGATTTCCGCTCGCCGGGCGGGATCTGGACCCGGTACAAGCCTATCATGTTTGATGACTTCATGCGCTCCGCTGAATCTCGCCGCGAGAGTTGGCGGCGCAAGATTGAGACGGACAAGACCATGACGGTCGCCCAGCCGAATCGAGGGCATCTGGCTGTGGCAGCTCTGGTCAATCGTGGCCTGTGTACGGCGGTGATTACGCAAAACATTGACGGCCTGCATCAGGTCTCCGGCGTGCCGGCGGATCAGGTGATTGAGCTGCACGGCAACTCCACCTATGCCAAATGCCTGGATTGCGACACACGCATGGAAATTCCACCGATCCTGGAAGCCTTTGCCCGTGACGAGACCATGCCAGAATGCCCGTCCTGCAGCTCGGAGTATGTGAAGACGGCGACCATCTCCTTCGGCCAGTCCATGCCGGAGGCGGAGATGCGGCGGGCGGAAATCGCCACCAACAATTGCGACCTGATGATTGCCATCGGCTCGTCGTTACAGGTCTACCCCGCCGCCGGCTTCCCGATCATGGCCAAGCGCGTCGGTGCGAAACTCGCCATCCTCAACAGGGAGGCGACTGAGTTGGACCAATACGCCGATCTTTTAGTGCATGAGGAGATAGGGCCAACGCTAGGGGCCGCTGTAGGATTGAACTAGAGTGACCTCGGCCTGGCGCGACGCCATTTCGGTCTACCTCCGGCCTCGCCTGCTTCTAATTTTGGCGCTGGGATTCGCCAGCGGGCTGCCGCTGGCGTTGACGTTTGGGACGCTCACGTTTTGGTTGGCGGAGGAAGGTGTTTCCAAGTCAGCCATCGGCTTGTTTGCCCTGGTCGGCACGGCCTACACGCTGAAATTCCTTTGGTCGCCGTTGATGGATCAGCTGCCATTGCCGCCGCTGACGACCTGGCTGGGCCGGCGGCGGGGCTGGTTGCTGGCGACTCAGGTCCTGGTGATCGCGGCTATGATCGGCCTGGGCCAGACATCGCCAGCGCTCGACCCTGGCTGGACGGCGCTCTGGGCAGTGTTTTTGGCCTTTGCGAGCGCAAGCCAGGACATTGTGATCGACGCATATCGCGTGGAGATCCTGGCTGAAGAGGAACAGGGAGCCGGCGCGGCCAATATCGTGTTTGGCTACCGCATAGGCATGTTGGTGTCTGGTGCAGGCGCCCTCTATGTTGCCAGCATAGCGCCCTGGAGCACTGTCTACGTCGGCATGGCCGCCTGCATGGGCCTTGGCATCCTGGCGACGCTTTTGGCGCCGGAGCCGGAAAGGCCGGTCATCGCGCCCGCCATAGGCTCGGTAATGGAGCGGGCGTCGGCATGGCTGAGACGCGCGGTGTTTGACCCGTTCGCAGAGTTCCTGTCCAGGCCCGGCTGGGCCTCATTCCTGCTGTTCATATTGCTCTACAAGCTGGGCGATGCAGCGGTCGGTATCATGGCCAATCCGTTGTACGTTGAGCTGGGCTTCTCCAAGACCGAAGTCGCCAGTGTGGTGAAACTGTTTGGCTTGGCCGCAACGTTGACCGGCGCGTTTCTAGGCGGGCTGCTGATTGCCAAGCTTGGTCTGATTCGTGCCCTTTGGATTTGCGGAATCCTACAACTGCTCTCCAACCTGGCATTCAGTGGTTTAGCTCTGGCTGGGCACGACATGGCAGCGTTGGCTGGCACCATCGGCTTCGAGAATCTCGCGGGCGGCATGGGCACAACAGCCTTTGTCGCGTTCCTGGCGGCCCTGTGCAACCGCAACTACACCGCGACGCAGTATGCGCTGTTGTCATCGTTTATGGCGGTTGCCCGTACCTTCATGGCGGCACCCAGCGGTTTTATCGCGGATCAAGTGAACTGGCCGGTGTACTTTTTGCTCACAGCGATTGTGGCGGTTCCGGGCTTGTTGCTGATTGTCGTGCTACAGCGGCGCCTTACATCTACGGGGCGATAACTTTTACACGCGGAGACGTATCATGCTGGTCGGTGTTCCTAAGGAAATCAAATCTCATGAGTACCGCGTTGGCTTGGTGCCCGGCAGCGTCCGCGAACTGATCCACCACGGCCATCAGGTTGTTGTGCAATCAGGCGCTGGCGAAGGCTCTGGCTTTCCCGATGCGACGTACCAGGCCGTCGGCGCGCGCATCGCATCGGATGCTGCCACCGTCTTTGCCGAAGCGGACATGGTGATCAAGGTCAAGGAGCCCTCTGCCGGTGAAATCGCCATGTTGCGGCCAGATCAGGTGCTGTTCACCTACCTGCATCTCGCGGCTGATAAGGCGCAGACCGAGGGCCTGTTGGCGTCCGGCTGCGTCGCCATTGCCTATGAGACCGTCACCGATGGCCGTGGCGGCCTGCCGCTGCTCTCGCCCATGAGCGAGGTGGCGGGGCGCATGTCGGTGCAGGTTGGCGCGCATTATCTGGAGAAGGAGCAGGGAGGCGCCGGCATCCTGCTGGGCGGTGTGCCGGGCGTGCCTGCGGCCGACGTGGTGGTGATCGGTGGCGGCGTCTCTGGCACCAACGCCGTGCGCATGGCCATGGGGCTGGAGGCGCGGGTGACGGTGATTGAGAAGAACCTGCAGCGGCTCTATGACCTGGACCTGCAGTTTGGCGCGGCCCTCAACACCCGTTATTCCACCGTGGAGGCCATCGAAGAGCTCGTGACCCACGCCGACCTAGTGGTTGGCGCAGTCTTGGTGCCAGGGGCAGCTGCGCCCAAACTGGTGACCGAGGACATGGTGCGGAAGATGCGTAAGGGCTCGGTCATGGTCGATATCGCCATCGACCAGGGTGGCTGTTTCGAGACCTCCCGCCCCACATCGCACAGCGACCCGACCTATGTGGTGGACGACGTGGTGCATTATTGCGTGACCAACATGCCGGGCGCCGTGGCCCGTACCTCCACCTTCGCGCTCAACAACGCGACACTGCCGTTTGTGTTGGCGCTGGCGGATAAGGGCTATGCCCGGGCGTTGGGGGATAACCCGCATTTGGAGCGGGGCCTGAACATCCACAAGGGCGACCTTACCTATCAGGCCGTCGCCGATAGCCTCGGTCTGCCGTACAAGACTTGGAGCGCCTGAGAGGCGCTCCAGCACATTCTATCGCCCTTTGAACGCTGGCTGGCGCTTGCCCAGGAATGCCGCCACGCCTTCGGCATGATCCTCTGTGCACATGCTGTCGGCGATCAACTCACCTTCCATCTGCATCTGGCTTTCCATGGTCAGGTGGTTGGTGGCGTTGAACAGGCGCTTGGCATTGCCAAAGGCATGGGTTGGGCCATCAGCCAGCCGGCGGGCCAGCTTGTCGGTCTCCGCCGCCAGATCGGCCCGCGGCACCACCCAGTTGATGATGCCCAATTCCTTGGCCTTTTCCGGCCCGAACCGGTCGCCCAGGAAGGCCAGCTCCATCTGCTGCTTCATGCCCAGTGTCCGGCCCAGGAAATAAGACGAGCCGCCGTCCGGGCTGGCACCGATATGGCAATAGGCCAGGGTGAAAATTGCATCGTCAGCGGCAATGGCCAGATCACAACTGCCGACAAGGCCCATGCCAGCGCCTGCAACCGCGCCCTGAATGCTGGCGATCACCGGCTTGCCCATCCGCCGGATCGCGAACAGCGGCAGGTGCAACAGGTGGATGCCCTCCATAATGACCTGTCGGCGTTCACTCTCTGACATCTCCAGGCGCTCTTTCATCACCCGGATATCGCCACCAGCCATAAAATGATCGCCCGCGCCCTTGATCACCACGCAGCGCACATCGTCGTTGAACTCCAGATCGCCAACGATATAGCGAAACCGCGTCCGTAACTCCGTCGTCAGGGCGTTGCGGACCTCTGGTGTGTTCAGGGTGACAGTCGCCACACCATCGGTGATATCGAGCAGGACAGGATCACTCATCAGGCCAAAACCTCTTTTCTGGTCACCCGGACACGGGTTCGTTATTGGGTATCTTCACGCTAATACACTACTTGTGCTCTGATTGAACGCTAGCTCTAGTTTTGTGAGGAATCACCGCATGCTGATCCGCAGCCGACCGTCCTGGGCTCTGCCTGAGAGTGCCGCCACTCCCGAATCCGTCATGTTGTCCCGCCGCAGCCTGTTGGCTGGTACGGCCGGATTGATCGGTGCTGCGGCTATGCCGAACATGGCGTTTGGCGCGGCCAGTGACGGCCTCTATCCGGTGGAACGCAACGAGGCGTTCACCCTAGACCGTCCGATAACGGCCGAGAAAGAGGCGACGACCTACAACAATTATTATGAATTCGGCAGCAGCAAGAACATCTGGCGCGGCGCGCAGGCGCTGGAGATTGAGCCCTGGCAGGTCGTCATCGATGGCATGGTCGAAAAAGAGATCAAGATCGATGCCCACGATCTGATCGCCAAGATGCCACTAGAAGAGAGGCTCTACCGCCATCGCTGTGTTGAGCGCTGGGCGATGGCTGTGCCGTGGAGCGGCTTCCCCTTGAAAGCTTTGGTGGATATGGCGAAGCCAACTGCCGGTGCCAAGTATCTGCGCATGGAAACCTTCAAGGATTCCAGCGTCGCCAGCGGACAGCGGGCATTCTGGTATCCGTGGCCCTATGTCGAAGGCCTGACTATGGAGGAGGCGACCAACGACCTCGCGTTCATGGCGACCGGCATGTATGGCAAGCCAATCCCGAAACAGAATGGCGCACCGCTGCGTCTGGCTGTGCCGTGGAAGTACGGCTTCAAATCAATCAAGGGCATCGTCCGGTTTAACTTCACGGACAAAATGCCAAAAAGCTTCTGGATGGAGGTTTTGGGCAAGGAATATGGGTTCTATGCCAACGTGAACCCGGGCGTTCCCCACCGCCGGTGGAGCCAGGCGCAGGAGCAGATGCTGGGCGAAAGCTCCTACCGCCCGACGCTGATGTACAACGGCTATGAGGAACAGGTGGCCCATCTGTACAAGGGCATGGCGCAGAACAAGATCTTCTACTGATCGATTTAGCCTCCCAGGCGTGCCGAGCAAGCCTGGGAGGCTTATGGCGGCTTACCCTGCCGCCGGTTTGGCCCCAAGCCTCGTGTCCGTTCGGCCTTTGACGGCAGGTGCAAGTCCGCCGGGGTCGACAGCCATATTATGCACCTGCATGTTGTGGCTATGGCAGAGCTGATGCAGGGCAAACGCGGTGGACATCTGCTGCTGGAATCCAGCGGCATCCTGTGCCTTGTTCACAGCTTCCTTGGTGGTGCGCAGCGCGAACAATGGCTTGGTCGCGATCTTGGCGGCCATGGTGACAACAAAATCCATCATCTCCGCCCGTGGTATCACATGGTTGACCATGCCCAGGCGGTGCGCCTCTTCCGCGGTGAAGAAGTCGCCGGTGAACAGCAATTCTTTGGCCTTGCGGTAGCCCAGCTCGTGCGGATGCGCGAACCACTCCACGCCGCAGACGCCCATGGCGACCACTGGATCACAGAACGTGGCGTCGTCGCTAGCGACAATCAGATCACAGACCCAGGCCAGCATCAGACCGCCGGCAATGCACTTGCCCTGCACCGCCGCAATGGTGGGTTTCGGCAGGTCGCGCCAGCGCTGTGAGACATCCAGATAGATCTCATGCTCGCGGCTCAGGCGACCTTCCGCGCCGGGCGCACCGTGGCCACCCCAGGTGGAAATGGGAGAGAAATCATCCAGCGTCTTGCCGGCCTTGCCGCGCAGATCGTGGCCGGCGGAAAAGTGCGGGTCGCTGCCCGCCAAGATAATGACCTTGGTCTCCGCATTGTGCGCGGCGAAGTTGAACGCGTCGTTCAGGTCATAGGTCATCTGCAAATCTTGCGCGTTCCGGGCGTCCGGCCGGTTCATGGTCACGCGTAAGACGTTTTCGGCCGGGCGATCCAGCAGCAGAGTTTCAAAGCTGGGCAAGTCAGGCATGGACGGGAGCTCCTTAAATAGGGGGTTCCCGTTCAGCCTAACGCAGATTTACCCGGCGACAACCGGCCTCTGCTTGCCTACACCACCCGCTTGGCGTGCAGGTCGGCGATTTGGTCGGCGGTATAGCCTAGGTCCGCCAGGATCGCGTCCGTATGCTCGCCCTGCTCCGGCGTTGCGTTGCGCATTTGGTGTGGGGTGCGCTCCAGATTGGTGGCGTGGCGAGCGATGTTGATCTCGCCGATTTGCGGGTGCTCCACGGGCACAACAAAGCCCAGATGCTGCACCTGCTCGTCCGCGCAAGCCTGATCGACCGAGTGGATCGGACCACACGGCACGCCTGCTTCGTTCATCGCCGCGACCCAATACTCAGAGGTGTTGGTGCGAGTGTAGGTGGCGATTTCCTCGTTCAACTCATCCCGGTGTTGCTGCCGGTTTGTGTTGGTCTTGTATTGAGGCTTGCTGGGCATATCCGGTGCGCCGAGGCAGTTGGCCATACGCTCGAACATGACGCCGCCAGAGGCCGCGATGTTGATGTGCCCGTCGGAGGTCTCGAACACGCCGGTCGGTACGCCGGTCGGGTGGTTGTTGCCGGCCTGTGGTGGCACCTCGCCGCCCATGGTCCAGCGCGGCACCTGGAAGTCGAGCATGGCCAACTGCGCCTCCAGCAAAGACGTGTGTACCCATTGGCCCTCGCCAGAGACTTCACGCTCCAGCAGCGCCGTCAGCACGCCGACGGCCAGGTATAGGCCGGCGGAGAGGTCGGCAATTGGCACGCCGACACGCACTGGGCCTTGACCGGGCAGGCCGGTGACGCTCATCAACCCGCCCATGCCCTGAGCGATCTGATCGACGCCGGGTCGGTCGCGGTAGGGGCCGGACTGGCCAAACCCAGAGATCGAGCCATAGACGATACGGGGGTTCACGGCGCGGCAGGCGTTGTAGTTGATGCCGAGCCGATCCTTCACGCCAGGGCGGTAATTCTCGATCACCACGTCGGCTTGGGCGACCAGTTTCATGAAGACTTCGTGACCTTCGGGCTTTTTCAGGTTGAGGGTCAGCGAGCGCTTGTTGCGGTGCAGGTTCTGGAAGTCGAAGCCGTGCCGGTCACCGGCGGTAACAGAGCGGCCATCGCTCTCACCCGGGTCTTCGATCTTGATGACGTCCGCACCCATGTCTGCCATCTGGCGTACAGCAGTGGGGCCAGCGCGGGCGCGGGTCAGGTCGAGGACTTTAAAGCGGGACATGGGGAGAGCGGTCATGGCGTTTCCAGGTTTTTGTTGGGTTCAACCTGGGAGTGTATGCCGTGGGCGGGGGAGGCGCTATAGGGAAGAATCGGTAATATCGTATGGTTGTGCTGGGGGCTAAACATTCCTCTAGATTTCTAAGCAGAACTGTACATTTTGGGGGATGGAATGTTTAGGTGCGGTTTAGGGCATGTATCGTTAGTGGGGTGTCGGGTCTGGAGTGTGATTGGGGTGGGGCGGGATGGCTGTCGGTCGATTTATATTGGTTATATGGTGCTCTTAACCGTGTCCGTATAGGCTCCAACATTCCTATTTTTGTTTTGGGCCGTGCGGGAGATTGTGGTGGAGTTATGGACTCAGCAAGTCCCGTGTGAGGATAACGCGGGCGTTCAGCATGGAGAGGTGGCCGACACCACCTGCCTCTCCCAAGGACGCTTCACCTAATTACTCTCGCAGTTCGATATTTCGCTCCTGGAAGTCCGTCGTGGCGTTTGTGTGCGGATAGGGCTGATCTGGCACGGGGACCTTGAGGAATGCGCAAAGCGGCTCCCAGCCCGAACCCAGTTCATAGACAAGTAGTCGGTCGTTTGGGATCGCTGATTTCACCTCTGCAGTATGCGCCTCGAATTCTGCTATTGCGCGCTCTTTCGTATCGAAGCGGTTACCAAGGAAAACTGCGACAAATTCCTGAATTTGGCGCATGTGGGCAGCCTCTGGCGGCATTTCGGTCTCCCGGAAGACCTTGATCGTTTTGGAGTAGGAAGCATACCTGTCCTCAGGATCACGTACCGACAGGATCACTTTTGCTTCAGGGTATCGTTCGGCCGACTCGCGCCAAAGATGGGCGCCCGGCCAGTCTACTTGGGACCGGTAGCCGTCGAACAGCAGATCGAGATCGAGCGGTGCGCCTCCGCAGAAATGATCATGCCAAGGCCCTGCCTTCTGGGGATTATCCCGGATCTCAAACATGTGGTGGCAAGGTCCGAAGCCGAGAATCGTCAATGCTTCGCGCAAGGCGTCCGTTCCCGTCCGGCCAAAGCCGGCGCCCACTATTTCCAATGCCATCAGTAAATATCCTTATTCTGGTCTTTGCTATGTGTTGGTCGGCACTGCTTAATGTGAGGGTCTAGCGAGCATCGGTTTCCTGAGGGATGTCAACCCCGGTGGGCTCAAAACGCTCAGCCACCCACCAAATGCAGCGGTCTGAGAGTATTGCCTGGTACTTTCTCTTAAAGCCAAGCTATTTGGTGTTCCGGAGTGTGTCGTGTAGGTCAGGACCATCCGAGCGGCCAGCAAGAGGCGGAGTTTTCATCCCGACTTGAAGTGAAGGCCCTTGTTCCGACCGCTCGAGCTATTGCAGGCCGCCACTCACCATTCGCAGCAAGCCGAGCGCGTCGTCTGGCGCTTCATCTCCCCGCCAGGCCACGTGGTGATCTGGGCGGACTAGTACCAGCTTTTCCCGATAGATAGGGTCGGCCTCGCCGGGGGTGATGTCCAGCACTGCCAAGGGTAGGCCCAGCGCCATCGATGCCTCAGCCAAGCCGTTTGTGTCCGCAGAAGGATCGAACCGCAGCAGCGTGAATTCCGGCCCCAGCGCATCGTACAGGCTCCGCCCGTCGGCCAGCCAGAAGTGCGGCGCGCGGCAGCCGGGCACGGTGGAGGCGGTGAAGTCTGCCATGGAATAGCCGGGGGCGTCCTCGTCGTCATACGCGATGATCGGGGAGTCGTCGTAGAACGCGCCGAAGTTCAGGCCGGCGCAGCAGTATTGCTGCACGTTCAGGTCGTAGGCTTTCTGCCCCAAGGCCGCCCGTGCTTCCGCTCCCGCTGCGTCATTCGCCTCGATATTTGCCGGCACGCTGCCGCGCTGGCCGGCCATAGCGTGGGCGTGGTCCATGACGAAGTGCGAGACCTGCTGCGTGATCGGTTGGCGCTCAGCCTCATAGGCATCCAGGATCGCCTCGCTGGCCCAGCCGTTCAGATGCGCGGCTAGCAGCCAGGACAGACCCATGGCGTCTGCAATGCCCGCGTTCATGCCATAGCCAGCATAGGGCACCCAGATATGCGCGGAGTCTCCGCAGAGAAACACCCGTCCATCTCGGAACTTGTTGGCCACCAGCCGGCGGCCATACCAGTCCATCGGTTGGATCACCTCGTACTGGAAGTCTGGGCCGACACCCAGGATTTCCCGAATGGCCCAGTCGCGGTCGACAGAGTCGAAATCTGGCTCGTCTGGTCGCATATAGTTGTGCACGACCCAGCGCTCTTTGCCATCGATGGCATAACAATTGCCGGAGCGGCGGGGGTTCAGGCTGAACGTGGCCCAGGCTGGCGCTTGCTGCTGTAGGTCGATCAGGCTTGGCGCGCGAATGAAGGTGGATTGCACCCGCTGGATTACTGCATCGCCCTCAAACTGCGCGCCGATGCCCTTGCGCACGATGGAGCTGCCGCCGTCGCAGCCGATCATGTATTGGCAGTCAAACCGGGTCTCTGTTGGGGTTCCGGGGCCGGTCTCCAGGTCCTTGACCCATGCTGCGACGCCGTCGGCGGTCTGCTCAAACCGCTCCACGCTGGCCCGGTTCAACAGGCGGATGTGGGGTGAAGCGGCGGCGTGGCGGTGGAGGATCGGCTCCAGGAATATCTGGTTGATGCGGTGCGGAGGCTCTGGCGTCGGCCAATCGGTGTCCGGGCCATCTTTGGAGGTGTAGCGATCGCGGCGGCAAGGGATGGGGATGCGCGTCAGCTCCTGCCCTGTGAAGCTGGTGCGGTAGGAGACGTCGTTTGGGTAGTCGGCGGGCAGGCCCGCATCGCGCAGGTCCTGGGCCACGCCCAGGCGGCGGAAAATCTCCATGGACCGGGCAGCCACGTGGTTGCATTTCGGCAGCGGCGGCTCGGCTTCAGCCCGGCGCTCGACCACGGTCACGTCGATGCCGCGCCGGGCGAGATCCAGCGCCAGGGTCAGGCCGATTGGCCCGCCACCGACGATGAGGACGGGTGTTTCTGTGTTCATCTGGCCCGCCTCAAACGCTAGCCGTCACCGGCCACCGTTCCATACACCAGTCTTGGCAACCACAGTGTCAGGTCCGGGAACACCCAGAGGATGGCCAGCATTAGCAGTTGCAGCAAAACGAACGGAATTACGCCCTTATAGATCTGCATGGTCGAGATCGACGGCGGCGCGACACCTCGCAGATAGAACAGGGCAAAGCCGAACGGCGGGGTCAGGAAGCTGGTCTGCAGGTTCACCGCAATCATGATGCCAAGCCACACCGGGTTGATGTCCATCATCAGCAGGATGGGCGCGACAATCGGGATGACGACGAAGCTGATCTCGATGAAGTCCAGGAAAAAGCCCATGACGAACATGGTCAACATCACCACCAGCATAGCGCCAAAAGCGCCGCCGGGCATGCTGCTGAGGAACTCGTGTACGATGTCGTCGCCGCCAAGGCCGCGGAACACAAGGCTGAACAGCTGCGCGCCAATGACAATGCCGAACACCATGGCGGAAATCTTGGTGGTCTGTTGCATCACCTCGCGCAAGGAGCCCTCCACATGGGTCCGTCGCAGCGCGTCCAACAGGCCGAGCCCTAGCAGCAAACAGCAGCCAGCCGCTGCGTAAATGCCGAACTGCTCCGCGCCGGTCACGCTGTCTCGACCGAGGCGTAGATCAAGCGTTCCGGTTAATATCAGCATGCCGATCAACGCGAGGCCGCCGACCAGCATCAGGGTTTGTTGGCCGCCGTTGGCAAGGCGCATGCCGCCCAGCAGCGTCGCGCCAATGGCTCCGACTGCTGCGGCCTCCGTTGGTGTCGCGATGCCTGCCAGGATGGAGCCGAGGACGGCAATGATCAGCACGACCGGCACCACCAGGGCACCGATGGTCTTGCCCAGGCTAATATCAGCCATCGCATTTTCCGCAGATATCGCGGGCGCAGCACTGGGCCGAATGGCGGCAACGATCAATTGCCAGGCAATATAGAGCCCGACCAGCATCAGGCCGGGAATGAGCGCGCCGGCAAACAAGTCGCCGACACTCACCGGGTCCGGCGCGAAATTGCCTAGAGAGCGTTGGGCATCTTGGTAGGCGTTCGATATCTGATCGCCCAGCACCACCAATACGATTGAGGGCGGAATGATCTGACCGAGCGTGCCACTGGCGCAAATCGTGCCGCATGCAAGTTTGGGGTCATAGCCCCAGCGCAGCATGGTCGGCAGGCTCAGCAGGCCCATAGTGACAACGGTAGCGCCGACAATGCCGGTGGAGGCGGCCAGCAATGCTCCGACGACGCAAACCGAAATGCCCAGGCCGCCGCGCATGGTGCCAAACAATCCGCCCATGGTGTTGAGCAGGTCGTCGGCCACCTTGGACCGCTCCAGCATCACGCCCATGAACACGAACAGCGGTACCGCGAGCAGGACCTCGTTGGTCATGATGCCAAAAATGCGGTTCGGGATGAAGCCAAAGAAGGATAGGTCGAACACGCCCAGAAAGTTCGCCAGCAGACCAAAGATCAGCGAGACGCCGCCCAGGGTAAACGCGACCGGAAAGCCCGCCATCAACCCGGCGCAAACGCCGCCGAATAGCAGTAGCGAGAGAGTTTCGGCGAGGGTCATAGGCCTTCTCCCAGCAGGTCGGCCTCAGGTCGCGGCGGGGGCTCTGCCCCGCTGAGCGTGATCGCGGAACGGGCCATCATCGCCAGCCCTTGCAATGCGACCAGCGCGCAGAAGACTAAGATCATGCTTTTGAGAATGTAGACGCCGGGAATGCCGTTGTCGCCTTCCGGCGAGCCCTCGAAAATGCCCCAGGCCCGGGTCACGAAGCCAAATGATGCCCAGGCGATCATGGCGCACATCGGCAATAGAAATACACAGCCGCCGATGAAATCGACTATGGCTTTGCTACGTACCCCCATAGTGCCATAGAAAATATCCACCCGCACATGGCCATTGTGCACCAGCGTGTAGCCCGCGGCGGCTAGGAACACGATGGCATGCATATAGATAATGCTCTCCTGCATCCATATCCAACCGAGGCCGAACACATATCGCGTTAGCACAACAACGAACTGGGTCAGCACCATGAACAGTGCCAGCCAGGAGACCAGGCGGCCCAACCGCTCATTCAGCGTATCGACCGTGCGGACGAAATTGGAGAGCATTCTCTGACCCTGTGGATTCGGGCGGTCAGGCCACTTGCCAGCGCCACATATGCGTGAAGCCACCGAGAGATTTGAGCCTCTCGGTGGCTGTCTACGATTTGCTAATAGGCTAGCAAATTACCCGTTCACGGCGCGGGAGTTCATGTAGCCAAGCTCGCTGACCTTGGCATACTCCATCGCCTGTTTCTGGAATGCGGCATAGCTCTCGGCGACACGCTTGGTGATGTCGTCGGTCGCGGCCATCGTGGCCACAACATCGGCTGACGCGGCGCGGGCCTTATCCACCAACTCATCCGGGAACCGGCGCAGCGTCACGCCATGTTTGGCGATGAGCGTCTCCAGCGCGGATTGGTTCAGCGCGTTGAACTCCGCTGATTGGTCCTGCGCCTCTGCCTTGATGACCACAGCGATCAGTTCCTGATGCTCTTTCGACAGGCTATCGTACAGCGTCTTGTTAATGCCAAACGAGGCGACAGTGCCTGGCTCATGGAAGCCCGGGCCATAGTAGTTTTTGGCGATCTTGTAGAAGCCAAAGGCCAGATCTTGCCATGGGCCTACCCACTCGGTTGCATCAATCGCACCCGACTGTAGCGACGGGTAGATTTCTCCGATGGGCAAGTTGAGCGGCGTGGCGCCGAGGGCACGCAGCACCTCACCCCCCAGGCCTGGCATGCGCATTTTCAGACCTTTGAAGTCATCAACGCTGTTGATTTCCTTGCGGAACCAACCACCCATCTGGGTGCCGGTTGTGTGTGAGGGGAAGCCCTTCAGGTTGAAGCCTGCGGACAGCTCATCCCACAGCTCCTGGCCACCGCCATAGCGGATCCACGCATGGGTTTCCGTGCCGGTCATGCCGAATGGTACCGCGGTCAGGAAGTTGTAAGCCTTGGACTTACCTTGGAAATAATACTCGGCCGCATGGTACATGTCGGCGTCGCCAGCGGAGACCGCATCGAACGATTGGAAGGCCGGCACCAATTCGCCCGCGCCATAGACTTTGACCTTCAGCTTGCCGTCGGACAGCATGGTGATGCGGTCAGCGACTCGCTGGCCAGAGGTTCCGGCACCCGGCGAGTTCTTCGGCCAGGCCATAACCATTTTGAGCTCGCGCACGCCCTGGGCGATGGCTGGCGCGGCCAGTGTTGTGCTGGCTGCTGCGGCGCCGGCTATAGCCGCGCCCTTCAGAAAATTGCGGCGTTCCATTGGCTGTATTCCTCCTTGTGTTCGTCAGGTCCGACCATTGGTCGCAACCAATTGTCCTAACGTACGAAAGCCTAAGCCATCGCAGCTTGCGACACAACGCTCATAATTTGCTGAAATGTGCTGCTGAAAGCGGCAAGGGTTGGGGGAATAACGATTGGTGTTACACGGGCTTCACCAGCACATGGCGCTTGCGCCCGGCGGAGAGTTTTAAAGCACCAGCCTCAGTCAGGTCCGCGGTCCCGATCACACGGTTCTCGTCAGAGAGTGCGACGTCGTTCAACCGAGCGCCGCCACCACGCACCAGTCGCCGGGCCTCGCCGCCACTGGAAGCTAGACCCGCCCGCTGGAACAGATTGAACGCCGGAATACCATCCTCAAGGTCCGCCGCGGCCACCCTCACCGTCGGCAAGCCCTCGGCCTGAGCGCCTTCTTCGAACGCCTTGCGCGCGGTCTCCGCGGCTTCCTCAGCCTTGGCGCGGCCATGCAATAGGGCGGTTGCCTCGGTGGCGAGGACCTTCTTCGCCTCGTTCAGCTCCGCGCCTTCCAGCGCCTCCAGCTTGGCGATCTCATCCATAGGCAGCACGGTGAACAGCTTCAAGAATTTCCCGACATCCGCATCCAGCGTGTTGCGCCAGAACTGCCAGTAGTCATAGACGCTGAGCCTATCCTCATTCAGCCAAACGGCACCCGCCGCCGTCTTGCCCATCTTGCCGCCGTCCGCCGTCGTAATCAGCGGCGTCGTCAGGCCATACAATTGCGGCTGCTCCATCCGCCGGCCCAGGTCCGAGCCAGAGACAATGTTGCCCCACTGGTCGCTGCCACCCATTTGCAGCACGCAGCCGTAGCGCTTGGACAATTCCACAAAATCATAGCTTTGCAGGATCATATAGTTGAATTCGAGGAAGGTCAGCGGCTGCTCACGCTCCAGCCGGTTCTTGACGCTGTCCATGGTCAGCATGCGGTTGACGCTGAAATGCCGGCCCACATCGCGCAGCAGCGGAATGTATTTTAGCTCGCTCAGCCAATCGTCATTGTCGACCATGATCGCCTGGTCGTCGCTGAAGGTCAGGAATTTCTCGAACACCTTAAAGATGCCGGCCTTGTTCGCCTGAATACCCTCATGTGTCAGCAATTGCCTTGTCTCGTCGCGGCCGGAAGGATCCCCGATCTTCGTCGTGCCGCCGCCCATCAGCACAATTGGCTTGTGCCCGGTCTTCTGCAACCAATGCAGCATCATGATTTGCACGAGCGAGCCGACATGCAGCGAATCGGCGGTGCAATCAAAGCCGATATAGGCGCGGATCGGCCCGGCGGCGCAGAGTGCGTCCAGCCCTTCCGAATCGGTGCATTGGTGGATAAAGCCCCGCTCTGTCAGCGCGGCGAGGAAGTCAGAACGGGGCATGGGCTCTAGCACCACTTGTCGATGAAAGCGGCGCATGTACCATGGATGCCATGCAAGAACAATCACACCCCTGGCCGCTTCTGCTTGAACGAGGCGCCCCCTGCCTCGCTCTAGGCCTGATGAGCGGCACGTCGATGGACGGCATTGACGCCGCTCTGCTCTGGACCGATGGCGAGACAGTGGCGGAGCCGCGGGGGTTTGCGTTCTGCCCCTATCCGCATGCCTTCCGCACCGCGCTGGCCCGGGCATTGCAGGACCCGGAGGCGCGCGCGCCGGGGCTGGAGGCGGCCCTTACCGATCATCACACCGACGCGGTGCGCGAGTTGCTGACGGTGACGGGGACTTTGGCGGATCAGGTGGCGTTGGTTGGCTTCCACGGCCACACCGTGCTGCACCGCCCGGCAGAGCATCGCACCTGGCAATTGGGCGATGGCCAGCGTCTGGCCAACAGCCTGAGAATTCCCGTTGCCGCCGATTTTCGCGTCGCCGATGTTGCCGCGGGCGGGGAGGGGGCACCGCTCGCCCCGATTTATCATCGGGCATTGGCGGTTGAGGCGCCCAAGCCCTGTGTGTTTCTCAATCTGGGCGGCGTTGCGAACGTCACATGGATTGGCGAGCGGGAGGATGACCTGCTGGCCTTCGATACCGGCCCGGCCAACATGCTGTTGGATGAGTGGGCACTGCGCCACACCGGGCACCCGGTCGATACCGGCGGAGCTTTGGCGCGGGCTGGGCAAGTCGATGCGGCAGCCTTGGCCGCGATGATGACCGCGGCCTATTTCGCGCGCCAGCCACCAAAATCCCTCGACCGTCTGGATTTTGACTTGGAGCCGGTGGCGCACCTCTCGCCGGCAGACGGAGCTGCAACGCTGGTCGCATTTACTGCAGCCAGCATCGCGGGGTCCCAGGCGCATATGCCCTCGCCGCCCAAGGTTTGGATTGTTGGCGGCGGTGGTCGGCACAATCCGATGGTGATGGCTGCTCTGCGGGCCCAGTTGGAGGCGCCTGTGCAGCCCGCGGAAGCTTGGGCGATCAACGGCGATGCGCTGGAGGCAGAAGCCTTCGCCTATCTGGCGGTCCGTACTGCCCGTGGCCTGCCACTGAGTTTTCCGGGGACGACCGCGGCACCTGAGCCGATGACAGGCGGGCGATTGTTTCAGCCGGGCGGGTGAGGTGGTCTTACACCAACTGCAGCTTTTTCTGATTCTTCAATCAATGTCTTCAGCCTGAGGTGCGAACGCAGTGAG
Organism: uncultured Alphaproteobacteria bacterium; assembly: GCA_938084065.1. Taxonomy (GTDB): domain Bacteria; phylum Pseudomonadota; class Alphaproteobacteria; order Bin95; family Bin95; genus JACKII01. The sequence continues at coordinate 20,671 of CALKDI010000322.1, forward strand.
CCTCGAAG
>CALKDI010000323.1 GCA_938084065.1 uncultured Alphaproteobacteria bacterium
ATACCTGCTTCACGTCGCCGGCCACAACCTGTCATTGCTGATGCGCCAACTCATCGGCGCCGGCACCCCGCGAGAGGCCGTGGCGGGCAGGTATGGCTGTTTCTGCGTGCTCATTACGCCCACTGGAGCCGTTCTGATCGCTCAGATCGTCGTCATCGTCTCGAACGAGGGTGATGCCGTCTTCAGCACGTTATGGTTCGCTAACGGATGAAATCCGGCCATAAGAGCCTTTTTCAACGGGCTGGTAATGCAAAGGCGAAGAGCGCTAAGGCACTCTTCGCCTTTAATTCCACTCGAATAATCTGTCCCCGTGACTTTGGGGCCTATGGAAGGTGGTGACCTGAAGGGTCATATGGCCAGCATTCTGCCGTAAACCAAGGTTACTCGGATGCCCGCCTCTCACCTGCCTCTGAACCATCCGCCTGTACTGCCGCGTAAGGTGGGCGTGCTTCTGACCGCGCTTGGTACGCCAGATGGGCATGATCCGGCGTCGATGCGGCGATACTTAAAGCAGTTTCTGTCCGATCGGCGGGTGATTGATGTCAATCCGGTGCTGTGGTGGTGCATCCTCAATGGCATAATCCTGAATACCCGCCCGAAGAAGTCCGGTGAGGCTTATGCCAAGATCTGGAACAAAGAGCTGGACGAGTCGCCGCTGCGCACGATCACTCGGGCGCAGGCCGAGGGTGTGGCAGCAGAGTTCGCCGATCTAGGCGATCAGGTCGTGGTCGATTGGGCGATGCGTTACGGCAACCCCTCTATCGCTTCCCGGATGGAGGCGTTGCAGGCGGCGGGGTGTGATCGCATTCTGATTGCGCCGCTCTACCCGCAATATGCGGCGCCGACGACGGCTACAGCCTGCGATGAAGCCTTCCGGGCGCTGATGCAAATGCGTTGGCAGCCGGCAGTGCGCACGCTACCACCATGGCATGACGAACCCGCCTATATCGAGGCATTGGCCGAATCGGTTCGAACCCATTTGGCAGGCTTGGATTGGGAGCCGGAGGTCGTGCTCGCCTCGTTCCACGGCGTGCCCAAGCGCTATCTGGAGTTGGGTGACCCTTACCACTGCCAGTGTGCCAAGACGGCACGATTGTTGGAGGAGGCGCTAGGCTGGCCAGAGGGGCGGCTCAGCCTGTGTTTCCAATCTCGGTTTGGCCGTGAGGAATGGCTGCGGCCCTATTTAGATGAGGAATTCGCACGGCTGGGGGCGAAAGGCGTCAAGCGGCTGGCCGTGATCACGCCCGGCTTCACCACCGATTGCCTGGAGACGCTGGAGGAAATCGCCATCACCGGGGCGGAGCAGTTCAAGGCCGCCGGCGGAGAACAATTCAGCTTCATTCCTTGCCTGAACGACCAGCCCAGCCATTTGCATCTGCTTGCCAATCTGATGCGGCGGGAGTTGGCGGGCTGGGTCTAAGAACCACGCAGCGTCGGGGGGCGTTGCTGTTTCGCGCAACGCCCTAATCGCTCTTTAAGCTGGATTTGCTTTTCTGTATCCCACGCGAGCCCGGTTGGCTGCGCGCTGATAGGGAAAGGCTGCGTTTGCCATGGACGGCACAATCATCATCAAAAAGAAAAAGGGTGGTCACGGCCATGGCCATCATGGCGGCGCGTGGAAGGTGGCCTATGCCGATTTCGTGACGGCGATGATGGCGTTCTTCCTGCTGATGTGGCTGCTGAACGCCACAACGGAAAGCCAACGCAAGGGCCTGTCGGATTACTTCGACCCGCGCATTCCGATCAGCAAGGTTTCCGGCGGCGGCACTGACATGTTCAAGGGCTCCAGCATGTTTGCCAAGGACCAGTTGGCGCGCAATGGCACGGGCGGCGCAGGGGATAAGGAACCTGGCAACGATAAGTCCAAGCCAAAGCGAAATGAGGAATCACAACGCGACGCCCAACACGAAGTCGCGCACAAGATCGATGCCGCCCGGCAGCCAGGCACTTTGCGCGACAGCGAGGACCAAGGCCGCGAACGCGACCACGATGCTGGCAGCGGCGAGGAGCCTGATACCGCGGGCCAGGATGCGGCAAACCAAGATGGGGCAGGCCAAGGCTCAGCGGAAGGCGAGGCCATAGGCGAGAAAATCATGCAGAGGGTGCAACAGCACGCCGAGTTCCAAGGGTTGGACCGGCACCTGATTTTCAAGGTCACTGAAGAAGGTCTGCGGATAGAGTTGGTCGATCGAGATGGCGAACCAATGTTTGCGTCTGGCGGTGCGGATGCGACCGGGCGGATGCGGGCGCTGGTTCGGGTGATTGCGGAAGTCGTGCGCGACACCGGCAACAAGGTTGCACTTACCGGCCACACGGACTCCTCGCCCTTTTCCGTCAGCGCACAGTATGGCAATTGGGAGCTATCAACCGACCGCGCCCACAGCGCCCGCCGCATGCTGGAACGCTTCGGCGTCGGCCGCTCTCGCATCGACCGGGTGGAGGGCCAAGCGGATACCACGCACCTGCTTCCAGAGGCACCCAGCGACCCGTGCAACCGCCGCATCGGTATTATCATCCTGCGTGGTGACCGCTGAACAAAAAACCCCGGCGAGAGCAGGTGCGCTCGCCGGGGTTTTGCAACATGGCCGAAGCCAAGATGAAGGCTGTTACGCCGCCTTCATCATGTTGCGCAGCACGTATTGCAGGATGCCGCCGTTTTTGTAGTAGTCGACCTCATCCAGCGTATCGATGCGGCAGAGCAGTTTGATTTGCTCTTTCGAACCGTCGGCGCGGTTGATGGTGCAGTCCATCTCCATGCGCGGCTGTAACTCGGTGACTCCAGAGATGTCAAAAGTCTCCGTGCCATCTAGCTTCAGCGTTTCGCGGCTCTGGCCGTTAGTGAACATCAGGGGCAGCACGCCCATGCCGACCAGGTTCGAACGGTGGATGCGCTCAAAGCTTTCGACGATGACAGCCCCGACGCCCAACAGATAGGTACCTTTCGCTGCCCAGTCGCGAGACGAGCCAGTGCCGTACTCTTTGCCGCCGATCACGACCAGGGGCACGCCTTCTTCCTTATAGCGAGCCGCAGCATCATAGATGCTCATCACTTCGCCGGACGGCAGGTGCTTGGTTACGCCGCCTTCGGTGCCGGGGGCCAACTGGTTGCGGATGCGGATGTTGGCAAAAGTGCCGCGCATCATGATCTGGTGGTTGCCGCGGCGGGCGCCGTAGCTGTTGAAATCCACCGGGCGCACCTGATGTTCGGTCAGGTAGGCACCTGCTGGGCCGCCACGGGCAATGGAGCCGGCGGGGGAGATGTGGTCGGTGGTGATCGAGTCGCCCAGAATGGCCAGCGAACGCGCGCCAACAATGTTGGAAACTGCACCCGGCTCAGCCGTCATGCCCTCAAAGTAAGGCGGGTTCTGCACGTAGGTGGAACCGCTGTTCCACTGGTAGGTCTCACCACCAGTAACACCAATCGCCTGCCACTCCTTCGGCCCGTCGAGGACGTTGGCATAGCGGTCCTCGAACATCTGCTGGGTAAGATGGTCGGTCAACGCCGTTTGAACCTCGGCATTGCTGGGCCAGATGTCTTTCAGGAAGACATCGTTGCCGTCCTGATCCTTGCCCAGTGATTCCGTGGTGATGTCGACCTTCAATGAACCGGCAATAGCATAGGCAACCACCAGCGGCGGCGAGGCAAGATAGTTCGCCTTCACCTGCGGGTGGACACGGCCTTCAAAGTTGCGGTTGCCAGACAGCACGGAGCCGACGGTGATGTTGCCGGCGTCGATGGCGTCAGCGACCGGCTGAACCAGCGGGCCAGAGTTACCGATGCAGGTGGTGCAACCGAACGCGACGATGTTGAAGCCGAGGGCGTTTAGGTCGTCCTGCAGGCCAGCATGCTCCAGGTAGTCCTGAACCACTTGAGACCCAGGCGCCAGCGAGGTTTTCACCCATGGCTTTACGGTCAGGCCCTTGGCCCGCGCCTTGCGCGCCACCAAACCAGCAGCCATGAGGACAGCCGGGTTGGAGGTGTTGGTGCACGACGTGATCGAGGCGATGACAACGTCACCGGGATCGATCTGATAGTCGGTGCCCTCAGCCGCAGTCGAATTACCGCCGCCCATCTCGTCAATGGCTTTGGCGATGGAGGCTGGTATCTCGGGCAGGTCAACGCGGTCTTGCGGACGCTTCGGTCCGGCAAGCGCTGGGACTGCCTTGGAGAGGTCGAGATCCAGCGTGTCGGTGAAGATCGGGTCCGCGCCGCCAGTGGTGCGCCACATGCCCTGGGCCTTGGCATACGCCTCAACCAGAGCGCACTGGTCTTCGGAACGGCCGGTGAAGCGCAGGTAGTTGATGGTCTCGCCATCAATCGGGAAGAAGCCGCATGTCGCGCCGTATTCCGGTGCCATGTTGGCGATCGTGGCACGGTCGGCAAGCGTCAGATTGTCGAGGCCGTCACCGTAAAATTCTACGAACTTGCCAACCACGCCTTTGGCACGCAGCATCTGTACGATGCGCAGCACCAGATCCGTGGCCGTCACGCCCTCGGCCATTTTGCCGGTCAGCTTGAAGCCAACGACTTCGGGGATCAGCATGGAGACGGGCTGGCCCAGCATGGCCGCCTCTGCCTCAATACCGCCCACGCCCCAGCCCAGTACGGCCAGGCCGTTGACCATGGTGGTGTGGCTATCGGTGCCGACCAGGGTATCCGGATAGGCAACGGTGGAGCCGTCGTCATCCTCAGCCGTCCAGACAGTCTGGGAGAGATATTCCAGGTTCACCTGATGGCAAATGCCCAGACCCGGCGGGACCACCTTGAAGTTGGAAAAAGCCTTCTGGCCCCAGCGGAGAAAGGTGTAGCGCTCGCGGTTGCGTTTGACCTCCAGGTCGACATTGTGAGCGAAGGCCTGGGCGTCGCCGAATGCATCCACCTGGACCGAGTGGTCGATGACCAGTTCGACGGGCTGGAGGGGATTGATGAGATCCGGCGCCCCCCCGAGTCGGG
>CALKDI010000324.1 GCA_938084065.1 uncultured Alphaproteobacteria bacterium
CTCAGGGTCGATCCGCACCACCGGGTGAATGTGCATACGGTCGGCCCGATCATGCGGGTGCGCATCATGCAGGGCGCTGAGGCCGTCGCAAAGGTCCTGCAATGGAGGCGAGAGCCCATCATAAGCGGCGGTTAAGCTGGCCCACATGGTATCTCCCCCGACCTCCGGACAGACCCGCATGTTGAGGATCGACATAAGCGCCGGGCGCTCCAGAAAGGTCAGGTCCGTGTGCCACTCGTCGGCGATCCCACCCTCACTGGCCACCAGTCGAAATAGTTCGGGATGGTCGTCGGGCGTGCGTTCCTTCAGGTTTGGATGACCTTCCAATTCGCCGAAATGGCGGCCATAGGCAATATGCTCATCCGCATTCATATTCTGGCCTGGAAAGAAGATGACCTTGTGCTCATGCAACAGCCGGGTGATTTCCGCGGCGTCTGCTGCGTCGGCCTCAGCCAGACGAATGCCGGTGATCTCAGCGCCCAGAGCTGCGGTTAGGCGTTTTACGGTCCAAGAGTTTGATGACATCACGCGCTCCAATCATGGGAAGTAGTGCTTTGCCGGTGATCATATGAGACCACCGACTGTATCCGCAATCCTCAGCCTAGCGTGGCGACGGTCTTGCGTTGGATGAGGTCGAAGTCGATGTCCGCCCCCAGTCCTGGCTTCTCGATTGCATGAACCAGACCATTTGGATCAGGCGCAGGCTCATCGATCAGACCGTATTTCTGGGCCTCTGACGGCAGCAGAACCTCGAACAGCTCGCAGTTGGGGATCGCCATGGTCACGTGCAGATTGGCCACGTTGTTCAGAGAATTGCCGCCATGGTGGATCTCGTAATTCATCTTGAACGCTTCGGCCAAGTGGGCCGCTTTCAGGATGCCAGTAATGCCGCCCTTCACCGCCACGTCACCGCGCAGATAGTCGGTCGCCTGTGCCATCAGCCAAGGGGCGTAGGAGTAGAGGCCGCCGGGCGAGTACTCGGTCGCCATGATCGGGATGTTCAGCTTCTGCCGCAGCTTGACGTAATTGGTCTGGTCTTCTTCATCCAGGGGATCTTCGTACCAGTAGAACCCCAAATCCTGGATCGCTAGCCCAACCCGCAATGCCTGCGGATAGTCATAGGCCCAGGTGGAATCAAGCATGAGTTGGTAATCATCACCCACTGCATCGCGCACAGCTTTGCAGACCTTGATATCCTCTACTGGATTGGTCGGCGGATGGATCTTGTAGGCCGCCCAACCGGCGTCGCGAATCTGCGCGGCTTCCTGGGCGTACGCCTGAGCCGACGGTAGCACGGCAGACGACGCATAGGCCGGAATGGAGGAGCGATATCGGCCTATCAGGTCGCAAATCGGCAAGCCTGCCGCCTGTCCAGCGATATCCCACAGCGCCACATCCACAGCACCGATGGCACGGAGCGTGGTCATGCGCGCGCGGCGGTACATCAACTTGTAGAGACGCTCGCGCTCAAACGGGTTTTGGCCCATCACGATGGGCTTCAGATAGGCAATCAACGACTGCCCGTCCATATTCGCGCCGCGGCTCGACGAGCCGAGGAACGCATGGCCGGTCAGGCCCTGGTCTGTATCTATCCGCAGCAGGCCCAATTGCGACGAGCCGCCGAACTTGCCGGTGTGGAGGCCATATTGGGTCGCTGGGATATCATCCCAGGCGAACAGGGTCAGGGAGACATTGGTGATTTTCATGGCGCGGGTTCCTCCGTTGCGTCTTTGACGGCCATTGAACGACAAAGTGGTCGCATCGCCAAGCGAAAGGCGCGATGCTGGCGCTCGTTGCCCCAAAATTTTATGAAAGACTGCCGACCATGACATTCACCATCCTCGCCCACGATCCGGACGCGGATCAGGTCGGAATCGGCATCGCCACAGTCTCCTTGGCGGTCGGTGGACTTTGCCCGTTCACAACGCTGGCCGGCGATATTGTGACATCCCAAGCCTTTGCCCGGCCGGAACTGGGGCTGTTGGTGGCGCGTATGTTGAGTGAGGGCGCGGATATGCCAACGATCGAGCAGGCACTGACCGCCGCCGACCCGCATATCGGCCACAGGCAAATTGGCATCATCCACCGCGACGGCTCGCTAAATGCGTTCTCCGGGCCGGATTGCCGTCCCTGGAGCGGGCATCAGATGGCGGAGGGGCATGTGGTCATGGGCAATTTCTTGGCCGGCGAGCATGTCCTGGACGCCATGGGCGAGGCTTTCCGCATGAGCGATGGAGAACCGCTGGCGGAACGGCTGCTGCAGGCGCTGGAGGCTGGTCGCGATGCCGGCGGGCAGGCAGACGCGGAAGGCCGCCATCATACAGAGCGATCAGCGGCGGTTAAGGTGATTGGCCCTGGCAACGTGCCAGGCTTTATCGACACCGCCGTTGCTTCAACGGACCTGCGGGTGGACATGCACGAACTCGCTATCGACGAGCTGCGCCGGCTCTACACCACGCTGGCCAAAGTCCCACATTACAACGCACTTCGCTCGTCCCGCCCGCCGGAAACGCCGGGTTTAGCCGATTGGGAGGCCGAGCATATGACGGATGCACCTCCGCCAACGCCTCGTACGGCGTAAGCTCCGTTGAAAAACGTCAGCATTGTGGCGAATGTGCAGCGAGGTGTGACCTAGTTCACACGTACCCACATCCATCCCGCGTTCATTTGTATTGTCGCAGCGTTGGCTCTGGGATGGGTGGGGCGGTCGTGGGGGATGCCTCTGGAGCCAGAGCCAATGCTGACGGTGCTTCCGATACGCAGATGAAGCTCTGAGCGCCTTACGTTTGTTCGGCTAGTCCTCTACAATGGCCATCAACAGTGCGAACAGACTGCACGTGCCTTCTGCAACACACGGACGTATATGTTGTCTCCGACTAGCCAAACAATTGTCATGGAAGCAAATTCAGCATGACTGCAACCCTCTCGCTCCATCACGTCGAGAAGACTTTCGGCGAAAACCGGGTGCTGTGTGGTATCGATTTGGATATCGAAGATGGAACAACCACAGCGCTGATCGGGCCGTCGGGAGGCGGCAAGTCGGTGCTATTAAAATGCGCCGCAGGGCTGCTGCGGACGGACGCTGGCAACATCTCAGTTCTGGGTCACAGCGACGTTGCTGATTGGGAGCCGCTGCGGGCGAATATAGGCATGCTGTTTCAGCGCAACGCCCTGTTTGACAGCATGAACGTTTGGCAAAACGTAGCTTTCGCACTGCAACGCCACGGCATGAGGTTTGCAGAGGCTCAAACAGAAGCATTTCGATTGCTGACTATGGTGGGGTTGGACCAAAGAGCCGGCAATGCCGCGCCGGGCGCACTCTCTGGCGGAATGCGCAAGCGGGCGGCTTTGGCCCGCGCTATTGCTGGGTCACCGAAATTGCTGTTGCTGGATGACCCAACGGCTGGGCTGGACCCTGTACTGGCAGCCAGTATGGAACAGCTCATTCGCCATCTGGTGCGCCAACAGGGAGCGACGGCACTGGTCGTTACCGCAGATGTCCACAACTTGAACGAGCGCTTTGATTCAGTTGCATTACTCGATGACGGTCGGATCATATGGCATGGACCTAGCGATCAGGTCTCTGCCATCGATCATGCTCTTTTGGTAGCTGCATAAAAGCAGCAAAGGTAGGCAACGCAATAGCCGCGAACCGGCTATTTGATCTGAATATGCCGAAGGAACACCGGTTCAAATCTGGTGACGTTGACCGTCAACGCAATCGCATCCCCAAAGCTTGGATACGAGCCGCTGATATCAATAACGTTGTTATGGTGCGAGATGAACACCAGCGTCCGCTTGCCCAGATGATCTGCCAAGAACAAGGCCAGTGCCTGCCGCTGCTGTTTTCTACTTACCTTCGAATCGGCAATGTCATTCAGGAGCGATAGAGCACCCTTATTTTGCAATTTCAATATATTAGCAGTTTCAATTGCGGCGCAAGATTGACTGGAATACACCGATGCGTCACCAAAGCCGGCATCGCGCAATGCGTCGCCGATGCCCTCTGCCATGCGACGGCCATCACGAGTCAGCCATTGAGTATCTCCGCAATCCTCCGGCTTGGTTACAAGAGGAACTGCGCTCCCATTAGCCTCTGGGAGGACGATCATAATCGCACGGTCGTATCGCTTCACTGACTCCAGATCATTGTCGGCGGACAACGCTAACGACGGCACCAAGATAGCGAGCAACAGTACCAGAATTCGGATCATGGATCAGCCCTTTCCACTCTAATTTTCCCCTATTAAGTGGCGAATTTAGCGCGCTAATGTCAACTCGCACTGTGCCGCGGCGCCCCCCCTTGCCTCCCAGGCGACTTCCTGCTTGTGTAG
>CALKDI010000325.1 GCA_938084065.1 uncultured Alphaproteobacteria bacterium
CGGATTACAACGAGCGACGCCGGATGCACCGCATCACGGTGGCCGGTGACGTGCCGTATTGAGGTTAGGCGGCTTTTGCTAGCGCCTTCGCCCTGCGACGACAGGGTTCAGGGTGAGGGCTAACTTGTAGGCTTGGCTCTCTGGGGCAAGTACGAGGCTACGGTTTTTCCATGCTTTGGCCATCAATTTGGGGGCTGTCGCAGGAGGGGGCGAAATCCTACGCTAAGGATTTTAACTCATTGAATTAAAATAATAATTCTAAGTTGCATTTTGTCAAGAAGCTCGGCGCGTTCGAGCATCTTTTGGCGATGGTTTACGCACAGATTTCGGGACACACCAGCCTGCGGGACCTGGAGGCGTCGTTCAATGCCAGCCCGGCCCGGCATTATCATCTGGGTGCGCAAAGGGTGAAACGCTCGACCCTTTCGGACGCGAATGCGGCCCGCCCGGCAGCGGTGTTCGAAGACATTCTGGCGCTGTTGCTCACCGAAATGAGCGCCAAAGCCGCGAAAGATGTAAAGGCGGCGAGCGGCTTGGTCCGCATCCTCGACAGCACGACGATCGGCCTGTTCGCCAAAACCCATCGGGCGCTGCGCTACCGGATCAACAACAGTGCGATCAGCTGCACCTGATGCTCGATCCCGCGGCTGCGATGCCGGTCTGGTTCTCCATCACCCCTGCTCGGTTTCACGACAGTAAGGTCTGTGGTGACTTGCCTTTGAAAGCCGGGGAAACCTATGTGTTTGATCGGGCTTACAACAATGCCGATTTCTGGAGGGCAATCGACGAGAAAGGCGCATTCTTCGTCACCAGAGCCAAGACCAATCTCGCCTTCGATGTGATCGCAAACCGGCTGCACCCCAACAGCCTGATCATCGCCGACGAAACCATCCGCCTCGTCCGCAGACCCGGCGAAAAATACCAAAAACGCCTGCGCCGGGTCGAAGCTATGGACGAAGAGAACGGGCGGCCCACTGAAGCGCGTCGCGGCTTTGGCGCAAACCTATCTTTTCAACCAAAGCGGGATAGCCCAGCTCCTTAAACCACCAGCCAAACCACCACCACTGAATCCAGCAAACCAGCTCCCTCTCTATTTTCCTGGACAGTAGTGACCGTTAGTATAATACATTGATTTATCAGAAATATTATTCGATATCCTTAGCAAACATCACCAATCCTTCACACGTGCCAAACGATTAGATTAACTGTTACCTGTTTACGGCCGCAGCCCGAACCGCCTCTCACCCGGATCGCGCAGGGGCGCTGCCAGATTGGCAAACTCCTCCAGCAGACCGCGGGTCTTGCGGGGGTCGATGATCTCCTCGATCCAGAACGCCTCTGCCGTGCGGAAGGGAGAGCGTAATTTCTCCAGCCGTTCCGTGATCCGTTTCAGTTCTTCTTCTGGGTCATCCGCCGCAGCAACATCGGCGCGGTAAGCCGCCTCAATGCCGCCCTCCAACGGCAAGGAGCCCCAAAAGCCGCTTGGCCACGCATAGCGGGTCACGAACCGGCCTACGGGGACGTGAGCGCCGCCGGCAACACCAAAGGCATTGCGCACGACGATGGCGCACCAGGGCGTTGTTGACTGGTTGATCGCGGCCATCGCCCGCACGCCATGACGGATGGTGCCTGTCTCCTCCGCCTCCTTGCCGACCAAAAAGCCCGGGCAGTCAGCCAGATAGATCACCGGCAGGTGGAAGGTCTCGGCCAGATCCACGTGGCGCACGATCTTCTGACAAGTGTCCGCCGTCCATGCGCCGCCATAATGGTAGGGGTCGCTCGCCATGATCGCCACTGGCCAGCCGTCAATCCGCGCCAACCCGCAAATGATGGAGCGCCCGAAATTCGGTGCGATCTCGAGGAAGGAGCCCGCATCCACCAGCCGCTCAACGATGGGCCGCATGCGGTAGGCCTGCCGACGGGTTTTGGGAATGGCCTTGATTAGAGGCTCCTGATCCGCCGGAGCAACGGGTTCCGCCCGTGGCGGTGCCTCATAGACCGAGTTCGGCAGGTAGGAGAGGAAGTGGCGCGCTGCCTCAATCGCCTCTTCCTCCGTATCGACAGCATTGTCGACGCCGCCGGCCCGAGTCTGGATGCGCCAGCCGCCCAGCTCCTGCTTGGTCAGGTCCTGGCCAATGCCCTTCACCACCGGCGGGCCGGCGACGAACATGGCAGACGTGTCCTTGGTCATGACCGAGAAATGGCTCGCCGCCATCCGCGCAGCGCCCAAACCAGCGACTGAGCCCAGGCCCAGCGCCACCACCGGCACAGTCGCCAGATTGGCTGCCAACAGGTCAAACCGGCTGGATGAGCCCTGGCCGCCCGGCAGATTGGCCCGGCCCGAGGTCTCGATGGTTCGCACTGAGCCGCCACCGCCCGAGCCCTCGATCATGCGGACGATGGGCAGGCGCAACTCATTCGCCATCGTCTCCGCCAATTGCGGCTTGGCCTTGATCGTGGCATCGGCAGAACCGCCGCGCACGGTGAAGTCGTCGCCGCACACCACCACAGGCCGACCGTTTAGCTTGGCCCGCCCGAACACGCAGTTCGACGGGACGAGCTGCACCAGGTCGCTGTTGCCGTCATATTCCGCCTTGCCGGCAATCGCGCCGATCTCGTGAAAGGAGCCGGCATCCGCCAACTTCTCCACCCGCTCTCGCACGGTCAGGCGGCCGCCATCGTGCTGGCGCTTAACCTTGTCGGCTCCACCCATTTCGCGGGCCATGGCCTCGCGCCGGGCGAGCTCTTCTAGTTCGGGTTCCCAGGTCATTGGCGGCATTCCTCCGTGTTTTGGCTATTGTTACCTTGGTATATTAGAGAGACCTGCTTTCCAAGCCAGAGCATTTCGGCCAGCTATGCAGCAAGTGCATAGCTGGGTGGCGATAATAGCTCTCCAATTGTGCAGAATTTCTGACAGAGTACATAGGTGTTGTCGATTTGAGACAACGCTGTTTGGATCATAGCCGTTCTTGGATGGCGCGTGATCCCGACGCGTCTCCCAGACGTTAAGCCTCCCTGTTCTAACTTTGCCGGGTCTCTTTCCAGAGATCCGGCTTTTTCTTTTTGCGGCTGGCATATTGGCAGCGGAGTGCACATCTCTGTCTCACCGACAAGATCGAATCTGTGCTACTTGCACCCTGCGGAGTGCCCTAGGCCATTCTGATCCCGGAAGCGAGGAATCTTGAGCCCCATGTACGCTCAGACAATCGACGGCTGCATGGCCGAGACAATCGGCGCTGCTGGTCTGGCACAGCCAACATTGGATGCGTGGCTGCGACGGGCTGCGCCGGGCTTGGCCCAGTTGCGCCAGGGCCACCACGACAGGTCTTTGCCACTAGTGCTGCTGCCGGAAGAGCGTGGCGATATTCCCATGATTGAGGACCGCGCCGCCTATCATCGCGAACGCGCGGACACCGTTGTGGTGCTCGGCACCGGCGGCTCCAGCCTCGGCGGGCAGGCATTATACGCGCTGGCGGATTCAGGTTTCGGACCCAGCGGAGATTCGCCGCGCATCGTCTTTATGGACAATATCGACCCGCACACGTTCGACCACCTCTTCCGCAGCCTAGACCTATCGCGAACCGACTTCATCGCCATCTCAAAATCCGGCGGCACAGCAGAGACGCTGACGCAGACGTTGATCTGTATTGAGGCCTTGCTGGAGATTGCGGACGAGGCCGCTATCGGCGAGCATTTCACGGTTATTACTGAGCCAAGGACCTCGCCACTCTCAGCGTTGGCACAGCGCTATGGCATGACAGTACTGCCGCACGACCCGGATATCGGAGGGCGCTATTCGGCACTTTCCATTGTCGGCCTGTTGCCAGCTGCCATAGCGGGCCTCGACCCGGTCAACATCCGTGCTGGTGCAGAGACGGTCATCGCCGACCTGCTAACCGGCGACGAATGCCCGGCCGCTATTGGAGCCGCGGTGCAATGCGCCCTGGCCAAAGTCCGTGACGTCCGCGCCTCGATCCTGATGCCCTATAGTGATCGGCTGGGCACACTCGGCCAATGGTATTGCCAGTTGTGGGCGGAATCGCTTGGCAAACAAGGGCAAGGAACCCTGCCCGTGCGCGCGGTCGGCACAGTCGATCAACACAGCCAGCTGCAACTATATCTGGATGGCCCGCGCGACAAGCTGTTCACCGTCATCCAAACTCCGGTCGCGAGCACAGGCCGGCTAGTGCGCTCAGCCCTGGCGGGCAACGCCGCCGACCTTGCCTATCTCGATGGCCGCAGCATGGGCGATTTGCTGGACGTTATGCAACGCGCGACCCCGGAAACCCTGATCGCCGCCGGATGCCCAACCCGCATTATTACCGTGGATCGGGTTGATGAGGCAGGCATCGGCGCGCTGATGATGCACTTCTTCGCCGAAACCGTGATCGTTGCCGGAATGCTGGGCATTGACCCGTTCGACCAGCCTGCGGTCGAACGCGGCAAGGTGCTGGCACGACAGCATCTGAGCCGGATCACACCCAGGCACTAGGCCAGAGACTAGGACCAACCGACATCATGCCCATCCGCCTGCTTCCCGAAGTCCTGGTCAACCAAATCGCTGCTGGCGAGGTGGTGGAGCGACCTTCGGCTGTGGTCAAAGAGCTAGTGGAAAACGCCCTCGACGCCGGTGCCTCGCGGGTCGAAGTGACGATCCGTGATGGCGGCAAGGCGCTGATTAGCGTGCGTGATGATGGCCGCGGCATGGCGGCAGACGAACTGGCATTGGCCGTGCTCCGCCACGCCACATCTAAGCTGCCCGACGACGACCTAGTGCACATCCGTTCCCTCGGCTTCCGCGGCGAGGCTTTGCCCTCTATCGGCGCCGTGGCGCGCCTGACTATCACCTCGCGGACTGCAGACAGTGATGAGGCCTGGAGCATCACCGTCGAAGGCGGGCGCGTGGCCGAACCGCAGCCGGCGGCTCAGGCGCAAGGCACTTTGGTGGAGGTCAGCGACCTGTTCTTCGCTACGCCTGCCCGCCTGAAATTCCTCAAAACCGCGCGGTCAGAAAGCGGCCAAGTGCAGGACCATCTGCGTCGTCTGGCCATGGCCGCGCCCGAGGTTGCCTTCACCCTGCGCGACGAAAACCGTGACCTGCTGAAACTTCCGGCCTGCACCGGGGCAGAGGCGCAGAAAGACCGCCTAGCTGCCGTTCTGGGCCGAGAGTTCCGCGACAATGCTGTTCCCATCGACGCCCAGCGCGAAGGCCTGCATCTGACCGGTCTCATTGGCCTGCCGACCTATCACCGCGCCGCGACGACCAGTCAATACCTGTTCGTCAATGGCAGGGCTGTACGCGACCGGCTGCTGTTGGGCGCGCTGAAGGGCGGCTATGAGGATATGATCCCCCGTGGCCGCTATCCCGCCGTTGCTTTGTTCCTGGACGTCGATCCGGAGGCGGTGGACGTCAACGTCCATCCGGCCAAAGCAGAGGTGCGGTTTCGCGACAACGCTGCGGTGCGTGGCTTGTTGGTGGCCGGGGTGCGTCAGGCTTTGGACGCATCCGGGTTCCGGGCAGCCTCCACCGTTTCGACAGCGACCCTGGGCGCGTTCCGGCCTGGCGGAGGCGGAGGCAACACCGGCGGCAGTCGCGCCGATTTCGCCCATCTGTTCGCCCAACCCTACCGCAACGATGCGCCGTCACAAGCCGTTGCAGAGCAAGCCGCCGCCTTCCAAGCGCCACCCCCTGTGCCTGGCAGTCCATTAGCCGTGGCCGCTGCCACTCTTGGGGCTGCCGCCCTGCCTGCTGAGGCCGCGCCCAATGAAGACTACCCCCTCGGCGCAGCGCGGGCGCAGGTGCATAGCACCTATATCGTCGCGCAGACCGGTGACGGCGTCGTTATCGTCGACCAGCACGCCGCCCATGAGCGCCTGGTGCTGGAGCGCATGAAAAAGGCCCTGGCCGGCGGCAATGTCGCCCGGCAGGCCTTGTTACTGCCGGAGGTGGTCGAACTCGACCCAGCTGCCGCCGACCGCCTCGCCGACCGCAGCCACGAATTGGCCGAACTGGGTCTGGTGATCGAGGCGTTTGGCCATGGAGCGGTGGTGGTACGCGAGACTCCGGCGCTGCTGGGCCACACCGATTGCGCCGGCTTGTTGCGTGATTTGGCGGATGAGCTTGAGTCGTGGGATTCCACCCATGGCCTCCAGGAAAAGCTGGACGCGGTTTGCGGCACCATGGCCTGCCATGGCAGCGTCCGCGCCGGTCGCACCCTCAATATGGCCGAGATGAATGCCCTCCTGCGCGAGATGGAGGTCACGCCCCATTCCGGCCAGTGCAACCACGGGCGGCCCACCTATGTGGAGCTAAAGCTCAGCGACATTGAGCGCCTGTTCGCCCGGCGGTAGCGCGTTCACTGCCCATCGTCATCGCGAGCGACGCAAGCACCACTTACCCCCGCGCCGCCTGAATAGCATTCCACACCGACTCCGGCGTCGTCGGCATGTCGATATCCTCGACACCCAATGACTCCAGCGCATCTAACATCGCGTTGACAACGGCGGGGGGTGCACCAGTCGCGCCGGCCTCGCCGCAACCTTTGACCCCCAGAGGATTGGCGACGGTTGGGGTCTCCACCGGCAGGAAATCGAAGTCCGGAAAATCGCTGGCGCGCGGCATATGGTAGTCCATGTAGGAGCCACTCAGCAACTGGCCGTCATCGTCATAGACCGTACGCTCGAACAGCGCCTGGCCGATACCTTGAGCGATGCCGCCATGCACCTGGCCCTCTAGCAGCAGCGGGTTCAGCGCCCGGCCAAAGTCATGCACGACGGTGTAGTTCAACAGCGCAAAAGCGCCAGTGTCCGGATCAATCTCCACCTCGCCTATGTGGACGCCATAGGGGAAGGTATGATTCTCCGGCACGAAACGGTCAAAGCCGCCAAGACCGGGCTCCTCGCCCTCTGGCAGGTTGGCGGGGTCCTGGGCCAAGGCCGATACCTCCGGCAGCGACAAACGCAAATCGGTGCCAATTACCGAGAACACGCCGTCGGAGAAGTCGATGTCGCTCTCGCCCGCCTCGAATTTTTGGGCGGCGATGCGCTTGGCTTTCTCGATTATCTTGTCCGATGCCCGGGCGATGGCGCCACCGCCCATCGGGATCGACCAGGAACCGCCGGTGCCGGTGCCAGTCTCCACCTCATCCGTGTCGCCCTGGATCACCACCACGTCTTCCGGATCAACACCCAGCCATTCGTGCACGACCTGGGCATAGGAGGTGCGGTGCGCCTGGCCGTTGCTCTGGGAGCCGATGCGCACGGTGACCACCCCATCCGGCTGCACATCCACCGTTGCCGCCTCCGACAGAGCCGGGCCGCCGCCGCAGCGCTCAATATAAAGGCAGACACCGATGCCGCGCAGCAGCCCCTGGGCCTCGCTCTCGCCGCGACGTTCGGAGAAGCCTTGCCAATCGACCCGTGTCTTCGCCTGCTCCAACAGTGAGCCAAAATCTGCGCTCTCATAGGTCAGGCCGGTGGGGGTTTTGTAGGGGAAGACCTCTGGCTGCAAGGCGATGCGGGCGCGGTAGGCGATGGGGTCCTCGCCCAATTCGCGCGCCGCCTTATCCACCAGTCGCTCAATCAGATAGGTGATCTCTGGCCGGCCCGCGCCGCGGTAGGCGTCGACGGGCGTGGTGTTGGTAAAGGTGCCGGTGACGCGGATATAGACCTGGGGGATGCGGTAGCAGTTCGGCGCCATGTGCATGTTGGTGGGTGAGACGGCGCTGCCGTTGGCGTTGTACGCGCCCAGATTCGCGTAAGTGCGCACGCGGAAGGCCAGTGGCTCGCCAGTGGCGTCCAGGGCCAGTTCGCCGGTGGTGACGTTATCCCTGCCCGCGGTGTCGGTCAGAAAGGCCTCGTCGCGGTCACTAACCCATTTGACCGGTCGGCCCAGGTCGCGGGCGGCAAATAGGGTCATGCAGTTTTCGGCATAGAGGCCGTTCTTGCCGCCAAAGCCGCCGCCGACATCACCCACCAGGACGCGCACTGCATCGCGCGGCACTTTGAAGACTTTGTCGGCGAGTTGTTCCTTGTAGCGGTGCGGCATCTGCGTGGTGGCGTGGAGGATCAAGCGACCATCCTCAAACCGGCCCAGCGAGCCGCGAGTTTCGACCGCGTTCAGCAGCACGCGGTTGTTGATGACGTCCAGGCGAACCACGCGCGTCGCCCCAGCAAAACCAGCATCGGTCGCAGCTTCATCGCCCAATTGGAACTCAAACGCGCGGTTGGCCGGTGCGTCGGGCCAGAGTTGTGGCGCGCCGGGCTCCGTGGTGGCTTTGGCATCGATGATGACGGGCAGAAGGTTGTAGTCGACCTGGATCGCCTCAGCCGCATCACGGGCCTGCTCGCGGGTTTCGGCGACGACGAAGGCGACGCTCTCGCCGGTATACCGGACGCGGTCGCGCGCCAGCACCGGCTGGCCGTGGTGATGGTATTCGGTATCCGGCACCAGTGGGGGAAAGGCCAGGGTCGGGATATCGCCCAACGCGGCCACATCCACGCCGGTATAGATACCCAGAACGCCCGGCATAGCTTTTGCCGCGGCGGTATCGACTGCCGTGATCTCCGCATGGGCATGTGGGCTGCGCAGCAGATAGGCGTGTGCCATGTTCGGGAAGCTTAGGTCGTCAAGAAACCCACCCTCACCGCAAAGCAGCGCTGGGTCTTCCAGCCTTAAAAGCGGTTGCGAGATACCGAACTGCGCCATGAAAAGCCTCTTTCAAACAAGGGAGCCGCATTCCACCACGAGAAGCGTCGGAGCGAAAGGGACGGCTTGCCGCCCGGCCTATGACGGGAATGCGCCAGTGTCATAGAACACCTGCAATTGGTCGCGATACGGCCCAGTATCGAACCCGCGCTCGGCCAGCCAATCCAGATTATAATACGTGTCGAGATAGCGGTCGCCTGGGTCGCAGATTACCGTGACGAGGCTGCCTGTCTGGCCGGCCTGCTGCATCTCTGCCGCGATTTGCAAGGATGCGTAGAGGTTGGTGCCGGTGGAGCCACCGCACTTCCGCCGCAGCAACCCTTCCAGGAAATGGATAGCGGCAAACGAGGCCGCGTCCGGTACCTTAAGCATGCGGTCGATCACGCCGGGCTGAAACGAGGGCTCCGCCCGTGGCCGGCCAATGCCCTCAACATTCGATGATACGGACAGAGTGCGGCTGCGGTCGCCGTCCTGAAATACATCGTAGAACACAGAGTTTTCCGGGTCCGCCACGCACAATTGCGTCTGCAGGCGCTTGTAACGGATATAGCGACCAATGGTGGCCGACGTGCCGCCGGTGCCAGCGCTCATCACCACCCAAGCGGGCTCCGGATGAGGTTCGGCCACCATCTGCGAGAACAGTGACTCGGCGATGTTGTTGTTGCTGCGCCAGTCCGTTGCGCGCTCGGCATAGGTGAACTGGTCCATGTAATGGCCGCCCAATTCGGTCGCCAGACGGTGGGATTCGGCATAGATCTGGCTGGCGTCCACCTTGTGACACTCGCCGCCATAGAACTCGATCTGGCTGATCTTTTCCGGCGAAGTGGTCTTGGGGATTACCGCGATAAAGCGCAGCCCCAACAGGCGCGCGAAATAGGCCTCCGATACGGCCGTGCTGCCGGAAGACGACTCGATTACCGGATTTCCCTCTGCGATCCAGCCATTGCAAAGGCCATAGAGAAACAGCGACCGCGCCAGGCGATGCTTCAGGCTGCCGGTCGGATGGATCGACTCATCTTTAAGATAGAGCGTGATGTCCGTCAGCGCCGGCAGGTCCAGCCGGATAAGGTGCGTATCGGCGGACCGGGTGAGGTCAGCCTCGATCTTGGCGATTGCCGCGTTCACCCAGTCACGCATGTCACTCTCCTGTCGAATGCCCCGTCCGGTTCATAGCCCGGACGGGGATTGACTTCAGGCCGCCGCGGCGACGGTCAGGCGGCCGGTGACGCCGTACTTGTCGATCAGGTTCTGCACGGTGCCGTTGGCTTTCATCTCTTCGATGAAGTCACTCAGCATCTTAAAGCCCGCGTCGCGGCCTTTCTTGGTGCAGGAGGCCTGTTGCACAGCGGTAAAACGATCCGGCAGCAACCGCGCGCCGGGCAGCTTTTTCACGTCGTCGATCAGCTTCGGGCGCAGGCCTGCCAGCGCATCCATCTTTTCTGCCACGAACAGATCGAACGAGGCGTCTAGGCCGGAAACGCGGCTAACCTCAGCGTGTTTGATGTTGCGCTCCAGCCACAGGTCATAGGCGGCACGGGCGGATACGGCGATGCGGGTGCCGGCGCTGTCGACCTCATCGCAAGATTGGAACTTGGAGCCCTCTGGCACCATGTAGGTCGCCTCGATCTCCACATAGGCCGCGGTGAAGTTCACGTAGGTGGCCCGCTGCGGCTCGGCACCAACAAAGCCGACATCCCACAAGTCATCCTTAGACGAATCGGCAAGCAGGCCAGGGTTGGCATAGGGGTGGTATTCGACCGGAACGCCCAGCCGCTCGGCAAACAGGGCGGCCATGGATGGGGCAACACCTTCCGGGTCGCCAGAGGCTGTCTTGCCGGTGACGAGCAGGAAGTTGCTCATGTTAATAGCGGCGCGCAGCTTGCCGGTGGGCGCCATTTCGGCGAGGAGTGGGTGAGCCATGATCAATGCGTTTCCTATTGGGGTTTTTGAACTGGTCAGCAGTTAACCCAATTCAGTCGCCAGCGGCAAGCAAAGCTGCATCGCTGTTGCTTCGGTGTATAGCAATCGGCGGATAGAGTTCGTTCAGCGGTCGCGACCGGCCGTCGGCGCAGACAACCCGGCAGTGATTTCGTTGCAGTTGCCGCGGCTCACGCACACCGCAGGAATGGGCGATGACACCAATTTCATGATGCATGTGCTCCGCATAGTGCGCCACGCGCTCGGCCTTATCGACCGGGTCCAGACCCTTTTGCAGGCGGCTGTTGTGGGTGGTGATGCCGGTCGGGCAGGTATTTTTGTTGCATTGCAGTGCCTGGATGCAGCCAAGAGCGAACATGTATCCGCGCGCGGACTGGACAAAATCCGCACCGGCACAAATGGCCCAAGCGGCCTCGGCCGGCGTGATCAGCTTGCCACTGGCGATGATGCGAGTGCGGCCATGCAGGCCGGCCCGGTCAATGATGTCGACCACCTGGGGCAGGCTCTCTTTGATCGGCAGGCCGACCGAATCCATCAGTCTCATTGGGGCAGCGCCTGTGCCACCATCGCCGCTGTCCACCGTGATAAAATCCGGTGCGCTTTCGATGCCGCGGGTGCGGATTTCCTGCATCAGGTCGTCCAACCAGTCAAAGCCACCCATAACCGCCTTGAACCCGACTGGCTTGCCGGTGACGTCGCGGATACGGGCGATCAAGTCGAGGAGCTCACCGGCACTATCGACATCAGGATGGCGGTTCGGGCTGATCGAGTCCTGCCCCTCTGGAATGCCGCGAATCTTGGCGATTTCAGCACTGACCTTGGCGGCTGGCAGGATGCCGCCCTTGCCAGGCTTAGCACCCTGGCTGAGCTTGATCTCAAACATGCGCACCTGCTCGTGCGCCGCGACCTCTCGCAGTTTATCGTCTGACAGCAGACCGTCGGCATCGCGGACGCCATATTTGGCTGTGCCCATCTGAAACACCACATCGCAGCCGCCGGACAGATGCACAGGCGACAGCCCGCCCTCCCCCGTGTTCATCCAGATCCCGGCCTTTTTAGCACCGTGCGAGAGCGCATTGACGGCGGGCTGAGAGATCGCGCCATAGCTCATGGCGGAAATGTTGAACAGAGAGGCCGTGCGATAGGGGTGCCGGGCATACGGGCCGATCTCCAGCACGCCAATAGGGGCGGCATCCTGGTCCAATGGCGGATAGGCCGCGTTCGCAAATATGATCGTGCCGGTGGGCCGCAGATCGCGAGTCGACCCAAACGCCAGCGTCGTATCAACGTTCTTGGCCGCGCGATAGACATAGGAGCGCTCCGCCCGATTGAACGGCATCTCCTCCCGGTCCTGGGCGAAAAAATACTGGCGGAAAAACTCGCCCAGATGCTCAAAAAAGTACCGCATGCGGCCGACGACGGGGAAATTGTGCCGGACTGCGTGTTTGGTCTGGGTGATATCGACCACGTAAAGCACAGCAATCGTCACAACACCGACGCCAAGCAAGAATATGAAAAGCGCCGCCATGAACTCGATCACCGTGATCAAAAAGCTGACATCCATCTTTTCGCCGCTCCCTCCTTGGGGTTGGTTACATGTGCAATGTGTGAACGGGATCGACGCCAATATGCGCTGCTGGTCATCCCGATACTAGACGGGCCACGCCGAACTGCCGAGAATGTGACCGGTTCGGCATATCCGCCGGCGCGACCTCCCGCGGAGAATGCCAGTAAATGTACTACGGCTGGGTGATTGTTGCCCTCGCCTTTTGCAGCTTGACCGCCTCGTACGGTCTCCTGTTTGGCTACAGCGTGTTCGTGCCGCATCTGGCGGATGCCCTAGATTTGAGCCGCGCCGCAGTCAGCGCGCCGTTCTCTGTCTGCGTCGCGTTCTATTCCTTGCTGAGCCTGATCACAGGGCGGCTGACGGATCGCATCGGCCCCAGGCCCGTATTGCTATTTGGTGCGATTGCGCTGGCGGCGGGATTTGTTCTGATTGGCACCGCCGACCAACCCTGGCTGCTGTTTGTCGCCATGGGCGCTGTCACCGGGATTGGCATGAGCACCGCCTTCATCCCCAACACCGCAACCGTTGTCCGCTGGTTCACCGCCCGGCGTGGGCTGGCACTCGCCTTAGCCAGCATGGGATTGAGCGCTTCCATGGCGGCTGGGCCGTTCGTGGCCGTGAACCTGATCGCCGACCTCGGCTGGCGCGAGGCGGCCATAACGATGGGGCTGCTTGGCGGCGGCATCGTCTTTGCCTGCGCTCTTGGCATGCGGCGCGATCCCAGTAAGAGGCCGAATGACGCCCTGTCTGCGAGTGTTGCAGAAGCGGCGGAGGAGCCCGGCTGGACCCTCAAGGAGGCGCGCAGCACGGCGACTTATTGGGTGCTGGTAGGCGTCTTTGTTCTGTCCTGGATCATCATGTTCTTCCCCTATGCTCACCTGGCATCCGTGCCCATGGACCTGGGCTATGCACCAAAACACGGCGCGGGCCTGATCGCAGCACTGGGAGCCGGCGGCCTGATCGGTAGACCGGCAGCAGGCTGGCTGGGCGACAAAGCCGGACCGCGGATTGTTCTGGCCGCAGTAATCGGCATTCAGGCCGCAGCCTGCGCCGTCTTCGTTGGAGCAGAGGCTTTGTGGCTGTTGTACTTCGCCTCCGCGCTGTTCGGCATTGGTGCAAATGGGGCTGTCACGCTGTTCCCGGCGGTGGTCAGCGATTTGTTTGGTCGGACCAATGTCGGCGCAATCTCTGGTTCGATATTTGCGATTTGCGGGCTGATCGGCGCGATGGGGCCGTTGGCTGCCGGCTATATCCGAGACGTGACTGGTGCTTACACGCTGGCGTTTGCTATCGGCGTTGTGGGCAACCTGCTGGCGGTGGCATTGGTCACGCGCTTGCGACCGCGGGCTGGGTGAGCCGAGACGGCTGCGCGATTTCCGAGTGTGACAAAGCTCACATCAATACAAAATATTCTACTGTAAATTAAAAATTCAAACGGAAAATTGGTAGTAACATTCAAAGGAATTTCTCAAATGAGCGCCGAATACTCTCTTACCATTTCGCAGCAAATGATGACACTCAGTGCCATTGCCTATACGCTGGACCGAGACAAGAAGTCCGACAAACCCTACCCAATCAGCAAGATCAAAGAAGCTATCATTTGCCAGTTGCATCGTACGGAATATGCGACCCGTGGCGAATGGGAGTTGGTTTGGGGCCCGGTCATGGATGACAATCCTGCAAGAGGTCCCGATACCGACAACCTTTGGTTCATCGTCAAGCATAAGAATGAAAAAAAATATGCCGTAGTGCTCCGCGGAACTTCTCCGCAGTGGCGCTCCTGGTGGCAAGATATTCCGACCAAACAGGTGCCAGACTGTGTGAAAACTAACCGCCGGCGAAATTTGCGAGAACTTCGTTTCAAATCTCTGCGTTTGGCCGGTAATCTTCCTGCTTTGAAGGGTCATTTGACCACGTGGCGGAAAAATATTCTCTGCTGTTTACGAGTTTTA
>CALKDI010000326.1 GCA_938084065.1 uncultured Alphaproteobacteria bacterium
TCCAGGTCGGAGGCGTGGTGAAAGTCGGGCCAGACCTGCTTCTTCAATTCCTCAACATCCGGGCCGTCCCAGGTGAAGCCCGGCGGGTCGAACAGCATCGGTGAATACTCAAAATAGCCGGCGGCCATCGAGCGGGCGATGAGGCCTGCGCGCTCCAGGTCGTCGTCGAGGATGGTGTGCAGGATCAGACAAATCTTGATCTCCGCCGGGTCGCGCCCTGCCTCCGCCGCCCCCGCATGAACGGCGTCAATAGCTGCGCGCACATTGGCCGGATGGCGGCCGACCCGAATGAAAACGCCGTCAGCCACGCGCCCAGCCATGCGAAGCGTGCGTGGCCCACCGGCTGCGATCCACACAGGCACCGGACGGGCATGGCGCAGAGCGGCGGGGCGGGCTGCACCGACCTCGACCTTGTCACCCGCTAACAGGGCGCGGGCCATGGTGGTAGCCTGCTCCAACTCCGCCACCCGCGATGGGCGCTTGCCCATCAACCGCACCGCCGTGTCGCCAACGCCAAGCGCCAGCAGTGCGCGCCCTGGGGCCAGGCCCTCAATCGTGGCAATAGAGGAGGCCAGCACAGCGGGGCTGCGCATGACCGGCGTCTCAATCAATGGACCTAGGCCGATGCGCGTCGTCTGTGTCGCCGCAAAGGCCAGGTTGACGTAAGGGTCCTGTAGCAACAGCGGCGAGGACGGGATGAAGGCATAGTCCCAACCGAGCTCTTCAGCGCGGCGCGCGTCGGCGGCGAAGGCTTGCGGCGAGCTATAATTGAAACGGTTCAGGCCAAAGGCAGGCATTTGCGACATCTGTGAACCTCGGGGCTTTTTGTGGAAGACGGTTGGCGGCAATCGTACCGCGCCGGGCACGGATCGCCTATGCCCTTGTCCAGCGGTCGCTTGCCGGGCATTAAGTGGGCACAAGCACATGCCAAGGAATTTTTATGTCTGACCAACCCTTAAACTTCGACGGCCCGGATGCGCCCGCCACAGGCGCACTGCAAGGCCTGAAGGTTATCGACCTCACACGCGTGCTCGGTGGGCCGTACTGTACGATGATCCTGGGCGATCACGGTGCAGACATCATCAAGATCGAACCGCCGCAGGGCGATGAGACCCGCGATTGGGGCCCTCCCTTCCTGAAGGATGATCCGGCGGGCAGCATGGCCGCCTACTACATGGGCGTGAACCGCAACAAGCGCTCGCTGGGCCTTGATCTGGCCAAGCCGGAGGGCAAGGAATTGCTGCTGCGGTTGCTCGCCAATGCTGACGTGGTCATTGAGAACTTCAAGCCCGGCCAGATGGAAAAATGGGGCCTGGGCTATGAGGAGGTGCTGTCCCAGCGCTTTCCGCGTCTGGTGCATTGCCGCGTCACCGGCTACGGCGCGACCGGCCCGATGGGCGGTGATCCGGGCTATGACGCCGTGGTGCAGGCGGTCAGCGGTATGTCCAGCATCAACGGCACGCCGACCAGCGGCCCGACCCGTCTCGGCACGCCGATTGTCGACATGGGCACGGGCCTGAACGCTGCCATGGCTATCATGATGGCCTTGTACGAGCGCAACAATTCTGGGCGCGGCCAGTATCTGGACCTGACGCTCTATGACTGTGCCATCGCACTGCTGCACCCGCAGGCCAACAACTTCTTGATGAATGGGGCGGCGCCGAAGACCACCGGCAACGCGCATCCGAACATCTACCCCTACGATTCTTTCAAGACCGCGGACAAAGAACTGTTCTCCGCCGTCGGCAATGACGGTCAGTTCCGCCGCATGTGCGAGGTGATCGGCCAACCAGAACTGGCGCAAGATCCGCGCTTCGCCACCGCGCCGCAACGCTCCGTCAATCGCGATGCGTTGAAACCGGCATTGGAGGGCGCGTTCGCCACCTGGACTTGCGACGACCTCGCCCGAGCGCTGCTAGATGCTGGCGTCCCCGCCGGACCCGTCAACGATGTGCCGACCGCCATGACCAGCGAGCACACAGCCCATCGTCGGATGCACGTGTCCGATGGCAAGGGCTATAACGCCCTCGGTATTCAGGCCAAGCTCTCTCGGACACCCGGCAATGTGCGCCGCGCGCCACCGCAGTTCGGCGAGCATGGGCAGGAAATTTTGGCGGAATTCGGCCTGAGCGCGGACGAGATCGCTGGTTTGATCGATAATGGCATCGTCGTGGAACAGCGGCGGCGGTGACGCTCCATTCTCCGCCGTCGTTGCGAGCCCGCAACACGGGCGTGGCAATCCAGCGTTTCTATGCACGCAATGTCTGTTCACAATAATACCAACGGCAGTCGCACCTGACTCTCCAACCAATTTCTACACGCTGAGGTGCGAACGTAGTGAGCCTCGAAGCGCCGGCGGCCTTCGAGGGCGCCTGCGGCGCCACCTCAGGCTGAAGGAAACTTGACGACTGGTCGACATTCCCGCCGCTGGCATAACCCCTGGATTGCCACGGCTTTGCCTCGCAATGACGAAGGTTGAGTTAGGCTTGGCCCGTCAGAACAGGATGCGGGTGCCGATCACCACGAAGAATGCGCCGGCATCCTCCCCTTCGCGGCGGGCCAGATTGGCGGTCTCGCCGAAGGCCCGCTCATAGTGCACGCCGACATAGGGTGAGATCAGCCGATCGACGAGGTCGTAGCTGAGGCGCAAGCCGACCTCCACGGTCGGCCCAAAAGCACCCACGCCGACCTCGTGATCGTCAACCAGCGGCAGGTTCACTTCGATGCTGGGAACCAAGATGATCCGATTGGTGATCAGCCCTTCATACTCCGCCTCAAGCCGGATCGAGGGTTTGTCGGACAGGAACAAGTCCGCGTCGATCTCAAACCATTGCTGCGCCAGACCATGCAGGCCGATGACCGCCGAATAGCGGCTCGGCCCTCTGGGCGTGTCTGCGCGGAAGCCGACGACCGCGTCGAAGAAGTCGGAGATCGGGGTTTGCAGGCGGATCTGGTTTTCCAAGGTCTCGAAGCCACGCTCCTGAACCGCATATTCGGCCTCGCTGCGGAACACCAGTTTCAGTTCGTCAGAACCATAGAGCGCATCAAAATCCCAGGCGGCGACATCGGTCTCGTCGCCGATTCGGTATTCCAACTGCTCAACCTGAATGCCCCAGATTGGCTTTTCGGCTGCAGCGGGGCCCGCTAAACTCAGAGCCACGGCCAGAGCGGTGGCGGTTGGCAAAATTCGGGTCATATGCTCAGCCTCCTGTCGCTGTGGTAGGTATCGCTGCCTGCTTATCTGAGGGTCCACCCTCGACGATCACCTTGCGGAACATGCCGCTGTCAGCGTGGTAGGACAGGTGACAGTGGAAAGCCCATTTTCCCGGCGCATCGACCTCCGTCTCCATGTAGATCGTCGTTCCGGGCGAGACGCTGACCACATGCTTGATCGGGTTCCATTGGCCCTGACCGGTGTCTAGGATCGACCACATACCGTGCAGATGCATCGGGTGGGTCATCATCGTTTCGTTGACGAACTTGAAGCGTACACGCTCGCCATAGGTCAGCCGGATGGGATCGGCGTCAGCATATTTGATGCCGTTGATCGACCACATATAGCGTTCCATATTGCCGGTCAGCCGCATTTCAATCTCGCGCGTCGGCGCTCGCACTGGGTAGAGCGGCTTTTGGGCTTTCAGGTCGCCATAGTGGAGAAATTTGCCACCATTGGCTGCTGTCGGCGATAGCCCGCTGCCATCCGCGTAGTACGGATTGGGTGGCGCTTCCGCCTGATGCTGGGAGTGGCCCATTTTGGAGTGGTCCATCTCCGCGGGCTTAGCGTCAGCCATCGCGCCATGTTGCGCGTGATCCATTTTCGAGTGATCCATCTCCACCGACTTGGACTCGGTCATCGCACCATGTTGCGAATGATCCATCCCACCATGACCGCCGTGGGCGCCGCCCATATCAGCCATGGTCAGCAGCGGTGCGGTGCGCATGTCGGGAATTGCGCCCACCATGCCGTCGCGTGGTGCTAGCGTGCCGCTGGCGTAGGCGGTGCGGCCCATGGATTCGGCGAATACGGTATAGGCCTTGTCCTCCTGCGGCTGGACAATCACGTCATAGGTCTCTGCTACTGCGATCCGGAACTCATCGACAACAACCGGCTGCACATTGTTGCCGTCCGCCTGGACGACCGTCATTTGCAGGCCAGGGATACGTACGTCGAAATAGGTCATGGCCGACGAGTTGATAAAGCGCAGCCGCACGCGCTCTCCCGGCTTAAACAGTCCAGTCCAGTTCTGCGCTGGCCCTTTGCCGTTGATCACGGGTGTGAAGCCCTGCAAGTCCTCAATATCAGTCGGCATCATCCGCATCTCGCCCCAGTCCTTGCGGTCCGACCAGGCGGCACCAAGGCCCTTGTCCTTTGCGTCGCTGAAGAAGTCCATCAGCGTGCGCTGTTTGCGGTTGTAATAGTCCGGCATCATTTTCAGATTGCGCATGATGCGGCTGCCATGGTGCGGATGCGCATCGGCCAGTTGCACTACGTATTCACGGTCATAGCTGTAGGGCTTTGGCGCCTTTGGTTCCAGAATCAGCGCGCCATAGGCACCGTCAGGCTCCTGAAAATCGCTGTGGCTGTGATACCAGTACGTGCCGCTCTGCTTGATCGGAAAGCGGTAGGTGAAGGTCTCGCCCGGCGCGATCCCATCATATGTGATGCCCGGAACACCGTCCTGTTGATAGGGCAAGATCAGGCCGTGCCAGTGGATCGAAGTGGTTTCGGACAGGTTGTTGGTCACGTGGATGACCACGTCCTCGCCTTCTTGGAACCGCAATTCCGGCCCAGGTGAGGTGCCGTTAAAGCCAACGCCGGAGCGGGTAAATTCCCCCGTGTCGATGGTGATCTTGTCAACGGTCAGGTGATACTCTCCCGCCGATACTGCACCTGCCAGGCACGCTGCTGCGGTCAGGCCGAGCGCGAGCGCTCGCGCTGTTTGCGATACTATTCTCATGGAATTTGCTCCGCCGAATTAGTGAGACAGTTTGATCTTGCCGACCATGCCGGACTCGTAATGGCCCGGCACGTTGCAGGCGAATTCCAGCGCCGCGTGCTTTGGGAAGGTCCAGACGATCTCCGCGGATTTGCCCGGCTCCAGCAGGGCGCTGTTCGGCTCATCGTGCATGCCGTGGCCCATCTTGGCCTGCATCTGCTTGGCGGCTTCCCAGTTGATACGGTCTGGCTCCAGCACGCCATGCTCAACCATCATCTGCATCGCAGGAGCGTGTGATTTGTGCATTTCCGCGGTGGCGATAGTGAACTCGTGCACGAATTCGCCTTTGTTGTGGATGACGAAACGGACCGTCTCGCCCTCCTTAAAGGTCATGCCTTTCGGCTCGTAATAGTTATCGTGCATGGTGATGGTGACAGTGCGAGTGGCCGCTGATGCCTTGCCGGCCTTGCCGATGTCGGCAGCGCCGCCATGGCCATGGTGGTGATCTTGCTTGCCAGCGGCTAACGCTGAGCCAGCGACGAGCAACGCGGCGGCAGCGGTCATGGAGATCGCCAGCGTGGAAATATGGGATTTGCGCATGAGTTTAGTCCTCAAAAGGTCTGGGGTGTTTGCAGGGGAAGTAGGACACGCTCCGTCTGTGGGAGCATGGCCTTGCAGTCACTCAGACGCGGGGAGGGGGCAACTCAACGGGCCGTGCATGCTTGCGCACGGCCTCAGTTCCGGTGGGCTTGATGCCTGCACTGAACACAGATGGTGCTGCATATTCGCCTAACACCGGTGGGCTGAAGATGTTGACGCACTGCCCGGCCATGACGTCACAACACGCACCAGCCGCGGCGGGCTCGTCCTGACTGGTGCCACTCATACCATGATGTTGGCTGTGCTCGCCTGTGCCGGCCTGCGCCTCGGCTACGCCGCCGCCAGGCATAGGCAAGCCGATACCGATCAATGCCGCGACGACCAACAGGGTCACGGCAAACCGGCGGAGCTGTCCAAAGCATTTTTGGCGAAAGGTCATGGGCACCTGGGCATTGAGTAGAGCCTCCCCCATACATGGTGCAGCGCTCCGCCCTTGTCCAGACACAGATTGCTGAAGCGGCAGGGGGCTTTCCTATCCGGCCACGGACTGCCAAGATCGTCCCGGCCTATCCTGACCAGGGACGATACCGATGAGCGACCATCACCACCACCATGATCATGATCATTCCGAACTCTCTGACCTCGAGCTCAGGGTCCGCGCGCTGGAATCGCTGATGGTGGAGAAGGGCTATGTCGATCCGGCGGCGCTCGATGCCCTGATCGACACCTACGAGACCAAGGTTGGCCCGCGCAACGGCGCGCAGGTGGTGGCCAAGGCCTGGGCCGACCCGGCCTACAAGCAATGGCTGTTGGAGGATGCAACTGCGGCCATCGCCTCGCTCAGCTTCACCGGCCGACAGGGTGAGCACATGGTAGCGGTGGAGAACACCGACACCACCCACAATATGGTCGTCTGCACGCTCTGCTCCTGCTACCCGTGGCCGGTGTTGGGTCTGCCGCCGACCTGGTACAAGGCCGCCCCCTACCGCGCCCGCGCCGTCATGCAACCACGGGCCGTGCTGGCGGAGTTCGGCGTCTCTCTGCCGGACGGCCAGGAAGTGCGTGTTTGGGATTCGACCGCCGAAATCCGCTATCTCGTGCTGCCGCAACAGCCCGAGGAATCCAAAGGCCTGAGCGAGGCCGAATTGGCAGATTGGGTCACCCGCGACTCGATGATCGGCGTCGGGCTCGCCCAGCGTCCGCAGGCGGAGGGCTGAGGCGATGAACGGAGCCCACGACCTCGGCGGCATGCATGGCTTTGGCGCCATCGCCCCGGACCCGAATGAGCCGCTATTCCATGCGGAATGGGAGCGCCGCTGTTTCGCCCTGACGCTGGCGGTCGGCTTCACCGGCCAATGGAATATTGACGCCAGCCGCTTTGCTCGCGAGCAGATGCCGCCCGCGGAATACCTCTCGACCAGCTATTACGTACACTGGCTGCACGGCTTGGAATACCTACTGCTAGACCGCACAATGGCGACGCCGCAGGAGATCGCGAGCGGCGCGGTGGAACTGGAGCCAAAGCCGGGGGCACGGCTTTTGAAGGCTCAAGATGTCAACAAGGTCCTGCTGAAAGGCGGCCCGAGCGAGCGCGAAACGGCTGAGGCTCCGCGCTTCCAGCCCGGCGACCGCGTGCGCACAATCAACATCAACCCGGCCACCCACACCCGTTTGCCCCGCTACGCCCGCGGCAAGGTCGGCACGGTGGCGCTTTTGCACGGCGCGCATGTGTTCCCCGACACGAACTCCCTCTATCAGGGGGAGAACCCGCAACACCTCTACACCATCCGGTTCGACGGGCGGGACTTATGGGGCCCTGATGCGGAGCCCGACTCTTGCACGATGATTGACCTGTGGAATGAATACCTTGAACCCGCCTGACCTGTTGCCGGGCCAGCCGGCCGGCGACGATGGTGAAGCCGTGTTCGCCGAACCCTGGCAGGCTCAGGCCTTTGCCATGGCCGTGCAACTGCACGCGAACGGCCTGTTCACGTGGACAGAGTGGGCCGCCGCCCTCTCGCAAGAAATCAAACGCGCTCAGGCCGCCGGCGACCCAGACACCGGCGAGACCTACTACAACCACTGGCTAGCAACTTTGGAGCGGCTGGTGGCGGAAAAAGGCGCGTCGTCTACCGAAGAACTTTCTGACCGTAAAGACGCCTGGGATCGCGCCGCCAAGGCAACGCCGCACGGCCAGGCCATCCACTTGGGGGCGGAGACGGCGACCGCTCCCGACCATTTGAGATAATGAGCGTACGGGCTTTGACGACTTTGCCGTGGCGTTAGGGGCTTAGGCCGCCGGCAGTTATGCCCAACCCTCCTCCATGGACTCTATCCTCCTTATCCCTCCCCGGACTTGATCCGGGGTCTCATGGCTGAGAGCTAACTTTTACCAATGGCCCTGAGCGGAGACTCTTCGGATACCTCTCCCTTCCACCTTCCCAAACTTGGTTTGGGATCCATGCCAGAGAGTTTCACATAGAGTCCGAGCTTTGTGGTGCGTTCTCTGGCATGGATCCCGGGTCAAGCCCGGGAAAAGACGGGAGAGGCGACCGGTCAGAACTCAGGGCCGTTGGCATTAGAGGCGAAGATCGAGCATTGTTAGAAGCTCTAAGGCATGGGTCCCAAATCAAGTTTGGGACGGGGGAAGTTGTGGCAAAATAGAAATAGTATTGATGATGGGTATTGCGGCACGTGGGAACTCAGTGTCAGTCGTGCGACGCCGACTGGGCTTAAGCTTGCTCTCTACCCCTATTCCGCATCTGTCTTTACCTCATCATGCACACGGCCCAGCGGGTCCTGGAAGCGGTCCATCATGACCTGTTGTATCGACAGATCCCCATCCGCCAGCCAGCTGCCCGGGCGGGCGCGGTAGGCCTCCGGCATGGTCGGGGCCACTGGCTCCTCACCATTTATCAGGTCCATAGCGCCCTTCAGCATCACGCTGCGAAAGCGCACCACGGCAGAATCAGTGCCGGTCAGGATTTCCTTGGTGCGGTCCACGATCGGCCCCTGGCTGTGCTGGATCATCGAGTCCTGCTCTGCCAGGCCTTTCACACCGGTAAAGGTGCGATGCTTCTGCTCGTCCCGGTCGATCATGAAATCGTTGCGCACATTGCGAATTGGCACGTAATTCTCGTCCCGCTCGCAAATTAGGCCCCAGCCTGCGTGCAGCTTATCCCGTTCATCATTGCCGAGCGGACGCACCGGATTCCAGGAGTATGTGTACGCCCAGCACGACGTGTCATCGATCGGCACGATGGTAAAGCCGTGATAGGTCTCCCCCGGCAAGGTTGACGGGCCCGTACCATGGGTTGGCAGCAGGAACTGGGTCATGCGCCAATACTTCTGGCCATCCGCCTGGCGCGCGCCAGCAACGACAAAGCCGCATTCGTGCTCCAGCACCTCAAACAGCGGCATCGGATCATCGCGCATCCAGCGCAGGCGCTTTTCGTCCGCCTGGCTGTGCGGGTGATAGACCGAGGGCACCGCCGGCGCCGGCATGTGCAGGAAGCTGAAATGCGCCGTGTCCAGGTCGCCTTCCATGATCTGCGCCCAATTGCACTCGAACAGCTGCTTGGTCACATAGCGGTGGGTCGCCGGGATACAGGCGAATTCCAGTTGCGGCAGTTCCGGCAATTGTCCGCCCGGCAGTTTGGAGGCGTCAGGCCCCAGATAGGCCCAGACCATCTCACCGAATTCCCGCACCGGATAGGCCGTGGTCCGCACGGTTTTGTGCAGGTTGCTGTCGGCGGGCACGTTCGGCAATTCCATTGCCTTGCCATGCCGGTCGAACTTCCAGCCGTGATAGACACAGCGCAGGCCGCAATCCTCATTCCGGCCAAAGAACAGGTGTGCGCCACGGTGCGGGCACCGCGCATCCAGCACGCCCAGATCACCGTTGGAATCGCGAAACGCCACCAACTCCTGGCCCATGATATTGACGCGGACCGGCGGAGAATCCGGCTCGTAAAGCTCTTCTGAGAGGGCGACCGGCTGCCAGAACCGCCGGAAATACTCGCCCATCGGCGTGCCAGCGTTGGTCTGGGTCAACATCTCATTCTGGTCATGGGAGAGCATGGCGCGGTTCCTCTAAAGCGTCGGTTACGCTTAGCCTACTCCGCCCCCACCAACTTGTGTAGAGCGAACACGGTTAGCTCCGTAGTGACGGCGGAGGGTGGGGGCAGCTCTTACCCAGGCTTGAACATCGGCAGCGTCACCTCGTCGGTCACATCGTCGAAGCACACTTGGACCTTCATGCCGATGGTCACGCTCTCCGGGTCGCAGTTGATGATGTTGGTCATCATCCGCGGCCCCTCTGCCAGTTCGACGATGGCCAGCACGAACGGTGTCTTCGCCGCAAAGCCCGGATGCCCGGCGCGGTAGTTGACGGAGCAGGAATAGACCGTCGCCTGACCGGACGCCTCAATCCACTCCAGATTGCTGCACAGGCAATGGCTGCACACGCCGCGCGGATAGAACTGAGCCTGCCCGCAATCACCGCATTTCTGGATGATGAAGCGATGCTCTTTCGCCGCTTTCCAGTACTCTTCGGTGTCTTGGTAGGGCTGGGGCAATGGGATCTGGGTCATGACTATTCCCTCCCGAGGATAATGGTGCCGGTGGATGACAGCACGCCGCCAGTGCCGTTGGCGATAGCGACCTCCGCGTTCTCAACCTGCCGGGGGCCGCACTCGCCACGAAGCTGGCGCACGGCCTCAATCACCGTGAAAATGCCGAACATGCCGGGGTGGGTGTAACTGAGAGCGCCGCCCTGGGTGTTCATCGGGAAGTCGCCGCCGGGCGCCGTTCGCTGGTTCTCGACAAACGCACCACCCTCGCCCTTCTTGCAGAAGCCGAGGCTCTCCAGCGTCAGCAACACGGTGATGGTGAAGCTGTCATAGATCTCGGCCACATCGATATCCGCATGAGAGACACCAGCCCGCTCGAACGCCAGCTTGCCGCTGATCTTGGCCGCGGTCTCGGTTAGGTCGGGCATTTGGCTGATCATGCGGTGGGTGTGCGCCTCGCCGGTCCCCAGCACGCTGACCGGGCGCTTCTTCAGGTCCTTCGCCCGCTCCATCGAGGTCAGCACCACCGCGCCACCCGCATCCGTCACCAAGCAACAATCCAGAAGGTGCAGCGGCGAGGCGATCATCCGCGAGTTCAGCACGTCCTCAATCGTAATTCGGTCACGCATGCGGGCGAGCGGGTTCATGCTGGCCCAGTGGCGCGTCGCCACCGCGATCTCCGCCAGTTGCTCCGACGTGGTGCCGTACTCGTGCATGTGGCGCGAAGCAGCCAGCGCATAGCTGCCGACCGTCGAGACGCCGTAAGGCTCCTCAAACTGAGACGGCCCAAACACATGGCTGTTGCCAGCGACCGGCCCCGCCTTGCCGCCGCGGTCCGAGATATTGGTCGAGCCATGGCAAATCAGAGCGACCGAGCACAGGCCCGTCGCAATCGCCATCGCCGCATGCTCCACATAGGCCACGAACGACGAGCCGCCGATTGAGGTTGAGTCCGTATAGCGGGGTGTGATGCCCATATACTCCGCCATCATCATCGACGAGAACTGGCCGCCATCGGTGATGATCGTGGTGAACAGGCCGTCCACGTCATCCTTGGTCAGCCCGGCCTCATCCAGCGCCTTCTTGCTGGCCTCGGCGGAGAGCTGGAACTTGCTTTTGTGCGGCACACGGCCGATGTCGCTTTCCGCGACACCGACAATGGCGACTTTTCGGTGGAGTAAGCTGGGATCCACGGGCGTTTATCCTCATTGATTGCGTTGGCGATAGGATAAGGGACAGGTTAGTGCTTCGCCAAGTGTGGTGTTCAGTGGCTCTTCACCCGGGCGCTTCTCCCGGCTTTCCGTGCGCGCGCTCTTAAGCATTCCCGTTGTAGCCTTGGTGTGGTAGTCTCGGGTGGAATTCAGCCTGCCTGTGGCCTGAGAGATCTGATGTCTACGCTTTTTCAAAAATATGGCGGCTTTGGCACCATCTCGAAAATTGTGATGGATTTTTATGACCGTCTGTTGGATTCAGAGATCGCTGGGCCATTCTTTGACGATATCGCGATGCCTAGGCTGATCGACCACCAGACGAAATTCATCGCCCAGGTGATGGGCGGACCCGCGGCCTATTCGAATGAGGTGTTGCGCCGGGTGCATGCGCCATATTCAATTGACCGGCAGGCCTTCAACGAAGTTGCGGGCATTCTGAATGCGACCCTGCAGGATCACGGCGTTGAGGCCGAAGACATCGGGTTCATCATGGCAGAAATCGAAGCGCGATCCCCGTTCGTGATCTCCACCAGCTAATCCTATTCGGAGGTGAGGCTTTGGCTGATCCGGCGCTAGACCAAAACATAGAATCGACCG
>CALKDI010000327.1 GCA_938084065.1 uncultured Alphaproteobacteria bacterium
CGTCAAACGCGCGATGGTATTCTGGTATTCTGGTATTCTGGTATTCTGGTATTCTGGTATCCTGGTATCTTGGTATCCCCTGTTCGAGAAAGACGGCGACGCCTATGAACATTTGGCGGCACACCCCCGGGCGCGAGCAACTGTATCGCCAATCGTTGCGATCGGCCGCCCGTATGCCCGATTGTGCCGAATGCCCGGTACGCGATCACTCGCTCTGCGCCGGAATGCAACCGCAGGATTTGATTCGCATCACCGAAAAGACAGACCTTCTGGAAACAGGCGCTGGCCAGGCGTTGTTCTATGAAGGCGATACCGCCCGCAGCTTCTTCACAATCCGCCGTGGCGTCGTGCGCCTGGTCCGGTCCTTCCCCGATGGCCGCCGCAGCGTTGTTGGCTTCCTGCACGGGGGGGATTTCTTTGGCGGTGGCTTTGGCCGCAAGACGTATGCCACCACGGCTGAGGCCGTAACGCCGCTGGAATACTGCCGCATTAGCGTCAACGATCTGGAGACCCTGGCAAAAACCCATCCCAATCTGGCTCACCAGATGGCCGAGATGGCGTCGGACCGGCTGCATGCTGCGGACGACCATATCGTCCTACTGTCGCGCAAGACCGCGCTGGAGAAAGTAGCCGCGTTCTTATTGGCATCCAGTGAGTGGGTCAGTAACGCGCACCAATTCGACCTGCCAATGTCCCGCTCCGACATTGCCGACTATCTGGGCCTGACCATCGAAACCGTCAGCCGCACCCTGACCAAATTGACTGACAGCAGCGTCATCGCCCTGCCGACGCCTCAGTATGTTTCGATCCTGGACATCCTGGAGCTAACCGCGCTGGCCCGGCCAGAAGCGGAAATCTTTGATACCTAGAGCGATATCCGGCCCCTTGCGTCAGGGCGCAGGCATCACAATCACCCAAGCAATCATGATCAGGATACCGCCGAATAACAATGCGGCCAGCAATAGCGGCACGCGCGCCAACCAGTAGACCGGGCGTCTGAAGCCGTCGCCACGAACCTGCAACGCCAGCAGAACAGCCGGCACCACAGCCAAGACCTGCCAGAGCAAGACATCCATCAGGCGGTTGGAACCTCTGGTGAAACCAGACCCGGTCGGCTCCGTCAGAATGAGCGTCAGAATCGAACCCGCGTAAAGACCCAGCCAGGCGAACAACGCCGCCCATCCAACGATACGGCGGCGGCCGGGTGCTGGCTCACCATTCATTCAGAATCCAGCGCCGCCGTTCGTGCGTCATAGCCATAGACCCAGTCTGGGTTGGTGCGGCGTTGCATGAAAGTGTTCTGGTGCGAGGTTAGTTGCAACTCGCTGGTCCGCGGCTTGCGCAAGGCCTCGAAGCGCTGGAACACTTCGGCAGCATCCTCCAGGCCCAACTCATCAAAACAGCACGCCAGCACCAGCGCATCCTCCAGCGAGGACGCAGCCCCCTGGGCCATATATGGCAGCATCGGATGGCAGGAATCACCTAGCAAACAGGCGTTGCCCTTGCTCCAGGTCGGCAGAGGATCACGTTCGAACAGGGCCCATTTGTTGACGCGCGGGCACGCATTCAGCACCGCCTGCACCTCTGGATGGAAGCCTGCAAAGGCCGCACGCATCTCCTCCAGGTCACCTCCGGCAGACCAGGATTCGGTGGTCCAGTCGGTCTCTGGCTGACTGGTGGTAAAGTAGAGTTCGTCTCGGTTCTTGGTCGTATAATAGATAACGATGTGCCGATCCGGCCCCCACCACTTGGTGTTGTCGTCGATCTTCACATCCCCCAACAGATGCGCTGGGAAGGTGGTGCGGTAGGCAGCCCGGCCCATGAACCGCGGCGCCTCGTCCCCCAACAAATGCTGGCGCACAATGGAGTGCACGCCGTCGATACCCATCAGGGTCTCGGCATGGGTTGTGCTGCCGTCGGCAAAGGACAGGCGGTAGCCGTCTGCGCGGTCCTCGATATGGGTGAGTTTCTTGCCGAAATGGATGATTTCGTCCGGGACAAGGCCAGCAAGGAACTCGTGCAGGTCGCCCCGGTGCATCTGGATATAGGGCGCGCCATAGCGTTCCTCCGTCCCTTCACCCAGCTTGGCCCGGTTGGTGTAGTCACCAGTATCCCAGTCGCGGCTATCCCAGGTTTGTGGCTGGAAGGCATTGGCTCGGATCCGCTCCTCCAGCCCCAGACTGCGCAGCACCCGCATGGCGTTCGGGCTCATCTGAATGCCGGATCCAACGCGGGCAAACGCCGACGCCTGCTCGTAAATCTCCACGTCAATGCCGCGCTGGCGCAGCGCCGCCGCCAGGGCGAGCCCGCCAATGCCCGCGCCGATGATGGTGATGGTGCGGCCTTGCCAGGTCATGCGGACGATCCTCTAAACAACAAAGCCTGGCGGGTAGGTCTTCTGCAGCACTGCCTTCCAATCTGGGTCGTGCGCCGGGTCAGCAGTCGACGCAAAGCGGACGCCACGGGCGCGCAGGTCATCGTCGAAAATAGCCTGCACCATGCCATGGTCCAGGTCATTGGTGCGATTATGGTATTCGTCTGCAGCAGCCTGGTTCCGGAACGCATAAGCTTTCCAGAGGAGCGACAGCCGCACCTGGTTATCGCGATAGGGCAGCACCTGGCGCTCATCATGAATCGCCCAGCCACCGCCTTCAACCGCATGCAACCGGCATTCGCGCTTGATAGCCCCTGGCGACAGCCGTTCTGCAGCAGCGCCAACGGGGCCAACGCGATGCCACATATATTCATTGTCCGAGACGACGCCGACATTCCACATGGGTGAGGACACCGTTCGCGAAGGCGCATCCGCTCCATTCGGCCAATACTCAAACTCCCCAGCCTCACCCTGATAAAACCAGGACAAGGTGGAGGCGACGGGAATAGCCCAGTCGTGGAAAAGATTCGAATAGCCCATGTTCTGCAGCATCCAGAACGGAAACTTCTCGCAGCCTCGAAAATAGGGCAAGTCGCGGTGCGGCGGCCCGCCCACCGTTGGCGTGCTAAGGTTGATCATAAGGGCGCTGGGCTCAATCACCTCCGCCTCGAAGGATTCGCGCGCCGCCGCCATAAATCGCTCATTGTGGAAAAAAGGCTCAGCACCCGGCACCCGCACTTGCCGAGTGTGGGCCCAGAAAATGCGGAAAAATGGCACGTCGTCGCCATTGTCGTCCTTCTTGTGGACCCGGGCGGATAGCGGATAGGGCGCGGCGCGGCGCACCAGGTCCAGCACCGCGTCCGGGTCCTCGAACGCCGGGTCGAGCCAGACCGGCTTGGCGATCATGGTGTCAGGGCGAAGACGGGCCTTGGCGGCAAGAACAGCAGACATCGCGGCAAACTCCGGAGCGAGGCAGCTAGCACGGCTATGCTAGAGCGCCTCCGCGCCGCCTGCAATCACCCCCACTTAACGCTCGGGCTCAGGCACCCCGTGGCTCCAGGAGTTCGGTCTCAATGAAAGCGCATTCGAAGTCGTTGCCATTGATCACGTCATGCTCAACCCCGGCCTCCCGCGCATAGGGGACGCCGGGCTTGAGCGCCGCCTTGGTAACGTTCCCCGAAGCATCGACGATCTCCAGGAAGCCATCGAACAGCGGCACGACCACATAGTCGTAGTCATGCTTATGCCAGCCAGTGTTGTCGCCACGCTTCGGGAAGCGCCACTCTGTCACCCGGACGCGGGCGTTGTCGATGAAGACGGTGGGTTTGGCAGTGCCGGCGGTTGAGGGGGAGCACATCGGTTTAATTCTCCAATTCGGGCTTCAGCACATCATTCAACCATTGATACGGCTCCGCAAGCATCAGCCGGGGTGCGGCGATTGCCGGCCGCCGGGTTCCGGTTGCAAAGCTTTGTGGCAGCACGCCCTGGCCAATGTCCTGCTGCGCCACCTCGCGGAGGCGCTTGAACGCATCGAGGCCCGGTTTCAACACCAGCGCCTGCTCCAGAATGGAAACGGCCTCTGCCTGCCGGCCCGCGCAAATCAGTCCGACGGCGAGCAGATAGAGGCGGTAAGGCAGCAAGGGGTCGTTCTGGCTCAGATTGACGGCCTGCTCCAGGGCCGGAACGGCGTCATCCGGCCGTCCCGCAGCGAGATTGAGCTCGCCCAGGACTTCAAACGCGGGGGCGTAGGCAGGCGTCAGCGTCATGACACGCCGGATGTCCCCCTCCGCCCGCTGCCAGTCGCCGCGAACGCGCAGGCGGAACAGGCCACGGACCCAGAACACATAGTCGCTCCGCGGCGATATCTCGACTGCCTGATCCAGTCGTCGCTCGAACTCGTCAGCCCAATCGGCCGAAAATTCTTCATGCCGGGCGCAGCGGTATTGGACCGTCGCTTCCCCTATCATAGCGACTGTCATCGGATCATCGGGCGAGAGCCGCTCTGCCCGTTGCATCAGGTAAAGTGCTTCCTCCCAACCCACCATGGTCACCTTGTAAAAGGCGCTGGCGGCGCGCGACCGGAGTTCCGACAGACTCAATCGATCTGCCGGCAGATGGGCGACACGATCGCCATCGAAGGCATTGATCTGGACCCGCAGATCGACGTCTGCCTGCTCGACCAGTCGGTCGCAGAAGGCAAATACGTCGCTGGGGTCGCCCTCATAGTTTCGCGACCAGATCGTGCGGCTATCCGCATTCAACAGCAGCATCAGGCTCAATCGCCCGCGCGGGCCAGCGATGCGCAGCCTGCCGCGGAGTGTGTAGACCGCATCGCGGATGGACCCTGTGCTATCGTCCAGCACCCGAATACCCGTGCGCCGCGACAAATGGGCGATCAACTGCTCGTGCAAATCTTCCGCAGCCCCCCGTGTGCCGGAGTCGTCCGGCGCGAAGCCGAATGCTTCTACTGCTATTCCGGGGACTTCATCGACGCGCCCGGACCCCATCTCGCCCGGACGCCACTGAAACAGAGTGACGGGTTGGGAAATCCCTTTCAGACGAAAACTACCGGCA
The DNA here is from genome assembly GCA_938084065.1 of uncultured Alphaproteobacteria bacterium. Lineage (GTDB taxonomy): Bacteria > Pseudomonadota > Alphaproteobacteria > Bin95 > Bin95 > JACKII01. Next base: position 4,949 of record CALKDI010000327.1, read on the forward strand.
TCGCGAAACCCGGCTGAAATCGACTGCGGCAAACCGCGGTAAACGTCCTGCGCTATCATCACACCGCCGGGTGGCGCTTCTGTCAGAATGCGTTGGGCCAGATTGACTCCCGTCCCATAGAAATCGACATCGTCCTGAACGATCTCGCCAGAATGGCAGGAAATACGGACGCGAATGGCTTCGTGATCGGCTAGTCCCTGTTGCACCTCCAACGAACACGAAACCGCGGCATCGGCATCCGGAAATGAAAAAATCCAGCCATCCCCCATGCGCTTGAGGACTTCACCGGCATAGCGGTGTGCGATTGGCTCCAGGTACGTACCACGAAGTTCCCGGATCATCTCGAGTGCGCGCGCCTGTTCGGTCTCCATTGTGCGGGTGTAGTCGACCAGGTCGGCCAACATCAGATGGGTCAATTGAGCTTCCATCACCTGTTCGACCCGTTCCCCAGCCCCTTAATACGTCGCCCGACCGCCCGAGATATCGAACACACCGCCGGTGGTGAAGTGGTTCTCTTCGCTCGCCATCCAGCACACCATGGCCGCCACCTCCTCCACCAGCACAAAGCGCTTGCGCGGGATTTTCGAGAGCATGGCGTCGATGTGGGTCTGGCTCATCTGCTCGAAAATGCGAGTCTTGGCGGCGGCAGGGGTGATGCAGTTGACGGCGATGTCGTGGTCTACCAACTCCTTGCCGAGCGACTTGGTCAGGCCGATAACGCCAGCCTTGGCGGTGGAGTATGCCGCGGCATTGGCATTGCCCTCCTTGCCGGCGATGGAGGCGATGTTGACGATGCGGCCATAGCCCGCCTCCATCATCTGGGGCACGACGGCGCGGCAGCAGTAGAACACCGCGTTCATGTCCAGCTCGATCACGCGGCGCCAGTCCTCGACCGGGTAGTTCCAGGTGACGTCGTTCGGGCCGGTGATGCCCGCATTGTTGACGAGGATGGCGATGGGGCCGAACGCCTGGTTCGAGGACGCGACGGCGGCGGTGATGGCGTCCACGTCGGTCACGTCGCAGATGTGGGTGGAGACCTTGTCGCCGAACGCGGCGGCGGCTTTGGCCAGTTCAGCCTCGTCAATATCCCACATGGAGACGTTTGCGCCACTCGCCACCATGCGCGTGGTGATGGCGAGGCCAAAGCCCTGTGCGGCTCCGGTGACGACCGCGTGGCGGCCTTGGAGATTGATTTGGTTGGTTTGGGCCATGGTGTTCGAACTTTCGCCTGAGGCTGAGTTGTTAGTTGGATTTGCTTGCCACCGCGATTGTACGGCGAAGTTTCCGATCAGCCCGCCGGAAAGCTGCGGTGACCGTTGCCGGTTTTTTTGTTCCACCAGGGGTGTTTTCGACAGAACCCGCCTCTGCCGCAAGCGCCAACGCCGGAGCCTCCGCCAGTGTCAGTTCTACGACAACGGTGGGGTCGAAACGAACCATTGAGGCCAGTTCATCATCGGTAAGCGGTTGCGCGTCTGGATCAGCCATTGCAGCAGCGGTAATTTCCGAATCCTCTTCTGCTGTGGGCATATAAATTTTCCTAGCCATCTCAAAGCTCCATCGTATAGCGCCGAATTTCCCGTGTGTTGGCTTTCCGCAAGCTAATAATCCGAAAGACATCCGAGCGGACAACATACGCGTAGAAGCGGAGCCGGTCACCCAGTGGAACAAGGGCAGCGTATCGTGGCTCGCCACCGGCAATATGCGGTGTAACAATCGAATTGCTCCAATCCAGCCGTGGCGCTGCATCAACCGAGACGCGGTGTTTGGCCAAATTGGATGCGGCTTTCTCCGGGTCCCACTCAAACTTCACGCCAATCCAAGCCCTGCGCCATGAGTCCAACTTTCGCTTCTCGGTCTGCGTGCTATACAGGCGAAAACCCGTATTTGCATAGAGGCTCTAGCCCATGATCCCTCGTTATAGTCGGCCCGAGATGGTCGGAATCTGGGAGCCCCAGACCAAGTTGGAAATCTGGTTCGAGATTGAGGCGCACGCCTGCGATGCCCAGGCCCAACTGGGCGTCATCCCGAAAGAGGCCGCCAACGCCGTATGGGAACGCGGGCAATTTGAGATCGACCGCATCGATGAGATCGAGCGGGTGACCAAGCATGACGTGCTCGCCTTCCTGACCAACCTGGCGGAATACGTCGGACCGGAGGCGCGGTTTGTGCATCAGGGCATGACCTCCAGCGATGTGCTGGACACCTGTCTGGCGGTGCAACTGACGCGCGCGTCGGACCTGCTGCTGGAAGGCGTTGACCGGCTGCTGGCAGCGCTGAAGGCCCGGGCTTGGGAGCATGCGCGCACTCTGACGGTGGGGCGCAGCCATGGCATCCACGCAGAGCCGACCACGTTCGGCCTGAAACTGGCCGGCCATTATGCGGAGTTCGCGCGCAACCGGGCTCGGCTCATAGCCGCGCGGGCGGAGATCGCGACTTGCGCCATCAGCGGCCCGGTCGGCACGTTCGCCGCCATCGACCCGCAAGTTGAGGCCTATGTGGCGGAGAAGCTTGGCCTGACGCCGGAGCCGATCTCCACGCAGGTGATCCCGCGTGACCGGCATGCGATGTTCTTCTCGGTCCTGGCGGTGATCGCCAGTGGCGTTGAACGTTTGGCCACTGAAATCCGCCACTTGCAGAGGAGCGAAGTGCTGGAGGCGGAGGAATATTTCTCGCCTGGGCAAAAGGGTTCCAGCGCCATGCCGCACAAGCGTAACCCGGTGCTGACCGAGAACCTGACCGGGCTGGCGCGGCTGGTACGCTCCGCCGTGGTGCCTGCGCTGGAGAATGTGGCGCTGTGGCATGAGCGGGATATCTCGCACTCCAGTGTGGAGCGGATGATCGGGCCGGATGCGACGGTGACTCTGGATTTCGCGCTGAACCGCATGGCCGGCGTGATCGAGAAGCTGCTGATCTATCCTGACCACATGCAAGCGAACCTGGATAAGCTGGGCGGCCTCGTCTACTCGCAATACGTGCTGCTGGCGCTAACCCAGGAGGGCATGAGCCGCGAGGGCGCCTATAGCAAGGTGCAAGAGCACGCGATGCTCACCTGGCGCGAAGGCGGCTCGTTCTTGGAGCGGCTGCAGGGCGACGCGGCGGTGACCGGTTTGGTCAGTGCCGAGACCCTGGCTGGAATGTTCGAGCCATGGCGCTACTTGAAGCACGTGCCGGGCCGGATGGAAGCGGTGATGGGGCCGGCAGAGGACTGAGGCCTCGAAGCCGCAGCAGGCCAAGCTCCTCCCAGTTGGTGAGGCCGCTTCAAGATTTAAACCGCGTGTCTTGGCGCCGCCGAAAAGGCACTCACTGGCCCTATATTTCCGATAGGCGTTGAGCCCCGCGGCGGCGTCACGGTTCAGCCCTACGCCTGGCTGCAACTGCCGCCGCCTAGCACACAAAATTTGGCGCAGTGAGGATGGTTCAGCGGCACCGCCCCACTCGCCTCTGCCAGTGTTTCGCCCAGCTCAAATTGCGGATCATAAGGCAGCAGGGTGCAGGCGACGACGGCAGCTTTCTGCGCCCCCTTCCGCTTGACCACCATACGGCTGGAGGCACACATCATCGCCGCTGGATCCTGGTCCAGGATGCCCCAGCAGGCGGTGGTAATTTCCGGCACGTCGACGCTCTCGTCCATCTCTGGGAACAGCACCAACTGCATCGGGTCGTTGGCATTGACCCGCCAGCTTTCCGCCGCAATTAGACGGGCGTAGCCCTCGCGAGCCTGCACCTCACTCTCACCCCAACAGGTGCGGCCAGCCAGGTTCAGCGAGAAGCCATTGGCCGACAACCAGCTTAGGCCCAGCAGCGTCGGCGCCCAGGTGCGCTCACCACGCTCCAACTCGTGCAGGGTTTGGGTGTGGTGGTCGATGGAGACGCGCATTGCCAGTTGGTCGCCATACCGCTGATGCAAGTCCAACAACGGCGCCTGCAATTTCATCATGGGCCGCATGGCATTGGTCAGCACCAAGGCACGGAAACCGCGGGAGAGAATGGCCTCCAAGATCGGTATGATTTCTGCCGCCATAAAGGGCTCGCCGCCGGTCAGGCCGATTTCCGCGGTCGGCAGGCTGTCCCGCGCGATCTCGTCCAGATAGGGCTCTACATCCGCCAGGGTCAAATAGACCAGCCTGTCGTTCGTAGGTGAACTTTCGATATAGCAACTGCGGCAGGTCAGGTTGCACAACGTGCCGGTGTTAAGCCAGAGCGTCGTCAGGTCCTCCAGGGCAACGCTGGCGCGCGGTGAGCCATCCAGCGTTACCGCCGGGTCCTGAAACTTGCGCGGATCGAGCGTCGGGGTGGCCGGCTGAGCGGCAGTGCTGGTCATACGATGGAGGCTTTCGCGCTGGGTCGATACGGTTAAAGCTATTGCCAAAGAGGTAACGTGTCAGCCGCAATATCTGAAATAACAGATTGGTGAGGCGTGCCGGTTGCCCTTAGACTTGGCCCGACCCAATCAAACGAGAGGAACCAATCCATGACTGGCAGAGTAGCAGGCAAAGTCGCGCTCGTAACCGGCGGCGGCTCCGGCATTGGCCGGGCGTCGTCCCTGACCCTGGCGCGCGAGGGCGCAACAGTGGTCGTGACCGACCTGAACGGGGACAGTGCTGCCGAGACAGTGTCCCTGGTTCTCCAGGCCGGCGGCAAAGCCCGTTCCATGGCGCACGACACCACGGACGAAACGGTATGGCAGGCGGTCGTCGCCTCCATCCGCGCAACGGAAAAACGCTTAGATATCGTCCTCAACAACGCCGGTGTCAGCGGCGGCGGCAAGCTGCTGAAGGACACCAGTCTTGAGGATTGGCGCTTCGTCAACGGCGCCAATGTCGAGGGTGTCTACATGGGCACCAAGTATGGCATCGAGTTGATGGAAGAAGCCGGCAACGGCGGCTCTATCATCAATATCTCATCGATCTACGGTAAGGTCGGCGCCGTCGGCTCCGTCTCCTACAACGCCAGTAAGGGCGCGGTGTGTGTCATGTCAAAGGGCGCGGCATTGGAGTGCGGCCAGGCCGGCAACGGCGTTCGCGTGAACACCATCCACCCGGGCTTTATTTTTACGGGCATGACTGAAGGCCGACTGCAGCGGAATGATTTCCGCGACTGGGCCCTGAAACGCACACCCATTGGCCGCATTGGCGAGGCACAGGACATCGCCAATGGCGTCCTCTACCTTGCCAGCGATGAGAGCAGCTTCGTCACCGGCACAGAGCTGGTGATCGACGGCGGCTTCCTGGCGATCTAGGCGCCCAAGATTCGTGCTGCGGCGTCTGCATAAACCTGGGCTCCGCGCATGATGTCCGCGTCGGTGGAGTCCTCGGTCCAGTGGTGGCTGATGCCGCCGATGGAGGGGATGAACATCATGCCGGCGGGCATGAGTTGCGCCATCATTTGCGCGTCATGACCGGCGCCGGACGGCATACGAGCGTGCTTGCCCGGTGCATAGACAGCACCGCCGGCATCAAGCGCGGACTGAATGCTTTGGTCCATCAGGGCCGGCTTGTTCTGGTTCGTGGTCTCCCATGAGGCTTTGCAGGGACCGGCGGCGTTGGCCTCTGCCACCAGCTCGCGGACGGTGGCCTCCAGGCGCAACAGTGTCTCCATGTCGTCATCGCGGAATTGCAGGATCATCTCGGCCCGGCCAGGGATGATGCTTGGCGCGCCCGGCTCCATAGAAATTTGGCCAACAGTCCAGACGGAGCGCTCGCCGCAGACCTCCGGAAAGCGCTCCTCAACCCGCTGGCAGAAACGGCGGAGTGCTACGCCGGCATCCTTGCGGATCGCCATACGCGTGGTGCCGGCGTGGTTCTGCACACCCTCGAAAACGATCTTGTACTGCCAGATGGCGACGATGGAGGTGACGACGCCGATGTGCAGATCCTGGCTTTCCAACCAGTCGCCCTGCTCGATATGCGCTTCCAGCATGCCGACATAGCGCGCTGGCTCGACCCGGTGGCGCGGTACGCCGGAGAGACCCGCATCGGCGATAGCCTGGCGCAGGGGCCGGCCGGTGGTGCGGTCGGCGCGCTGATCGATATCCGATTCTGTGAGTTCGCCCGTCAGCGAGCGGGAGCCGGTGAAGCTGCCGAAATGACCTTCCTCATCGGCAAACGCGAACACCTCAACGCCGATGTCGGTACGCCCGGCCTCGACCACGGCCCGCGCCGCTTCCAGCGCATAGACCACGCCCAGCGCGCCATCCAGCCAGCCCGCATGGCTCTGCGTCTCCAGGTGCGAGCCGGCCAGCAGCTTGTTGCCGGTCGCTGGCGTGCGGGAGATGACGTTGCCGATGCCATCAATCCAGGCCTCATGGCCGATGTCTTTGAGCTGATCCACCAGCCAGTGGCGGGTAACGAGGTCGTCTTCGGACAAGGTCGGGCGGTGCACGCCGGTCTTGTAGGTGCCGATGGAGCGCAGGTGGTAGAGGTCGCGCAGCGCGCGCTCTGGATTGGCTTTGATGGTCATGGTTGGCTCACTTCTGTTCGAACAATTGGCCCCAGCGGGCAAAGGGGGCCATCTCTGCCCCGGCAGCGCGGAGGCCGGCCCAGACGGCGACAGCACCGGAATCGTAGATGGGGATGCCCAGTTCCTGCTCCAGTCGCGGCGCGAGGGCGGCGCCGTCGACATTGGTGCAGTAGATGGCGATGCCGTCTGGATTAGCCTGGGCGACCCGTCGGCACATGGCCTCGACGGTCTCAACGGAAACCTCGGCAAAGGCGAAATTCTCGGAGATATCCAGCCGTTCGTCGGCCACGGTCTCGATACCGAGGCCAGCGTAGTTGGCGATGATGCGGCGCTGGACGTCCTCTATATAGGGCGAGACAAGGCCCAACCGTTTCACGCCCTTCTCCGCAAACAGCGCGTTGAACCCCAGGACGGCAGAGTGTGCCGGGATGCCGGTGCGCTCGGTGATGGCAGCGCACATACGCTCGTCCTGGCCGAAGCCCAGCCAGCCGGCGGAGGTGCCGTTCCAGCAGATGGAGTGGACCTTCGCATCCGCCAGCAGTTCGGCGGCGGCCAGCATCGGCTCCAACTCGAACTGGGCCTGCGAGCCCTGGCCGAGCGAGATCTGCAACACGCGGAACCGGCTGAAATGGCACGAGACGCCGGGCGCATCGCGCAGCATATCGGCGATCACCGGCTCTAGGACGGTGTTGGACGAGGGCGTTAGCATGCCGAGGCGGGTGGTGTTTTGCATGGGCAGCAGACTACCCGCCTCGTTGTGTGGTGGCCAGGGCGCTTTGGTTATGCCGCCCGCGCACCCCGCACCAGACGGCCCGGCAGGGCGTTGGTCGCCTCGCCGTTGCGGTAGACGACTTCTCCCGCAACGATGGTTGCCTCATAGCCGCGGGTGCGCTGCACCATGCGCTTGCCGCCGGCGGGCAGGTCGTACAGCACTTCCGGCGGACAGATGGCGAGCTTGTCATAGTCGATGACGTTAATGTCGGCCTTCTTGCCGACGGCCAGCAGGCCGCGGTCGAGCAGGCCGATGGCCTCCGCATTGTCGCGGGTCAGGCGCTTGATCGCCCATTCCACCGGCACTTTCTTGCCGCGGGTGCGGTCGCGGGTCCAGTGGGTCAGCATGTAGGTGAAGGCGCTGGCGTCGGTCAGCACCCCCATATGCGCGCCGCCATCGCCCAGGCCGACCAGCGAGTTCGGGTGCTGGATCATATCCATGACCGGGCTCAGATCGCCGTACGCATAGTTCGACAGAGGCCGGTAGAGGATGGTCTTGCCGTCATTCTCCAACAGCACGTCATAGACCAGGTCTTCCGGCGTCCGCCCGGCGCGGGCGGCCATGGCGGCGATGGACTTCTCCGGCGCCGGCTCATAATCCGGCGGATCGCCCAGCGGGAAGATGCGCGACCACTGGGTAACGCGGTTACGCATCAGGTGGTCGTCCTGCTGCTCCGACAGGATTTGCGCCTTGACCTCCGGCTTCTTCAGTTCGGCGATCTTCTCCGCATGCGAGAGCGGCGCCAGCTTCCGCCAGGTCTCGCAACCCATGAAGGGGTTGAGCGAGATCTCGAAGCCCAGCATGACGCCGGTCGGGCGGGTCAGCACCTGGCCAACGATGTGCTGGCCATCGGCATTGGCCTTGGCGATATCTGCCATGGTCTCGCGCCAAAGTTCGGGGCGGTTGTCGCGCTGCAGCACGGTAATGGTCATCGGCCGGCCGCTTTCGCTGGCCATACGGCGCAGCGTGGCCATTTCCTCCTTGGGATCGTCGAAATCGGTGATCACCTGCAGCCAGCCCTCGCCCACCTCGCCGACAGCCTTGGCGATCTCCACCAGTTCCTGCTCACCCGCGTGCAGG
>CALKDI010000328.1 GCA_938084065.1 uncultured Alphaproteobacteria bacterium
GCTTGGATAACGGCCTGTCTTGCGGCTATGCTCAACGCGAGCGGTATCTGTCCAGGGCATCTGAGCCTCCATCTCTTCACAAAGACGGTGAATCACAATCCACTGATATCGTTCAACTACTTTTCGGGCAGGCTCTAAGACAGAGTCTTGGTGGCAGCTTCAAGCGTGTTTGCGGTCGATAATGCCTGTTTCGATGCGGACATGATGGTTATTCCCCTAGCGCTTCTAACGGCGCTGGTGCAGACGTTCGATGGGCTGCAGCACCGATAGTATGCGGCGCTACACCGAGACCGAGGGTTTGCTCGATAAACTCAAAAATATCAAAAATATTGTCGACTTTACCGCCCATGACCGAGACTAACCGGCCCATCCGATCATCGCGATGCATCAAGATCGGCCGGGCATCATCAACTTGTGTCCCTACCGCCAGCGTCTTCACGTCAATCAAAGTATCAGCAAGCGGCACGCCCGACAGCGCCGGCAGATAACGCGCCGCATCCCGCACCATCCAGGCAAAGCGCGAGCGAGCCAGTTTACCGCCGCCTGTCTCAAGATAGCGGTGCAAAAGGGCCGTCGGGCAGCGCTCAGTCAATCCAAACGGCAGCTCGCCATCCTCATTCCACTTGGCATGGTGGGTGTAACGCACATGCGTCAGCGAATGCAGACCCAAGGCGGGAAATGGCATGGCTGAGAAGAAAGGGCCATCCATGACGGTGACGCCACGACTGGCCAGTTCTGGCGGCGGCTCAAACAAAGCCACCTCGGCAATCTGATGGACCAAGCCAAACCGGTCGATAACCTTTTCATGGCCTCCGTGCTCACCATAGACATGATTGAGGTCGGCATAGGTGCAATTGAACACCCAATCGGCGATCAATTGCACGCCGCTGCCGGTCGATACCTTTAGCCGGGACGCCGTATCCTCATCCGCCAACGGTTGGATGCTCTCGACCTGATGTTGGGTCAGGACTTCCACGCCCAACTGATCCAACTCGGCAATGTGATGCTGGCGCAGGATAGAGGCGTCAAAGGCCGGCTCCTCCACCTCGTACACACGCTCAATCAGGCGGCTGTCAAACAGGGCGGCATCCTCTTTTGACGCCGGACGCATCGGCATGCCGACGACCTGACCAAAGCGCTCGAAATGGGCTGGGCTGATTTTGGAGCCGTGACGAGCGATGGCGTAGAGCGCCCGGAATTTGTCGAACACCGCCTCTGGAAATACTCTGCGGAACGGGTCCAGATTGACCCGGCTGCGGCTCGCCGTGCGAAAACTACGAGGATAGTGATAGCCGTTGTGCAGACGGGCCTGGTTCACGAATGACGCCCGCGTCATCAGCTCCGCCTCACGCTCCAACAGCGCTACGCGCCAGCCGCGGCGGGCCAGATAGCCAGCAATCGCACAGCCGTAAAAACCACCGCCAACCATGATAGCGTCGTAGGTTTCGGCGCGTGGGGCAGGGATTGCAGAGTCCATGGGGTCAGCGACGCTCAGCGTTGGGGGCCTCAGGCGGGGCGGGTGGCTCCAGACGCAGCAGCAAATGACGGGCGCTGCGGCGCACCAGGATCGTGCCGGCAGGTGCCAGCCAAGTAAAGGGACCGGCAGAGCCAACAATGGAAATATAGCGGTCAGGAACGCCCTGATCCCCGTTATCGCGCTGGAAACCCTGCAGCATTTCCACCAGCGCCGCCAGGTCAGCAGGCGTCGCCAACTCAAAAGGATTATGGCCTTGCAGCGCCTTAACTGGCTGGAACGCAGCGGTCACCTTTACCGGTTGTTTGTGGGGGTCGATGTAGACCGCCGGCACAAACCTAGCCTGATCGACAGCCGCATAGCTGGCAACGTGCTTAACCGAAGGTTTCCAGGCAGCCCGCGCCATGGTCGAGTTCGGCATCAAAACTGGCAACGGGCCGTGCAACGCCTTGAACACCATCACACCCTCAGGCAAAACGGCAAGATCCTCAACAATCGGGTTGATTTGCCGTTCCCATTTCGACCAAACCATCGTCATCCCGACGCTGCGGGAAATGGCAAGGCCGGCTATAACAATCGCCAGGGCCACCGCCAACCGGTCCCAAGGGCGCGCCATTACTATTGCTGGCCGAACGTCAATGGCAGCGAGGCCAACCAAAATTGCGGCAGGCGCCAGCCGAACATTGGCAAAATCAGAGCCAAGCATGTAGCGTGGCAACAACACAGCCGCCGCCGCCAACACACAAGCACCCAGCAACACCGGAACCGAGATACTGAGTCGACCGCTCCACCACGCCCAGCAGAACAGCAGCCCCGCTAACAAAAGCGCCAGAACATCCAGCATAGGCAAGGAACTGGCTAGGGCAAAAATCGGGCCATAGATCAAGTCGGCTATTCGGAAACCGCCATATCGGAAGCCACCCTCCAGATCATCACTGGTGGGCGAAAGCACGAGAAACAAGACCAACGCTGCCAAGAATGGTAGTGCAGCAACCGCCAGTCGGGCCAGTGCCGGCAGCCATTCTGGCCGGCCGGCTTGGCCGCCCAGGCCCCTTGTCCAGGCCCGGACGATCTCGGCCATACCGACGATCACAGCAAAAACGCCGAAGGCCTCCATATGGCAGAGCATCAGAATGCAGCCAGCCACAAACGCAAACGGCAGAGCCCAGGTGCGCTCGCGGTATGCCAGCCATGCGGCAGCGGCCAGAAGGGCCAGACCGGTGCCGAACAGATAATTCAGAAAACCATAGCTGAGAATGCCGTTATACACAGGAACCAGCGCCAGCAACGGCCACAAACCCCAACGGCCATGCGCCGCCTTATGTAACGCGACAACGCCGATGAGCTGCAACACCAGGGCCAATGCAACGAAGATGCGCACGGCAAGCTCCGGGCCCGTCAATTGCGCTATGGCGAGGCCTACAGCATCCAGAGCGATATTCGGCAACAGCCAATTCCCGGCCTCATAAAACCGACTGACAATCGGCCCGTCGATATCCGCCAGAATAAAAATCCGCGCCAGGTGGAACGGATAGTCATTCAACGGCAGATAGCGCACGGCGGCAATCGGCACAACAACGGCGATCAGCGCCAAGACCAGCAGGCACCACCACAATGCTCCCGGTGATTGCTGTGCGGACGGCTGATTGGCCAAAGAGGGCTGAGATTGAATGATTCGCACGGATTTTTTCTTAGCTCTGGGGTTTTAGCGTTGATCGGCAAGGCTGGCGCACAAACGCGCCTCTGTCAGGGATAGTACCCAGCCGTCAACTTTGACGGTTCGGCCATCGGCGAAATCGGCACGGATCTGATCGGAGGCGCGCTGGACCATCCGCTGGCGCTGAGCGTGCGGACGAATCACACGGCTCCACCCTGCTCGAACGGGAATGGCACCCAGGACATCTGCTGGTACGGCAGAGCGGATAGCCTGGCCCAGTCGGGCCGCTTCTTCTGGGCGCCGGAAACACCAGGCAGCATCCAACCCCTTGCTCCATCCAGCCGGTAACGGCGATGACGACAACGGCGATGACGACAACGGCGATGACAACACCGGTGGCGCTGCCGCCGTGGCAGTACCCGTCCACAACGCCCCAAGCGCCAATAATCCACCGCCAAGGACGGAGCGCCGCCGAATACGCGGCGCTATCCCAGCACTATGCATGCGATCCGTGCTGTCGTTCATTCTATCCGTCCCGTTGCGAAAGCTGTTGGGCCAAATGCTCTGCCTGCCGCAGCGCCAGCGCGACAATCGTCAGCGTCGGATTGGCATAGCCAGATGATGGGAAAAGGGCGCTGCCACAGATATAGAGGTTTTCCGTGGAGTGGACCCGACCGTTGGCATCGGTCACTCCCGCCGCCGGATCATCCGCCATGCGCGCCGTGCCCATGTGATGGCGACTACCGGTCAAGCGATCTGGCCAACGCGTCGCCAGGTCCGTCATTCCCTCCAACACCCGCAAGCGCCCTAGTCCGAGCCGCCCCACCTCCTCTGCCAGCAGGTCTAGCGCTCGGTTCGCCGTGCGACGGTCGCGATCATTCAATTGCCAGTCCATCACAATGCGCCGTTGCCCAAAGGCATCGACAGCATCGGCGGCGCCGTCCAAGCGCACACGGCTATCGCGGTTGGGGGTCTGCTCAAAGTTGATATCCACCCAGGCGCCATCGATAGGGTCAACAGACGATGGCGCCGACCGAAACGGGCTGTCCGGAGTACCAAAAGCACCGCGATAGCCTTTGTCGGCCAACAGATCCAAATCGCCGAAAATACTGCCAACGTGATCCCAAAAATTGTTCGGCACCCTGCCGTCGCTAATCCCATCCACCAGTTGCTGAGCAGAGTCGAAGCCCAGTTGCGATTGGCTCGACGGCTGCAAAACAATGCGAAACCCGCCGACGTCATCCCTGACCTTGGTTTGCGCCGATGATGCCAGCGTGCCAAACATCGTCGCGCCAGCCAGTTGATGTTCCTCAAAATAGAGCGGCAAGTCGGTGCCAGGCTGGGCGAACGACAGATAAGCCGCTTGCGGCAGCCAGGCGTGGTCCTGAAAATACCGACCGACCAGGTCTCGCTCATTGCCGGCACCGGCGGGGTGGACGTTGGTGGAGTGCAACAGCAGCCGCGGCGTCTCCAGGCCGCCAGTAGCGACAACAACCGCCCGGCCTCGAACCGAGAAACGACGGCCATCCAGCGACCGTACTTCCACGCCGGCAATGCGCTTACGATCCTGGTTCGGATCGTGACCATCTGCCGGTGTCAGCGATAGCGCCGTCGCGTCGAGGATCACCGTAACGTTTGCTGCCGCTTGCAAATCGCCGCCATACCGCTCGCCAAAGTGGGTGGGCGGGCTGATCTGGAAGATTGCGGTCTCAAGCTTGTCTGGCTGGGTGGCAAGCGGCGTCAGTTCCTCGCCACCCGCCTGTGCCTGCCAAAAGTCCATCGCATCGAACCGAGCTGGACCCAGCTCGCAAAGCATAGCGGCCTGTTCATAATGAGATTGCATGTCTGATCGACCGAACGGCCAAGGTTCAGGGCCCTCAAAATCCACCGCCTCAAGGGGTCGGCACCAGCCAGCCCAATGGTTGGTGGTCCCGCCGAAAAACCGCAGGCGGGAATCGTGTAGCGGCTCATTCGGGACACCGATGATTCGCCCGCGATAGAGGTCTTGCATTGCGTCATCATAGGTTTCGCCGCCGCTTTCCAGCACGACAATGCGCAACCCGCTGTCTCTCAAACTGTGCGCCATTGTGATGCCAGCGGCACCCGCACCGATAATCACCAAATCGGCGTCGATCTGCGAGCCGTCAGCGATCTCGCCTGACTGTTGCAACATCGATGACCCTTTCAAGCCATTGTCAGCTCTCGTATTTGTGCTGTGAATTCACGATTTTAGAGCGTTCTAATCCGTCAGGCGAATCGCAATGCATATCCTATTGACGGGCGATGCCTTAACACAGCTCGGGCTGTGATGACACATCTTCCACTTGGCACTGGACCATCGCCGAGTCCATCAGCACTATCAGGCCGCACAGGACGAACCGCTGAAATCCTGCAGATGCGGCGGCTTCACTTTCCCCGGGAGATCGGGAGATTGCCCGAAAACAGGCCAGCTCTCAGCGCTATACGGCCACCGTTCGAAACATTCGTCCCATTTGGCGTGGAGTTACGACTTGTCCGTATCAGCCGACCCTTGTGCCATCACTGACGGCGCACTTCCAGTATCGGCCAGGCCGTTGTGTGTTGACCTGGACGGCACGCTGATTGCCTCGGATATGCTGGTGGAGTCTGCGATCCGGACGGCGACGCAGGGGCCGGTGAAAATTCTGGGATTGTTGCAAAGCCTGCGCCAGAGCCGGGCCGCGTTGAAAGCCTATGCCGCTGATCACGGTATTCCTGACGTGACCGTATTACCCTACCGCGCGGATGTTTTGGCGGCGCTCCGACAAGCCAAAGCTGATGGCCGCACGCTCATCTTGGTAACGGCTGCGGACTATCGGATCGCCGGTGCCGTCGCCGACCATTTGGGACTGTTTGACGAGGTGATTGCCACCCGCGACGGCGTGAATTTGAAGGGTGGGGCGAAAACCGCAGCCCTGGTTGAACGGTTCGGCGAGCACGGCTTTGACTATGTCGGCAACACCCGCACTGACCTGCCCGTTTGGGCCAAAGCTGACGAGGCTTGGGTGGTCGAGGATGGGATCACAGCCACAGGGCTAACGCATGAAATTTCTGAGGTGAGTTGACAGCAGGGTTGAATCTGGTGTGATTCAGAGAGTCTCCGATATTGAGGAGGCGACGATGGCGGCGGGCGATTTGGTGGCGCATTTTTCGGGGATCCATGACCCACGG
>CALKDI010000329.1 GCA_938084065.1 uncultured Alphaproteobacteria bacterium
AGTGAGCCTCGAAGCGTCGGCGGCCTTCGAGGCTCACTGCGTTCGCACCTCAGGCTGAAGGAAGATTGGTGACAGATCGAATATTTTTGCCGTTAGAATTAGTGCCGGAAGTGGCGCATGCCGGTCAGGACCATGGCCAGGCCGGCCTCGTCGGCAGCGGCGATGACTTCCTTGTCGCGGATCGAGCCGCCCGGCTGGATTATCGCCGTCGCCCCGGCCTCGGCTGCCGCAATCAGGCCATCGGCAAACGGGAAGAATGCATCGGATGCGACGACGGAACCAACCGCTAGCGGCTCGCTCAGGCCCGCGGCCTCCGCCGCATCTGCAGATTTGCGTGCCGCGACGCGGGAGGAATCCAACCGGTTCATTTGGCCTGCGCCAACGCCTACGGTCGCCCCGTCCTTCACATAGACAATAGCGTTCGATTTCACATGCTTGGCGACGCGGAAGGCGAACAGCAGGTCGGCCATCTCTCGCTCACTAGGCGCGCGTTTGGTGACGACTTTCAGAGCGTCGGGGCTAACATGGCCGTTGTCACCGCTCTGCACCAGCAGGCCGCCGGAGAGGGTCTTGGCGGTCAGGCGTAGGGCGGACGGATCCGGCAAGCCGCCGGTCAGCAGCACGCGCACGTTCTTTTTGGTGGCCAGCACGCGCAAGGCTGCCTCGTCGGCCTCTGGCGCGATCACGACTTCCAGGAACAGGCGGTTGAGGCGGTCGGCTAACTCGCCGTCCAGAGGGCGGTTCACGGCGACGATGCCGCCGAACGCGCTGACCGGGTCGCAGCGCAGCGCTTTCTCCCAGGCGTCCATCAGGTCGGAGCCAACGGCGACTCCGCAGGGGTTGGCGTGTTTGATGATGGCGACGGCGGGCTCGTTGAACTCGGCGACGCATTCGAAGGCGGCGTCGGTGTCATTCAGGTTGTTGTAGCTCAGCTCCTTGCCCTGCACGATGCGTGCGGAGGCAACGCCGGGCCGGGCCTCGCCATTGGCATAGAAGGCGGCGGACTGGTGCGGGTTCTCGCCATAGCGCAGCAGGTCGCCACGCTTGCCGCCGAAGGCCAGATGCCGCGGCATCGGCTCGCCAATCTGCGCGCCGAACCATTGCGAGATGGCGGCATCATAGGCGGCCGTCCGCGCGTAAGCAGCGGCGGCGAGGCGGCGGCGTAGGGTGGAGGAGGTGGCGCCGTTATGCACTTCCATTTCCGCCCGGATTGCGGCGAGGTCTTCGACCTCAGTCGCCACGGTGACATAGGCGTGGTTCTTGGCTGCGCCGCGGATTAGAGCCGGGCCGCCGATGTCGATGTTCTCGATGCAATCGTCAAAGCCAGCGCCGCCTGCCACGGTGCTCTCGAACGGGTAGAGGTTCACCACCAGGAGATCGATGGGTTCAATGTTGTGCTCTGCCATCTGCGCCGCGTGGGCGCCGCCATCGCGCAGGCCCAGCAGGCCGCCATGGATAATCGGGTGCAGGGTCTTGACCCGGCCATCCAACATCTCCGGAAAGCCTGTGGCCTCCGAAACATCTTTCACCGCCACGCCGGCATCGCGCAGGGCCTTCGCCGTGCCGCCGGTGGACAGCACCTCAACGCCTTGGGAGGCCAGGAACTGGCCGAACTCAACCAGGCCGGTTTTGTCGGAGACGCTGATGAGGGCGCGGGTGATCTTTACTAAGGAGGTCATGGTCTCAATCTTTCGATTTCAGTCGCGGCAGGCATCGCGGATGGCCTGGATATTGGCAGCGTATTTCTCTGGCCCGCCGGCAAATACAGCGGAGCCGGCGACAATGGTGTCGGCCCCAGCGCGCCAGACGTCGCCGGCATTGGCGGGCTTGACGCCGCCGTCCACTTCCAACCGTACCGGGCGGCCCGAGGCATCTATGGCGGCGCGGAGCCGGGCGATTTTCTCAAGCTGGGTCTCGATGAAGGATTGCCCGCCAAAGCCGGGATTGACGCTCATCACCAGCACCAAATCGCAGAGGTCGAGCACGCCCAGAATGCTTTCCACCGGCGTGCCGGGATTCAGGGTGACGCCGGCCTTGCAGCCCTTGTCGCGGATCACCTGCAGCGAGCGGTGCACGTGCGGTCCGGCCTCCACATGCACGGTCAGATAGTCCGCGCCGGCATCGATAAACGCGTCGATATAGGGATCGACCGGGCTGATCATCAGATGTACGTCGAACGGCAGGTGCGAGTGCGGCTTCAGTGCTTTCAGCACATCGGGGCCGATGGTGAGGTTGGGCACAAAATGCCCGTCCATGACGTCCACATGCACCATGTCGGCGCCGGCAGCGGTGATCGCGCGGACCTCTTCGCCCAGCTTGGCGAAGTCGGCGGAGAGGATCGACGGCGCGATCGCGAGGGGGTGTTTCTGGCTCATAGAGGCATCGCGTAGCAGGCGACTCGCCGGCCTTCAAGCGCTGCTTAGGTAGACCCTTCGCTGGAGTCTTTAACTGGACCCTTGTGCACCAGGCGCGCCATATAGAATCCGTCAATGCCACCCTGGCCAGGCCAATGACTTGGCAAAGTGCGGAGGTCGCCATCAGCGGTGACGAAATCGGCGGTGCCGGGGATCTCGCCCTTGCCGACCGGCTGGCGGGCCCAGTTTGGGCGACGGCGTAGGAATCCTTCGATTCGCTTCACGCCTTCCTCCGGCTGCAGCGAGCAGCAGGCGTAGACCAGCATGCCGCCGGGTTTCACCATCGTGGCGGCGTTTTTCAGCAAGGCATCCTGCATCTGGCTGATGCTGGCGACCGCAGCGGGCGTCTTATTCCAGATTACGTCCGGGTGCCGGCGAGCGGTGCCCGTCGTCGTGCAAGGCACGTCCAGCAGCACGGCATCCACCGGCGTGCGCGGCTTCCAGTAGCGGCCATCGGCAACATCTGTATCGGCAGAGAGATTGGTACGTTCCAGGTTCTCGAACAACCGCTCTAGCCGCTCCCGCGATTGATCGACAGCAATCACTTTTGCCCCGGCAGCCACCATTTGCAGCGTTTTGCCGCCCGGTGCTGCTGCCAGATCGACAATGGTCTTGCCAGCCACATCACCCATCAGTTTTGCCGGTAGCGCTGCCGCGGCGTCCTGAACCCACCAGGCCCCTTGGCCGAAGCCAAGCAGGGATGGCACATGGCTAGCCCTTGGGATGCGGATCGTGCCGGTCGGCATCAGCCGTCCCTTAAGTCGCTCTGCCCAAATATCCGGGTGTTCCCCGGCACGCAGCGTGATATCCAGCGGCGGCTCTTGTATTTGCGCCCGGATGATCGCCCGCGTGGTTGGCTCGCCATAAGCGTCGCACCAGCTGCGCCAGAGCCAATCCGGCACGTTTAATTTGTCGGCGTCTTGCTCCTTGAACAAGGTGCCGCGTGCCTCGGACAGGCGGCGCAGCACGGCATTGACCATGGATTTCATGCCGGTGCCGCGCGTCATGCTGGTCGCTTGATCGACCGCGGCATGGGGCGGCGTATCCAGGAACATCAACTGCGCCGCAGCCAAGCGCAGCACGTTTTTGACGTAGGCGTCTTTGCCTTCAGGCTCACGCTGAACGAAATGGCCGAGCGCATCGTCGATCTGGCCCAGACGGCGCAGAACCGTTGTCACCAGAACGCGGGCAAAGCCGCGGTCGCGGCCATGAATTTTGGTCCAGCTTGGTTCTTCCAAGATCGCTTCATCCAGAGGGCGACGGCGGTCCAGAACCTGATGCAGCACTTGTTGCGCGGCATAGCGAGGCGACGGCGGTTGCGGCGCCCGGATTGCGCGAGCCGGACGAAAGGCGCTGGATGGACGGCTGGCGCCGCCGCGGTCGGAGGGCCGGGGTGGGCGCTCATTCGGCATGATGATAGCAAACCTTAGAAAATTTGACGCCTAGAGCAACGTCCGATCCATCAGATCGCGGTAAGCCGTCCTAGCCCCAGGGGCCGGAGGGGCTGCGACCTGCCAAGCTGCCGCCGCGGCCACCGGCCATAGCTTGCAGCCGACGAATTCGTTCCTCCATCGGCGGATGGGTCGCGAACAAACCATCAATAGCGCGCGCATGCAACGGATTTACGATGAACATATGCGCTGTTGCCGGGTTGCGCTCCGCTCGTTCATTGTCGATTTGCCCAGCGCCCCGGCTCAGATCCGCCAGAGCATTGGCTAGCCACAAGGGCTCACCACAGATTTCGGCGCCCAATGCATCCGCCTTATACTCGCGGGCGCGGCTGATCGCCATCTGCACCATGGTGGCCGCCAACGGTGCCAGAACCATGGTCAGGACAACGCCGATTATGCCCATCGGGTTGTTGCGGTTGCCGCCGAACATCATCTGCATGGAGGCGATATTTGCCAGCATGCCGACCGCGCCGGCCAGTGTCGCGGTGATCGTCATCGTCAGCGTATCGCGGTTCTTGATGTGCGCCAGCTCATGCGCCATCACGCCCATCACCTCCTCTTGGCTGAGGCGGTGTAGTAGGCCAGTGGTTGCGGCAACGGCAGCGTTCGCCGGATTGCGACCCGTGGCAAACGCGTTCGGTTGGTCCTCGTCAATCACATAGACTTTGGGCATTGGCAACTCAGCACGATCCGCCAATTGCTCAATCATCTCATAGAGCC
The DNA here is from genome assembly GCA_938084065.1 of uncultured Alphaproteobacteria bacterium. Taxonomy (GTDB): domain Bacteria; phylum Pseudomonadota; class Alphaproteobacteria; order Bin95; family Bin95; genus JACKII01. Next base: position 4,586 of record CALKDI010000329.1, read on the forward strand.
CAGGCGCCTCCTCCCGCGTGATCGGGTGCGCGTTGTGCATGCGCAGCACCATCTTGTCGGAGTTCCAATAGGCGAAAGCATTGGTGGCCAGCGCGATCACGAAGGCAATGACCATGCCGCCTGATCCGCCCAAAAGCCAGCCAGCCGCCAGAAATACCGCAGTCATTGCCGCCATTAAGAAATAGGTTCGGGCCATGGGTTTTGCCGTCTCTCACACCAAATGTTTCGTTGTGGCCAAGGTGGTGGTGAACGCCGAGGGAATCAAGCGACTGGCCTGTAGCCTGGGGTGCACTATATACCACAACCAAAGCCCGATTGCCGAAAGCGACAGACGATGACAGACAACGCCAAGCTGCCGACCGACACCCCATCCGAGCCCGCGGGTCCGACAATTTACAGAGACCCCGGCGCGCAGAAGCAGCCGCCACCCGCTGGCGAAGATCCAAACAAGCCGGATCCCACCCGCTATGGCGATTGGGAAATCAACGGGCGCTGCATTGATTTCTGAAGTCGGAGCGAACCCATTCACGGCCGCGAAAATTTTCCAACTTTCTTCCGCGACGTGTGACTTGGTTTACAGTCGTATCCAGTCCCCATCACTACATTGCAGTGATCGCCCCATAGCCCAACCGGTCAGAATGACCGACGGCAGTGGCTGGAGGACCTGGCAATGCAAACAACTGATTGCAAATTTTCGGAGAACCTCACCCGGAACCGCGGCGGATTTGTTCGGCGTTCGCTGGACATCAACGCTGCCCGCACCTGGGCTGTGGCCGCCATCGCACTGGCCGCCTTGTGGATAGTCGCGGTGATTTATCTGCCCTTCTGAGGCGCAAGCGGGACTAGACGCAGAAACGCGGCTCGGCTTGAATGGCGGCATCATTTTCCGATTCTCAAAAATGCGGAGTTCCGCCCATGACCATCAAAGCTGGTGACACGATCCCGAACGTTAATCTCTACTTCATCGGCGACAGCGGCGGGCCGGAGGCCAAGCCGGCGCACGAGCTGCTGGGCGGCAAGAAGGTGGTGCTGTTCGCGGTGCCGGGCGCCTTCACCCGCACCTGCTCGGCCAAGCATCTGCCAGGCTTCGTCAGGCTTGCCGACGACATCAAAGCCAAGGGCGTGGACGAGGTGGCCTGCATCAGCGTAAACGACGCGCCGGTGATGAAAGCATGGGGCGAGGCCCATGGCGCGACGGGCCGGGTGACCATGCTCTCCGACGGCATCGCTGAATTCGCTGAGGCCATCGGCATCACCACCGACATGAGCGCCCGCGGTTACGGTGTTCGCTCCAAGCGGTACGCCATGGTGATCGATAACAACGTCGTGCAGGAAATCTGCGTTGAGCCCTCCGGCGAATACGGCATTTCCAGCGCAGAGGAAGTGCTGGAACGGCTTAGCTAGGCTCGCCGCGCCATGGCGGTCATCGTTTTTGGCTCCATCAACACGGATATCGGGCTCGGCGTCAGGCATCTGCCGGTGCCGGGTGAGACAGTGCTGACCGGCGGCTATGCGTTGGTTCCAGGCGGTAAGGGCTGTAACCAGGCTGTCGCCATGGCGAAGCTGGGGGCGGACGTGCGAATGATCGGTGCGGTGGGCGATGATGTCATGGCCGGCCCGCCGATGGCCGCGATGCAGGCTGCAGGCATTGATACCGCCCGCGTGAGGATCGCCGAGCGTCCGACCGGCCTCGCCGCCGTGATGGTGGCGGAGGATGGGGAGAACGCCATCGTCGTCGCCAGCGGCGCCAACCTCTCGGTGCGGGCCGACCAGCTTGCCAACATCCGCGCCGGCGACGTGCTGGTCTGCCAGATGGAAGTGCCGTTTGAGGAGACCGCCGCGGCTTTGGTGCAGGCAAAGGCGGCGGGCGCCGTAACCGTGCTCAACCTCGCCCCCTTTGGCGAATTGCCGGCGGAGGCGTGGGGCGCAGTGGACTATTGGGTGGTGAACGAGTTGGAGGCGGCGGCGCTGGCGGCTCAGGTGGGGGTCGCGGCAACAGACGATTACCCTGCCCTGGCCCGAGCACTGGCGCTGCGGCTGAACGCAACTGTCGTCGCCACGTTGGGCGGCGAGGGTGCCGTGGCGGTGACCGCAGCAGGTGATATGTGGCGAGCCTCCGTGCTCCCGGTGGAAATCGTTGACACGACCGGAGCAGGCGATGCCTTTGTCGGCGGCATGGCTGCGGCTTTGGCTGAGGGTGACGTGCTTTCCGATGCTTTGAAAAAGGCAAGCGCCACAGCAGGATTAGCCTGCACAGGGTTTGGGGCGCAGACGGCTTTGCCTGGCATTAGCGATGTCGCGGAAGCTTCAACGCAGATATCGGTTCAACGGCTTTAGCCGCAATCCTCGGTCGGCTCCGCTCTGGATCTGATCAAGGGACGCAAACTTTTTTTTGGCTTGATTTGGATCAATTGCTTCCGCCGAATTCAATACCAAATTCTTCTCAACAGCACATCAACGAGCACATGCAATGTGCTGTAACGTGATACGCTTTCTTAAGAAGGAGGGTTAGCCATGAGTTTGCTTCCATCGCTTTGGAGCTCGTCTTCAGACAAGGATCCGTTCCATTCGCTGCATCGTGAAATGAACAGCCTCTTCGAACAATTTGGCCGTGGCCTGCCATCCAATTGGAGTAATCCCGATGGCCGCTTTCTGGCACCAACCGTCGATGTCGCGGAAACTGATGACGAGATGACCGTGACAGCTGAACTGCCGGGCGTCGCCGAGGACGATATGCACCTCTCGCTGGTCGATAACATCCTGACCATCAAGGGTGAGAAAAAGGCCGAGGAGACCAAGGAGGACGAGGACAAGAAATATCGCCTCGTCGAACGCTCCTACGGCAGCTTCCAACGCTCCATTCCGCTTGCGTTCAAAGCCGATCCGGACGGGGTCAAGGCCAGCTTCAAAGATGGCGTCCTGAAGGTTACCATCCCAAAACCGGCGGACGCCGAGCCGAAATCATCTCGGATCCCGATCGGCAAGGGATAAGATACCATGTAAGTAGCCCGCCGGTCCGCGCTGGTCAGGGATCTGGGAAACGCCCTTAAAGTTCCTGCGGCTCGGAGTTAAAATTCCGGGCCGTAGTCTTTTGGCGATTCAGTGGCTGATTGGCTGACGGCATTACCACCCTCCAATCACACGAACCGGGCTGACCTAAGCCGCCAAATCAGTGCCAATAGCGGCCTCTCACGCTATTGGACAGCGCCGCCATGACTACTGCCACTGCCAACCGCCCGATGAACCTGCTTGCCTGGGGGCTAGTGCTTGGGCTGTCAGCGCTTTGGAGCGGTGCTTATTTCTTTACCGGCGTTGCGATCAACGAAGTGCCTCCGTTGACCCTTGCCAGTTTGCGAGTCGGGCTGGCGGTGGTTGCGCTCTATGTGGCACTTGCGTTGATGGGGATTGCGATGCCGAGGCGAGTTTCGGTCTGGGCGCAAATTGCCTGTCTGGGAGCCGCGGTTAGCTATGTGTTCGCCGGCATATACGGGCGGCGCTTTGCCAAAATGGGCATGCAGCCATTACAGACCGCTGCCGGGCAATTGACGTGCTCAACCGCAATCCTGCTGCCGTTCGCCTTGTACTTTGAGCAACCATGGACTTTGCCGGGTGTCTCTTTGGAGACAGTCGGTGCCGTAGTGTGCATCGCCGTGCTCTCGACCGCGTTGGCCTACTACCTCTATTTCAGAATTCTGGACCTGGCCGGGCCAACGAACCTGCTGTTGGTGACGTTCATCATCCCGCCGCTTGCCATCGGTCTGGGCGTGGTCGGGTGAGACGCTGTTGCTCCGTCATTTTGCTGGCCTGATGCTGATCCTGGGCGGACTGGCCTGTATCGATGGGCGGGTATTTCGCGTGCTTGACCGGAAACGCGATAAGAGCGGCGTTTAATTCTGATCTGTCACGGCCATTTGGTTTAAGCAATTGTCTGGGGTGGGTGTAATGAATTTCCAAAAAATTCATGAAATAATGGTAACTGCTCACCCCCCTCGTTGAACAGGGGTTTGCCGGAGGGCAATTGAGGTATTGACACCAGACCCGGCAGTTGA
>CALKDI010000330.1 GCA_938084065.1 uncultured Alphaproteobacteria bacterium
GCAAAGAATGCCGCTTCATCCGCCGTCACCATCAGGCCCGATAGGCCCAGCACACAGGCTCTAGGGCGAGATGACAATGCAATCGACCTTTCGGGCAACCAATTGCGCACACAGCAGGTCCGCCAGTGCTTTGTCTGCTAATGGACCGCCTTGAACGCGGAAATAGGTGCCATTGGTTGCCGTCTCGAACCGGCCAAACGTTGGTGTGAGCTGGCTCAGCAGGTCCGGATGGCGACGACTGATCCGATTCCATTCCGACTCAGCAATTTCGGGCGTGCGGACCGATGCAATCTGAATGCGGTATTCTTCAGCGCGTGGCTGCACCGGTGTCGTATCCAAAGGTATTTTCGGAATGGACAGCGGCGGCGATTGAATTGCGTTCTTGGTCACCGGCGGCGTGCCTGGCTGCAAAGTATCAGGCCGATCAGCCGCTGGTGCCTGGCCACCACCTGTCGAGCCGGCTGCCAGCGCCTGATCCTGCGCCTTAGCCTGGTCTGCTACGCTGGCTTGATTCATTGGGCGCTCAGGCTCTTTCAGCAATTCCTGGCCGCGATCCGTTTCACTCCCTGGGCTGACGCGTTCGTAGATTGGCTGGTCTTGGTTTGGCACCAAACCGCTTTGGTCGCCAGGCGCGCGGCGGTCAGGCAGGTTGGAGCCGGCGATAACTGGAGGCGATGATGGCGGCGGACCGGTCACGACCCAAACCGCAAGGCCGCCACCCAACAGCACGACAAGCGCCACTACGAACCAGCGAAAGCCGCGCTTTAGCAAGCCTGGGCGCGTCTCGTAGTCCGGGTCATCATTGCGGTCGGTTGGTTCGCGGCCAAACAACACTCACATGCTCTCCTTGGGCTGAACGCCCATAACATTTAAACCAGAGGCAACGACTGTCGCCATTGCCGTAATCAACGCGAGGCGGGCCATCGTTTGTACCGGCGCATCTTCTCGAATAAACCGCAGGGTGGCATCCTCCCGCCCTTTGTTCCACAGCGCATGAAAAGCTGCCGCCACTTCGGCAAGATAGAACGCGATTCGGTGTGGTTCATGCGCAATTGCCGCTTGCTCCACGATTCGGGGCCAATTGGCCAGAGTGCGGACCAGGCCCAGCTCATCCTCGTCAGTCAATTGCGAGAGATCCGCACCGGCCAGCGCGTCAGCGGTGACAGCATCGGCACCGAATGCGTCTTTCGCATGGCGCAGCACTGAGTGAGCACGGGCATGGGCGTATTGCACATAGAACACCGGATTATCCCGACTTTCTTCCAAAACTTTAGCCAAATCAAAGTCTAACGGCGCATCGTTCTTGCGGGTTAGCATGATGAAGCGCACCACATCGCGGCCGACCTCGTCCACCAGCTCGCGCAGCGTGATGAAATCGCCGGAGCGTTTGGACATGCGGACTTGCTCGCCATCTCGCATCAGCCGCACCAGTTGGCAGAGCTTCACATCCAACACTGCCTTGCCGCCAGTCATTGCTTTAACCGACGCCGCCACGCGCTTGACATAGCCGCCATGATCGGCGCCCCACACATCGATCAACTGCGTAAAGCCGCGGTTCACCTTATCCTGATGGTAGGCGACATCGCTGGCAAAATAGGTCCAGGAGCCATCGGACTTCTTTACAGGCCGATCGACATCATCGCCGAATTCCGTTGCCTTAAACAGGGTCTGAGGCCGTTCTTCCCAGTCATCAGGCAGCTTGCCTTTCGGCGGCTCCAGCACGCCGGTATAGATCAATCCAGCCTGATCCAGCGTCTCCAGAGCACGATCCACCGCGCCATCCCGCACCAGCGCCCGCTCCGACGAGAACAGATCATGGGCGACGCCCAGTTGCTCCAGATCGCTGCGGATTAGGTCCATCATCGCATCGATCGCGAAATCACGAACCATCGGCAGCCAATCGGCCTCATCCTGGTCTTTCAACGCCGGGCCATGGGTATCCGCGAGTGCCTTTCCGACCGGAACCAGATAATCACCGGGGTATAGGCCCGCTGGAATCTCACCAATATCCTCGCCCAACGCTTCTCGGTAGCGGAGGAAGACCGAACGCGCGAGTACGTCGACCTGAGCGCCCGCGTCGTTGACATAATACTCCTTGGCAACATCATGGCCGGCTTTCGACAGCAGCCGCGCCAGCGCATCGCCAACCACCGCACCGCGGGCATGGCCAATGTGCATCGGCCCCGTCGGGTTAGCGGAAACATACTCCACATTGACTTTGATGTTTTGACCTAAGTTACTGTTTCCGTAATTTTCTTTGGCCTGGAGGATGTCGCCAACTCTGGATTGCCAGAAGGCCGAATGCAGCCGCAGGTTCAGAAAGCCCGGGCCGGCGACCTCTGTCGAGGCGATGTCTGCATTGCCTGCCAGTGCAGTTGCCAGTTTTTCTGCCAGGTCCCGCGGTTTCTGTCCGGCAGCCTTCGCCAGCACCATGGCAGCGTTGGTGGACAGGTCGCCATGGCTAGGGTCTCGCGGCGGTTCGACCGTTACCCGATCGAGCGCAAGCCCTTGTGGCAGGAAGCCATCAGCCATCAACTGCTGCAGCTCTGTCTGAACTATATCAAGGAAGTGATTGAAGACATTCATAATTGGCTATCATCATTATCAAAGAGGCGTTGATGCTCGCGCAATGCAAAGCGGTCGGTCATACCGGCGATGTAGTCGCCGACCACCCGCTGCGTCTGCAAGCCGTTTGGTTCGTCGGTCTCAGCAAACCAGTCCGGCGGCAGGATTTGCGGCTCGCTCACGAACTCCTCGAAGAGATCGCTCACAACCCTTTTCGCCCTGACGGTCATCCGGTTCACTTTGTAGTGTCGATACATGCGATGCATCAGGAAGTCGCGCAAGGCGTCCAAGTCGCGCGCCATGCCAGCGGAGAACGATGCGACTGGTCCTGACATGGCACGAATGGCCTCTGCACTACCCGGTGCTCGAGCATCCAGGCACCTGCGGGTCTCGTCTGTCAGGTCATAGACCATGGCGCCAATCATCCGGCGGATGGTCTCATAGATGGTTCGCTGCCGGTCCAGGCCAGGGTATTTGCCCTGAACTTCGGCCAGAAGGGTGCCGATCAACGGCAGGTCCGCTATCTCGTCCAACTCAAACAGGCCAGCCCGCAACCCGTCGTCAAAGTCGTGATTGTTATAGGCGATGTCATCTGCCAGAGACGCGATTTGCGCCTCTGGGCTGGGGAAGCCCGTCAATTCCAGGGGATGCTGCGCGTCATAGTCCGCGATACCGTAGGACAGGGGCCGCTGCTTGACGGCGTTGGGCCCGAGTAATGGTCCATTGTGTTTGACCACGCCCTCCAGCGATTCCCATGTCAAGTTGAGCCCATCGAACTCCGCATAGCGCCGTTCCAGCTTGGTGAGAATCCGCAGGGTCTGGGCGTTGTGGTCAAACCCGCCCGCGCCTTCCAGCTTGGCGCTTAAGGCCTCTTCGCCTGCGTGGCCAAAAGGCGTGTGGCCCAGATCGTGCGCCAGCGCCAGCGCTTCCGCCAAATCTTCGTTCAGCCCCAACTCGCGGCAGATGGTGCGGGCTATCTGGGCTACCTCGATGGAGTGGGTCAGGCGGGTGCGGTAATAGTCGCCCTCGTGATAGACAAAGACCTGGGTCTTGTGCTTCAGCCTGCGAAAGGCGTTGCTATGGATAATCCGGTCGCGGTCTCGCTGAAATGGCGACCTGTTGATCGCGTCAGCTTCAGGATACAGGCGACCGCGGGATTTGGCCGGATCGCTGGCGTAGATGGCTGGCACCAGGTGCTCCCTTGGGCCGAAATTTTGCACCAGCATGATGCTAGCGTTTGACGATGGCTGTCGCAGTTCTAAATATGTGCTATCAGAACACAACCCGTGAGCCGCGAGGCAATTTTTCCTCGACAGCCATTAGGAAGACATTCGATGCCTGACGCCATGATCGATACTCCCTCCGTCGGCCTCAGCAAAGCCGCCGCCGACCGCGTTGCCCACCTGCGCAAAATGGAAGGCGACGATGGCCTTATGTTGCGCCTGACTGTGTCAGGTGGTGGCTGCAGCGGCTTTCAATACGGCTTCGATTTCTCGAAAGAGACCGCCGAAGACGATCACGTGTTCGAGTATCACGGCGTGCCATTGGTCGTGGATGAGGTCTCGCTTGACCTCTTGGCCGGCAGTGAGGTCGACTATGTTGAAGACCTCTCTGGCGCAGCATTTGTCGTGAAAAATCCGAATGCTACAGCATCTTGTGGATGTGGTAGCTCGTTCGCAATTTAGACGTAACGGCGGCGAATTCTAGCGCCGAGCCGTTCCCTCCTTCTTCACCCTGAGCAAGAAGCTCGTGTTTGGCGCCTAGCGCTTCTCCGCCATCAAATTGCCAGCACCTGCATGTCGGATTGACCATCCGGCCGGCAGCCATAGTGTTGTGTAATCTTCCTCAATAATGATCGGCCCAGCGACTGGCGTATCGCCAATGGCTTCCCGCGCGTAGACAGGTGTCGTGACGCCGTCGACGGCGCGACTGCCCTTCGGCTCGCCACTGGTATACGCCGCTGTCACGTTGGCGTCGGTCTTGTCGAGCAGGCCGCGGGCCACGAGCCGCAGGGTAACGATCTCTGGCGCGTCATCCAGGTCCTGATGGGCAAAGCGTTCCAGGTGCAGTGCGTGGAAGGCGGCAACTGCTTTCTCCAGCCCAGCCTCGTCAATATCACCCTCCCAAGACACAAGCATTTCATAACCTTGGCCACGATATCGCATGTCGGCTGACAAGTCTAAGCGCTGTTGCTCAGCCGGAACATTATCCCTATTCAGTACCGCCACACCCGCATCGCGTAAGCGCCCAGCCATCTCATTCAATAGCGGCAAGGAACCGGCTGTCGCGGGCAGCAAGCGCGTTTCAGCCAGATCGTGTGCAATATCAGCGAACAAAATCCCGCGCGCGGATAGGGTGCCTGGGTCGGCAGGGAACAGCACCCGACCCATGTCCAGCTCCTCAGCAACGCCGATGGCGTGCAGCCCGGCGGCGCCACCAAACGGAACCAGCACAAAATCCCGAGGATCTGCGCCTTTCTCGAAGAGGCTGAGCCGGGCCGCGCTGGCCATAGCTGCGTTGGCGATTTGCACCATGCCCGCGGCAGCCCGCAAGCGCTCAATGCCCAGCGGGCTGGCCAGAGCATCAACAGCCGCCTCTGCCCGATCCAGATAAAGTGTCATGGCTCCGCCCAGGAAGAAGTCTGGGTCGAACACGCCGCGCACGGCATTTGCATCAGTGACCGCGGGCCGCAAACCACCTTTACCATAGCAGGCTGGCCCTGGTACCGCTCCGGCGCTTTCCGGACCAACGCGCAGACCGCCGCCGGTGTCTTGATAGCCGATGGAGCCGCCGCCAGCGCCGATGGTCCGAATCTCAATCATCGGCAACCGCACTGGCAGGCCGTCGATTGCGCCTTCGGTCACGACCGTTGTTTGGCCGTCGCGCACAATCGCTACATCGGTCGATGTGCCGCCCATATCGAGACCAACCAAATTCGGCTCGCTCATCTGAACCGCCAATTGCTGCATCGCCATAGCGCCGCCAGAGGGGCCAGACAGCAGCAGCCGCGCCGGCTGTTCCGCTGCGGTATCAGGCGTTGTCACGCCGCCATTCGACTGCACAAGATACAGCGTTGCTGTGATGCCAGCACCTGCCAATCGTGCCTCAATCCGCTCCAGATAAGCACCGACGACTGGCATCAACACGGCATTGAGCACCGTGGTTGAAGTCCTCTCAAACTCCCGCATTTCCGGGCTGACCCGGTGAGAGAGAGAAACCCGGATGTGTGGGGCTACCTCCCGCAAGATCAGTAACGTGCGAACTTCGTGGACAGAGTTTCGATAGGCATGCAGATAGCAAACAGCGATAGCCTCGATACCCTCATCCGAGAGTTCTTGCGCCAGATCACGGACCTGTTGCTCGTCCAGCGCCGTCTCAACAGCGCCGTCAGCAAGAATGCGCTCTGTTACGTCATAGCGATGCTGGCGCGGGATCAGCAGCGAGCGTGGCTCAGACTTCAGGCCATAAATGTCAGTGCGCAAATGCCGACCGATTTCCAGCACATCGCGGAAGCCGTGGGTGGTCAGCAGCGCGCCTTTGGCCAGTTTGCGCTCCAGTACGGCGTTGGTCGCTATCGTGGTGCCGTGCAGAATCAGGCCGATATCGCCAAGCGCAAACCCGTATCGCTCTGCTGCGCCAGCTAAGCCCGCCAGCAATCCTTCTGACGGATCGGCGGGTGTGGTTGGCGTCTTGAACGCCCAACAGGCGCCGCTTGCCTCATCCAGAATCTGCAGGTCAGTGAAAGTGCCGCCAATATCGACAGCCACGCGGATCGGAGCCATGGGAGGGCCTCAAGTCTGAAAACCGACGCAGCGTATCGTTTGGAACTGAGTGCTGCGCCACCAAAATACGGAGGCCGATGGGTACCGCATTCGAAAGCCGGCGTACACTCACTGCGTTGGCACAGGTGCCGGCTGGAAAGATTGACACCTGGATGGCGGTACCGTAATCGGGCCATGCTCATATCTATGCCGATGGACATGAGGTGCGATTTGCGGTGAATATCTCATCGCAATGTTGGACAAGAGGTCGAAAGATATCCCGATGGATTTTAAAAATACCTGTCTTTATTACATCGCAATTTCATTGGGTTTGTGGATCGCTATACCCGTATTAATCGGCGCTCTACCTGCTTTGGGCATAAGCGCATTTCTGACAACCGGCATTATGTTGGTTGCCGCCGCGCCAGCATTCGCGTCTCTTTTTATGTCAAAAATTTACTTTAGTCGGGCGCAGAAGGTTCCGGAATGGAACTTGGTAGGGCGATTGCTAATCGTTTTGGTCCCGGTGTTTTTTGTCATGTCGCTTTTGCTCAACGGTCTCGGAAATTACATTATTTTCGCGATTATGAGCGCGGGTGACCTGAGTGTTCCAGCACCGAATGTCGATGACATATGGAATGTTCAGACTGTTTTTGTCGCAAACACCGTCTTCTCAGCAATATTGGGAATAGGCGTTATCTTCCCAATACGTGCCCGCGGCGAAGAGCGAAAGGCGGCCTACAAAGCGCGAGATTTGCAAGACAAAAGTGACGGCCAAGCTTAAGCCAAACACTACTTGCTGGAGCCCTGCACGGCGATATACAGCGTTGACGCGACGATGATCGACGCACCGATCACCGTTGCCAAAGTCGGCACCTCGCTGAAGATGAAAAAGCCGGCTGCGGTGGCA
>CALKDI010000331.1 GCA_938084065.1 uncultured Alphaproteobacteria bacterium
CCGTGGGTCATGTATCCCCGAAAAATGCGCCACCAAATCGCCCGCCGCCATCGTCGCCTCCTCAATATCGGAGACTCTCTGAATCACACCAGATTCAACCCTGCTGTCAACTCACCTCAGAAATTTCATGCGTTAGCCCTGGGGCCTAGCCCTACTCCTCCGGCACGCCGAGTTCGCGGAGGCCTTCAAGGATCGGGTTGATAAAGTCCGGGGCGTAACTCCGGTTGCCACGTGCTATAATGGAGACCGAAAATTGAGGATACTCCGCCTTGATCTCGGCGATTGACGCTCGCGCCTCCTCCATTCGGTCGAGTTTCATCAAAATCAGTGCATCGATCGTACGTTGATTGAAATTCAGTGTTCTAGGGTTGTTGATGGCCAGGTACGCGTCTCGCGCTTCCGTAATTTCGCCTTTTAAATAGAGACTCAGGGCTTGAAACGCCCGGACGATATGTTCTGCCGGATCGAAAGGACTAAGTGCCAAGACTCTATCAGAATGATAAAAGCATTCGTCGAAATTGGCCGACACGAGTCCTGCGTGGGCGGCCCGATAATGTACGTAGGCATTGTTAGGATTGACAGCCGTGGCCTTTTTTACTTGAGCCAACGCCTGAGCGTGGTGGCCAGCATCTAAAAGCAGACGGGCATTAGCCAACATCGCTAAAGGGTCGGATGGGTCTAACGACAATGCCAATTCTGTTTTCGCCCTGGCGACCGGGATAATCTCATCAAACTGGTCGCTTCGATAAACATAGGCGAGGATCATCCTGGTTATGGCGCTCATCGCCAATGCCGGGGTGAATTTCGGGTCTAACTCATGCGCCCGGTCGAAGTATTGAATCGCTTCCACCATCTTTTCTTCGGCCCGCTCTGTGGCGATGCTCATCCCCTTTTGGTAGACCAGCCATGCGTCTACCTCGGTCGGCGGCGCGGTGTTGGCACGGCGCCGCTCAAAGCGCTCGATCTCTGGTGCAATGGCTCGGGCAATGGCGTTGGTGATCTCGTCCTGAATGGCGAATAGGTCATCCACCTGCCGGTCAAAGCGCTGGGTCCAGAGTTGCGTGCCCGCCTCCGTATCGACCAGTTGCACCGAAACGCGGATGCGTTGGCCTGCCTGACGAATGCTGCCTTCCAGGACATAGCGCACGCCCAGGTCAGTCGCGACTTGGGCGGTGCTGGCACTCATGCCCTTATAGGTCGACATGGTGCCGCGGGCGATCACGAACAGCCAACGGAACTTGGATAGGGCGTTGATCACGTCCTCGGTCATGCCATCGGCAAAGAACTCGGCGTCTGGGGCGGAGGAGAGGTTCTGGAACGGCAGGACGGCGATGGAGGGTTGGGAGGAACGGCTGAGGGTTAGGGTTGGTGCGGCGACTGCCTCACCGGCGGATGGCCAGAGCCAGATATGGACGGGCTGATCGATGTTCTTGAGGGTGCGTTCGCCGACGTCGGCGAAGGTGATAGCGGTCTTACCGAGGAGGTATTCGTGGGTGCCGGCGGAAACCGCGATGCCTCCAACCGGCGCCACTTCCTGCAACCTCGCCGCAATGTTGACGCCGTCGCCATAGAGGTCCGCGCCGTCAACCACCACATCGCCCAGGTTAATCCCGATGCGCAGTTGGATGCGGCGGTCTTCGGCCTCAATACCCTCCGCCCGAGCATTCGCCGCCACCTGCATCGCTTCAGCAGCATTGGCAGCGTCCACCACCGAACCAAACTCCGCCAACATGCCATCGCCCATCAGCTTGAACACCCGCCCCCGATGCGCTCGCACCGACGGCTGAACCACCTCCGCCCACAGCGCCTTCATCGCCGAGAGCGTGCCAGTCTCATCGGCACGCATCAAACGCGAGTAGCCCACCACATCGGCGGCCAGAATGGCGGCAAGCTTGCGTTGCAAAGGAAGAAAGCTCCTGCTCTCCAGCTAGAATTCAGGGCACGCACAAGCGTGCTCGGCGATAATCGTTCAAACAGGTATAGGCGTTATAACACCTACGCGCCGCTAATTTTTACGCCGGATCGAGCGTGACTTCCCGGGTCACGAACCGCCAGCCATCGCCGGTGCGTCGCAGCGTATCCCGGTAGAACCCGGTGAATCGCAACTCTGCGGTCTCCCCCCTTCCAGCGCCGAACGCATTGAAATAGCAGCGGAGAGTGGCTTCATCGTCAGTCACATCGATCAGCAGGTTCCAATTCCAGTGGCGGACCCGGCCCTTGTTGATGGCAAAGTGCGATTTGTGGTAGGCGCGGATGGCGTCGTGGCCTGTATGTGAGCCGCCACGCGGGTCACCTTCGGGCAGGCCGACGCAGGAAAACACACCGTCTTCGGTAAAGCAGGCGACCCAGCCCTCTATCTCGCCGGCATCCAGGCACCAATTGTACTGCGCGGCGAGTTGGCGGATGGCTTCGCAGTCGTCCGTGTATTGGCTCATTTCTTCTTCCTCATTTGGATTCTATCCCCCCTTCACTCCTCCGGCACGCCAAGTTCGCGGAGGGTGGCTATGACCGGGTCCCGAATGTTCTCGGCATGGTGTTTTATACCTGCGTAGATTGAGGCTATCGAGATTTGCGGGAAATCGGCGCGGACTCCCGCCATGATACTCCGTGCCTCCTCCGGGTGCCCGAGCTTGAACAGGTTCAGGGGCTCTACACAACGAACCAGGATATTCATCCGCTTAGGCGAGTTTACCGACCGAACCGCCGCCAGCCCCTTGTCAAATTCGCCCAAGGCAAAGTGGGAGAATGCTTTGAGCCCTTTGATCATTGTTTCAGTCGGATCAAGCAGGCTGACCGATAGCGCTTTGTCGAATTGCTCGAGCGCCGCTTCATGCTGTCCGGCAGTCAGAAGCACGTGCCCAAGCCGCCTTCGCGCATGAGCGCTGTTGGTATTGGCTTCCACGGCCTTCCATGCCTGCGCCAAAGCCAGCTCATGATTACCCAGCCCGGTTTGAATCCGCGCGGCGGCCAACAGGGCGAGCGGTTCGGCAGGGTCCAGCTTATAAGCCATCTCTGCCTTTTCCTTCGCCACGCGGCTTAAATCGGCCAGCTCATTGCCGCGATAGACATTTGCCATTGTCATTCGGACCAATGCCCCCCACGCATATGCCGGAGCGAATTTCGGGTCCAGCCGATTGACCTCATCGAAATACCCTATCGCTTCGATGAGTTTCCCTTCGAGTGACTCATCGGCAGCACTCAGTCCTTTCTGGTAGACAAGCCAGGTATCGACCTCGGCGGGTTGTGCATTGTCGGCTCGTCGACGCTCAAGGCGCTCGATCTCTGGCGCGATGGCGGCGGCTATGGCGTTGGTGATTTCGTCCTGGATGACGAAGATATCATCCAATTCACGATCATAGCGCTGGCTCCAGATGGAGTTGCCAGTGTCAGTGTCATTCAATTGCACCGATACACGCAGGCGCTGCCCGGCTTGGCGGACACTGCCCTCCATAACGAACCGAACGCCCAGGTCGGTTGCGACCTGGGCGGTGCTTGCGTTCTTTTCTCTGTAGGTGAACATCGTCCCGCCCGCGATCACGAACAGCCACCGGAATTTGGATAGGGCGTTGATGACATCCTCGGTCATGCCGTCGGCGAAGAACTCAGCGTCCTCGGCAGACGAGAGGTTTTTGAAAGGCAGGACGGCGATGGAAGGTTGGGACGAGCGGCGGGAGGTTTGGCTCGCGGCCTCCGGAGCGCTCGGTTCGCTGGCGGAGGAAGGCCAAAGCCAAACAGAGATCGCCTGGTCAATATTCTTGAGTTCGCGGTCACCGCCGTCGGCGAACGTGATGGTGGTCTTGCCGCGGAGATATTCTTAGGTGCTGGCGGAGACGGCGACCCCGCCCGGCCCTGCCACCTCCTGCAAGCGAGCTGCGATGTTGACGCCGTCGCCGTAGAGGTCCGAGCCGTCTACTACCACATCGCCGAGGTTGATGCCGATGCGCAGAAGGATGGCCTTGTCTTCGGGCTTGTCCGAGGCCCGCTCGTTCGCCGCTGTCTGGATCGCCTCGGCTGCATTCGCCGCATCCACGACACTGGCGAACTCCGCCAGCATGCCGTCGCCCATGAGCTTGAACACCCGGCCTCTGTGAGAGCGCACGGAAGGCTGCACGACCTCACTCCACAACGCTTTCATCGCCGCGAGCGTGCCGGTCTCATCGGCCCGCATCAGCCGTGAGTAGCCGACCACGTCGGCAGCCAGGATGGCAGCGAGTTTGCGTGTGGGAGCCTCAGCCATCGCCCTGCCTCACGCCTCCGGCACGCCGAGTTCGCGAAGGGCAGAAACCCAAGGGTCAACCACAGTCTTCGCGTAGTTCCCATTCCCACGCTGAAAAAGGGCAACCGAAAGCTTGGGATAATTAGCCAAAGTTTTCCCAATAGCAGCTTTCGCTTCCTCTTCCCGCCCAAGCTTAAACAAACTCATCGGTTCGATGCAGGTTATGTTCAAGCTCACCTTTTCTGGAGAAGTCACTGACCGTACGGTATCAAGGCTCTGCTGGTATTCACCCTTGAGGAAATACGCTATCGCCTTAATCCCCTTGACCAATGATCCCCTCGGATCGAGCGGGCTAAGCGCTAGCATAATGTTGCATTGTTCTATGCTTAAGTCAAAATGACCGGCGACAACGGCGACTTGGGCAAGTCGATCTCGGGAATAGGCGTCATTGGGGTTTGCCTCGACGGCTTGCCACGCAAGTGCCAAGGCTTTCTTATGATTGCCTAAACCGGAATGAGTCCTAGCAAGGGCCAAAAGGGTAAGTGGCTCGGTTGGATCCAACGAGTACGCCAGTTCAGCCTTCTGCTTTGCCACACGGCTTAGTTGATCCAGTTCATCGCCCCGGTAGACATTTGCCAATGACATCCGGGCAAGCGCTCCCAGAGCCAGTGCCGGCGCAAAATTTGGATCGCGCAGGTTGACCTCGTCAAAATATGCGAGCGATGCCTCAAGCCCTTGTTCGACGGCGTCCATATAGGCGCTGACGCCCTTTTGATATA
>CALKDI010000332.1 GCA_938084065.1 uncultured Alphaproteobacteria bacterium
GAGACCGATCAGCTCTTTGTTGCTCAGCGAATCCAGTGTTTCCGAAATCATCCGCAGCTTGAATCAACTGCCGGGTCTGGTGTCAATACCTCAATTGCCCTCCGGCAAACCCCTGTTCAACGAGGGGGGGTGAGCAGTTACCACTTGCCTGCTGGAACGCTTTGAAACCGCAAAAAATGAGAGTCGTGTAGTGTGGCTTTCAGCAAAAGCCGTTAAATACCTTTGATAAGCAGACAACACTTTTGCCCGGTCTGTTTTGTCTATTTTGACGATCCTTAAAAGAGGGATTCACCCAATAGGATGGGCTGCCTGCGCGACATCCCGCAATTGCTGACCCTACCTTAATCCAGCCGGGCAGCTTTTTCCTGTCATCACTTTGATCATGGCCATGACGTTCTCGTCTCCATGGCCGGCCTTTTCAGCGCGGTCGAGAAGCCCAGCCACGAAATCTGGGAATTCGGCGTCAATCGCGGCGTTGCGTGCTTGCTCCTGGATGCTTTGCAACGCTTTCTTCCAAACCGAGAGTGTTGCCGTCCGCTCTTCAAAGGCGTTGTCGCGGATGACACCGGCTAGATTGCTGACTTTTCTATCGCCAGGGAACAGGTCGATAAAACGGTCAATGCCGATTTGCTCCGATGAACAGATCATGCAGGCGTGCGCGATTGCAGTGAAAGAGCCGTACGACACCGTCAGCCAGGCGAGATCGAGCGCTGATGCGGCCCCGGAATCCCCAGCCTCGTACCGCACTGTTCCACCCAAGCAACTCAAGAGCGTGGCGTGCGCTTCCCACGCAGATAGATCACCGGACAGTAATATTTGCGCCCGGTTGGTACCAATTCCGGAGGGCCCGCTGAGGATTGCGCCATCGAGATAAGCAGCCCCCCGCGCCTGCATCCAGGCGTGCGCCGGGCGGGCGTCATCAGGCGTGCCGGTGCTCAATTGGACGATGGTTTTCCCGGCCAAATCGCCATTGGTTGCGGCTGCGCTCAGCAATGTTCGCGAGCCTGGGTAGTCGTCAATGCAGACAATGGTGATGGGGGTTGCCGCAAGTGCGGAGGCTATGTCAGGTGCGGCGATGGCACCAGCATCCCGGAACGGCTGGCATTTTGCCGCCGTCCGGTTCCAGACCACTAGCTTATGGCCGGCTTTCTGGAAGGCTGTCGCCAAAGCCGCCCCCATTAGGCCTAGACCAATGACGGTTATATCACCCAAGACAGCCTCCCCAACCCGCTACAGCGGCAACGTCACGGCCATGTTCTGACGCAGCGACAGGGTCACGGCGTCGGTCCACTCCATGTATTTGCAGCCGGTGGTCAGGTCGGTGTGGGTTACTGGCTCCAGGCCACGCACGGCGTTGCAGAACTCGGCTTCGACACGCCAGCCGCCCTTTTTTGCCGGATCAATGGCTACCGGCGACAGGTCCGCATCGCCGCGTTTCCCGGCGCTGAGCTCCATTGCACCGCCAACCGGTTGGTGCAGGCGAATGGTGCCTTCTGTGCCGAAGATGTGGACATCCGCCATGCTCGGCATGTGGCCGACGACACTGGAGACGTTGAAGCGCATTTGCCCGCCTTGCTCCAACTGGCCGACAACGTCGACATGATCGGGAATTTGCATGGCGACACGATTGCCCTGGCCATCGATGCGATGTTTCACGACATTCTGGCCCACCGCCATGACCGTGCGCGCCTGCCCGACCCAGCGCATCATCGCCTCATACCAGATGCCCATGTTCATGACGTTGTTGCCGGAGAGATCCCGGTTCTGCCGCCAATGCACGTCACCGCCAGCATCAGGGAAGGCGCGGTTCGCGGCGATGCGAGCGTCGACCGTAATGATGTCTCCGATATAGCCGTCCGCGATCATGCCTTGAATGGTGCGGTCAAAGGCCAGCGTGTGTGGCGCCGGCACGATCTGTGCAACCAGCGTCGGGTGCTCCTGGCTGGCCGCCAGCATCTCCTGCGCCTCGCCCAAATCCATTGCCATGCGCGCCTCGCACAGCACGTGCTTGCCGGCTTCCAGAGACGCAATCAGCAGCGTGCGGTGCATGTA
Organism: uncultured Alphaproteobacteria bacterium; assembly: GCA_938084065.1. GTDB lineage: Bacteria > Pseudomonadota > Alphaproteobacteria > Bin95 > Bin95 > JACKII01. The sequence goes on from CALKDI010000332.1 coordinate 2,053, forward strand.
GGGCCAGGTGCCGATGCAGACCGCGTCGATGTTCGGGTCGGCCAGCAGGTCTTGCCAATTGTCATAGACGGTCGGGATGCCGAACTCATCTGCCACTTGCTGGCCGGAGGCGCGGGTGCGGTTGGCGACGGCCACGACCTCGATATTGGATTGCTCACGAAAGCCGGGGATGTGACGGGAGCGGGTGTTGCCGCCTGCGCCGATCAGGCCGATGCGGATGGTTTGGTCACTCATGAGGGTTAGTCCTTCTGTGTTTCTGTTTTCTTGTGGCCGACCAAAGCGGCCAGCCGACGATCGCGCCAATCCTGGCGCGCCTGGTGTTCGGAGAGGGGCAGGGCTTCGCGCCGCTGCTCATTGATTTGTGCGACCAGTTCGGGCGTCCACTCGCGCGGGTCAGCCTGTTCCTTGGCCAGATCATAGTAGAGTTGGCCCAGCATGTCACAATAGCCAGGAATGCCTTGGGCGGAATTGAGGTCGATGGTCTCGAACGGCCCGATGAAGGACCAGCGCAGGCCCAGGCCATCGGCGATTGCGGCGTCCACGTCCGCGACTGAACAGACACCGTCCTGCACCAGCCGGAATGCCTCGCCCAGCAGAGCGCCCTGTAGACGGTTGACGATGAACCCGTTGATCTCACGCGTTGTGCTGATTGGGCTTTGGCCGACAGCCGACATCAGGTCGCGGGTTTACTGGACGATGGCCGGGTCGGTCCAGGGGGCCGGCACGATCTCCACCAGGGGAATAATGTGCGGTGGGTTGATCGGATGCGCCACCAGGCAGCGCCGTTGATTCGCCAAGCCCTCGGTGAATTTCGAGGCCGGGATGCCGCTGGTGGAGGAAGCCAACACGGTCTCCGGCGCGGCGATGCTGTCCAGCTCTTTGTACAGCGCGGCTTTGACCTCCACCCGCTCCGGCGCGCTTTCCTGGCAGTGCACGGCACCTGCGAGCGCTTGCTCCAGAGTATCGGCGCGGGTGATGCGGGCGAGCACGGCGGCGGGAGTGTCGCCGCGCAGCAGGTTGGCCGTGGCGAGATCGGGCAAGTTCGCCTCGATCAGCCCCAGCGCTTTTTGCGATGCCCCGTCCAAGGGATCGAAGATCGAGACTGGGTGGCCCGCACGGGCAAATACGATAGCCCAGGCGCGACCGACGAGGCCGGTGCCGACGATGGCGATTTTACTGGTCATGAGGGTACACTATGTTGGGAATGACGGGGTTATTGAAGACCGATCATACACGCCGCCGCCGGATTCGGCAGCGGAAAGACGCGAGCCGGTGAACTCCTCACGGTTCACCGAAACCCGAGTCTCATTTCCGTATATTTCAGCATGATGGTAGCAGGTGACGCGGGAGTTCGCGCTCTCCAGCACCCCCATCTCCAGCGCACCGCCGGTGAGCCTTTGCTGCATCCCGCCACTGATCCGTCAACGAAATACTTGCCTCTACTATCGCCTGCCACTTGTCTAGGTGCTGGCCCTGGAAGTAAATCGCATGTCTATAATTAGCTCTCGGAATGTCCGATTAAATTCTGAAAATTTTTCTAAGGTATAGGTAAAAATGAGATGTTATAGTATAAATCGCGCTATCCAAATTTTTACAATGTTTCGTAATTTCTTACGATATGATTTTTCTTCTTCTTTTAACTCATGGTTGGTTCCGTACACGTACATTTTATAGAAAAAAGGCCATGCTCTTCTCTAAATTCAACCTTTGAGCCAACTCTTGGTCAGGATGTATAATTGATGTGTAAAGTGTGTCCCGTCTTTATGGTGACCAGATATTCATCAGGCCCTGGCGGTGGGCGCCCTTGCTCACACCTATACGTGCTAGCCCCGCCAGCCGCGGTCACACCTATCGGCATTTCAGGGTGGCGCATGGAGGGCATCCAAAACGCGAAGCTTGCACCCTTCTGCACGGCGTCTGGATCAAAATCGCTTGCTTTGCCTCTATTTAACCACCCCGCACGGTATCCGAGCGGCAGATAAAGCAAATACGTTTCGTCGCTGTCACGATAGTGCGCGGAGACGAAAATCTTTTGGTCTAACGGGACGGCTCTATCCGGCGGGCCCCATTCACCGCCGCTGTGAGTTACACGTGGATTGGACGGACTAATGTGCTTGGGGCAACGGCCTGCAACCGCTGTTGAAAGGTGCCCAATAGCATTGCTGCAACTGTGGCTATCAGAATCCAGCAATTGATCGCTCGCGGGCTCTCATACTGTCGAGGTTTCCTGAAAATCATTGAGGTGCGATCCTCTAGAAGCGATTGCACTGCGCTGTTAGTCCTTCTTCACCGAATACCGAAAATCGCAGTGACTTGCCCCACTCATAATTGTCCGGGTTCGCTCAAACTTGATCGACGGATCATATCCCTCGCAGAACGTTCCATCTCGGTTGCAGGATAGCAGGTGCCCGATATGGCCAAGCCCCATCTCCTTATACATCTCCGCATAGCGACAGCGCGTGATGTTGAAGTTCACGTTCTCCGGCGTTTCCTCCAGCATCTCCATCTCTAGTGCACCGCCGGCCTGCCATTGCGGCAGGAGTGCCCGAAAGCCTGGCAGAGAGGGCTCCGAACCCTCGGCACGTGCGGCATCGGCATAGGATTGGCCTTGAGCGATAGCGTGCTTCTTGATCGCCTCGCCCAGGATTTCTTGCGCCTTGGCCTCACCTAGAACCGCGGCCATCTCCTCATAGATCGGCTTTGCGAGGTTGGCTTCGATGCGGCGTTGGTCGAGAATGGGCAGGTCGGACTTGGCCATTGGGGGAAGGCTCCGGTTTATCGTGTGACTGGGGTTTGACAAAAGTGCTGCCAGTCCACTATAAGCTGCTCTTCACTTTCTGAGAATGCAGGTAGAGCCAAAGTTCGCTCGACCTCGCTTGTCCAGCCATCCCGATGGCGCGGGCAAGACTATCAGGACAACAAACATCATCCTGAAAAAGGACCACATCTATGTCTAAGCGCATTGAGGCGAAGCATAAGATTGACCGCCGTTTGGGCGTCAACCTTTGGGGCCGCCCGAAAAGCCCGATCAACAAACGCGAATCTGGCCCTGGCCAGCATGGCATGCGCCGCAAGAAGGCGACCGATTTCGGTACGCAGCTTCGTGCGAAGCAGCAGCTCAAAGGCTATTACGGCAACATCACGGAGAAGCAGTTCCGTCGCCTCTATTCTGAGGCTGTGCGTCGTCGTGGTGACACGTCTGAGAACCTGATCGGTCTGCTGGAGCGTCGCTTGGACGCCGTCGTCTATCGTATGAAATTCGTACCGACCGTTTTTGCCTCACGCCAGTTTGTGAACCACGGCCATGTGACCGTAAACGGCAAGCGCGTGAATATTCCTTCCTATCAGGTGAAGGATGGTGACGTGGTCGCCGTGCGGGACAAGAGCCGCAATATGGCGCTGGTCTTGGAAGCCATTGAGTCCGGCGAACGTGATGTTCCCGATTATCTGGATGTCGACCACAATGACATGAAGGGCAGCTACATTCGGGCGCCGAAGTTGGCCGATGTGCCGTATCCGGTGCAGATGCAGCCGAACCTCGTGATCGAATTCTATTCACGCTAATCATCCAGTCCGTGCTGGGGAGAGGATCGCCGCATGACGCAGGCGCAATCTATAGAAGGTCCCAAAACCGACTTTCGCTCCCCAGACGAGCTTGCTATCGCTGCCGATCATGAGCGGATCGCTGCTTATAGTGAAGATTGGGTGACCGCGCCTCGGCGGGCCGACAGTGGGGAAAGGCTTGGCGCTGTAACAAAGCAACAAGTCGCTGACCTGTTGGCGCGTGGCGTCGATGAGGCAGCTATTCAAAAAGCCGCGATGGTTCAGTTAGCGTCAGAAGAAAACGAAATTGTTAGACGGCACCGCCGGGTTGGTTGGCTCGTCTTTGGCTTTAGTATCGCCATTGGGGCTGCTGCCGCGCTGAATTGGTCCGGGCGAGGCGATAGCCAGGGCGTATTTCAGGTGATGCTGCTGGGCGGAATTGGCTTGATGCTGGCACATGGCGTCCATACGCACGGCTTGCGCAAGCGTTCGCGCCTGATCCGCTCCTCCGCTGCGCGCAAGCAAGTGTGGCGCACAGCGATTGAGCGGCTTTCCACCAACTAAGCGTAGGCAGTCAGGTATAGGCGATCATCAGCGTTTCGGCGACTAATGCCGGACGGCTCTGCCCTTCGACTTCCATTGTTTGCTCGCAGGTCAGGCGTATCCCATGGCCCTTGACCACATCTGCAGCGATTAATTTCGTCCGCAATCGCACCCGGCTGTCCACCGGCACCATGTTGGTGAAGCGCAGGCGGTTAACGCCGTAATTGATCATATTGGTCGTGTTGTTGATCTTGAACACCGGCAGGCCAGCAATCAGCGACATCGTCAGATAGCCGTGCGCGATAGTTGATTTCGTTGGCAATTCCTTCGCCGCACGTTCGCTATCCAGGTGGATCCATTGGCGGTCGTCAGTGGCATCAGCAAAGCGATTAATGCGATCTTGGTCGATCAACACCCAGTCGCTGATGCCTAGCTCCTTACCCACATAATCTTTCATCTCTAGTGGGGAATTCACTTCCAACATTTCGTGCTCGTTTCTTTTGCGGGACAGGATTTTGGCCAGAGATGCAGGATCGATTCGATTCTGGCAAGCGGTCTTGGTCTATTTTGTGTCTTTTGCCAGTGTTTCGGCAAAAATTTGCACTGAATCCTTCATCGGTCGCGACCGATCCCAGGTTTGGCGTGTTTCTTCGGCTAGAGGTGACCGGGCCAGCAGGCGAAACAGCTCTTCCGCGCCGCGATGGAAACTCGTCGACGCGCCGATAGCGCCTAGCGTTTCAGCGATCTCAACCATTTCGGGGTGCCACCGCTCGGCGTCAGCGGCCAGAAATCCGACCCAGTTCTCCATACTTTTGGCCCGTGCCGGATCACTTCCGGAGACCTCTCCCATAAAGGCGTCAAACAGACCGTACCGCTCCGCAGCGATGGCCATGGTTGCCTGTAAGGCCCATGTGCCCTTGTTCAAGCCGGCATACAGCATCTTCAGTGTTGAGGCCCTACCGGCTTCCTCGCCGGCATACCGCCAGATCATTGTGTCCGTAGACAATGCCTCCAACGCCTGTGCCCCAGGCCCGGAGACATAGACCCGCGGCGAGGCCCCCTTGCCTGGTGTCAGCCCGATGATACTGCCGTCGATATATGCTGCGCCAACGCCGCGGATCACGTTGCCGACGGCGGTGGAGGTCGCAGGTGAAATCGCATTCAGATCCGCAAACATGGGGGTTCGTCCGGCAGCGGCCATAGCTGTCGCGGCCTCATTGGCAAAATCTTCTGCCGCGGAGGGTGGCAGGATCGACAGCATCAGGTCAGCCTCCGCCATGATCGCATCCAGGCTGCCGGCGTCCTCCAGGCCCGCGGCTTCGGCAAGATCGCGCGAGCGCTTGCTTCGGCCCGTCAGATTGGTCAGCACGCGTTTGCCGTTTTCGCGCAACGCCCGACCGATTCCATGACCCATATCGCCTGGGCTCATAACGCCAATAGTGTCGAGACGCATGCTCATATCATCCTTCAGCAGAGACAAATTCGGGCGCGCCTAGCCAGCGCAAGGCTTATTCGTTCACATAGCATCTTCCAGCACCATTGCCGCGCATTTCTCACCGATCATGATGGAGGGGGCGTTGGTGTTGCCGGCGGGTATCATCGGCATGATGGAGGCGTCGGCCACGCGCAATCCATCGATACCATGCAGCCGTAATCCGGGATCTACCACCGCGTCATTGCCAACGCCCATTCGGCAGGTCCCAACGGGATGATAGTTGGCCACGGCTCGATTGCGCACATCCTCCAGCAAGCCTTCGTCATCGGTGACGTCTGCGCCTGGCGTGATTTCCCCGAGCGTGTAGCCGGCCAGGGCGGCCTGCCGCGCAATTTCGCGCGCAAGGCGAACTCCGTACAGGATCGCGCGGCGATCGTATTCCGTCTTGAGAAACTCGTAATGGATAGCCGGTGCCGCCAATGGATCGGGCGATTTGAGGCGTACCTGCCCACGGCCCTCTGGCCGCAAGTGTACCGGGCTGATGCAAAATGCGGAGAATGGGTAGACCTCTACACCGGCGGCGGTTCTGCCTTTGGTGCCCCATGGCAGGAAGTTCATCTGCAGGTCGGGCCGTTCCAGGCTGGGGTCCGATCGAACGAAGGCGCCCGCATGGACGCCGGTATTGGCCATCATGCCTTTGCCAAATAATAAATACTGCGCCCCGGCCATTAATCGCCGCCGCAGACTGATCGCCAGATCATTTGCCGTCACCGGTTTGGCGCATCGATAGGGGATGTAGGTGTTAAAGTGATCTTGCAGGTTCTCACCAACGCCAGCCAGATCATGCTGTACGGCAATTCCATGGCTTTGGAGCACTGCTGCAGGGCCAATCCCTGACAATTGCAGCAGGTGAGGGGAGCCAAAGGCGCCACCGGATATGATCACCTCTCGGCGGGCATGGGCGGTTCGTTCTATGCTGTCTTGGCGAAACACAACACCTGATGCACGGCCATCGGTCAGTACAATCCGTGTGGCGTGAGCATTGGTTTCGATCTTGAGGTTTTCGCGGGCTTTGGCTGGTTCCAGGTAGGCTCTGGCTGAACTCCAACGTTTGGTTTTTGAGGCTGTGAATTGGTAGTAACCAGTTCCCTCCTGCGTCGGGCCGTTGAAATCTGGATTGCGTGGAATTCCAGCCTGTTCCGCCGCCGCTATCATGGCGGCTGGCAATTCATATTCGGTTGGAATGTTGGACACGCGCAGTGGGCCACCTGTGCCGTGTAACTCACTTGGGCCGCGTTCCTGGTCCTCCGCTTTTTTGAAGAACGGCAGAACGGAATCCCAATCCCAGCCGGTGCAACCCATCTGGCGCCATTGGTTATAGTCGCCGGGGGTGCCTCGCATATAGACGGTGCCGTTGATCGAACTGGTCCCGCCCAACACCTTGCCGCGCGGCTGGTACAGGGTTCGGCCGTTCAGGCTTTCCACCGGCTCAGTTTCAAAGCGCCAGTTGACGCTGGCATCGACAAAGACTTTGGCAGCACCCAGCGGGATATGGATCCACCGGTTGGTGTCCGGCGGGCCTGCCTCCAGCAGTAGGACCGTATACCGCCCGGACTCGCTCAATCGCGCAGCTACGGCACAGCCTGCGGAGCCGGCACCTGTCACGATGAAATCGAATGTCTCTGCTGCGTGTGCCATGGGTCTTCTAACCGTCAGGTATTCCCTATGGCATGCAGAATGCAAGAAAAACCGCGGCCTGCCTATGGCGGACCGCGGTTTGGATCGCGAATTCGATATCGCCGCCGCGGGTTAGCCCCGCAATTTGGCAATCATCGCCTCTAGCGTATCCAGGCCAACCGCGCCGGGTACCACCTCTTCGCCGACGACAAATGCTGGTGTGCCGCGAATGTTTAGAGCTTCGGCCAATTCATAGTTGGCTTCTATGGATTTTTTGATTGCCGGGTCCTTCATCGCATTTTTGAGTGCCGCCGTGTTAACCCCCAAATCCGCCGCGATCTTTACCAGAGCAGCCTCCTTCATCGCACCGCGGAAGCGCATGGTTTTTTCGTGGAAGGCCTTGTAGTGCTGCGGTGCAATCTGGTGGACCGCCAGCGATACGCGCGCCGCTGTCATCGAATCCTCACCGAGGATTGGGAATTCCTTGAATACGACCCGAACATCTTTGTTGCGCGCGACCAGATCCAGGACGGTCTGTAGCGCGCGTTTGCAATAGCCGCAACGATAGTCGAAAAATTCGACCACAGTGATCTTGGCATTCGGGTTACCGATGAATGGGTCGCTCTGATTGCCTAAGAGTGCGCCTTTTTTTGCCGCCAGTTGTTCGCGTTGTGCACTGAGTTTCGCTTGCTCTTCACGCGCTTGGTATGCGCGGATCGCGTCGATGACGATGTCTGGCTTTTCTTGCAATAACTTGGTTAGAATTGCCTCTATCCGCGCCTCATCTAAGACGTCGCTTGCGCTAGCGGGCGCTAAGGGCAACAGCAGTGCCAATGCGGTGATCGCAATCGCAACGAAACGGAACTTCTCGGCAATCCAGGCTGGCATTGTTGTGATTATCCTTCGGCAATTATCATTGTACGAGACGACGCAACTTGGCCGGGTGTCACCAGAGACGCAACCGGAAACAGCGCCACTCACGGGGTTTTGACACGGGCCGTGTATTACCGCCTAGAACGCTGTTCTTCACGTTTCAGAATCAGTCGCTCTGAACCTTGGCGGATATCCTCTGCGCGCAGCCATGCGGGCGAGTTCTTTGGCAAAATTGTTTGAGCTCGGCTGGCCTGTTGAAATGCCAGATCGGGGCGATCAAAGCGCATTTCTGACTCCGCCAGCGCCAGTGCAGCCTTGCCCAGTTTGCCCTGCCGACCGTAGGCGGTGCCTAGGGTACGCCATGCGCCGCCATTGTCACGATCCTGAGCGACGGCGGTTTCTAGCAATTCTACCGCTTTTGGCAGGCTCGCCTGGTTTGCGTCCACGACCAATGCCCGCGCATAGGAAATGGCGATTAATGGTTCGTCGGGTGCCAGTTTGACAGCCTTGGCATAAGCCTCGATCGCACCAGCGTTATCGCCGCGTTCAAATCGAATTTGCCCCTGCAATTCTTGGGCATATGGGTTGCCGGGATTCTGCGCCAGCAGCTCGCCTACGGTCCGATCGGCTTCGGCAATGCGATTGCCGCGGTGGTAGGCGACAGCGCGCGCGACGAGAGCGGCTGTGCTCGAATCACCGATAGGGTAATCGCGCAACACCTTGCCAATCGGTGCTAGAAAACCCTCCAGCTTTGCAATCATTAGGGCATGCGCCTCTAACGAGGCCGGGGTGGCGGGTGCATTCGAATACGGTGAGGTTTTTAGGTGATCTTGGAGCGCGTCTATCCGCTCGCGAGAGATAGGGTGTGTGCGGAGGTAGGGGTCCTGTTGCTCTGGCAATAGCAATTCCTGATTGCCCAGCACCTCCAGGAATGAAGACAGCCCGCTAGCCGATTGTTTGGTGGCGTCCAACAGGTTGAGCGCCGCTTGGTCCGCCGCGGATTCTTGCGTGCGGCTGTATTTTAGCAGCGATTTCAATGCCGCGGTCTGCCCGAATGCGCCGAGCGCCAAGCCAACGCGGGGATCTCCGGAGGCAATGGCAGCTGCGACACCCAACACGGTGAACAGGATCGATTTGGCGGAAGCGTTGTCATACTCCCCCTTAAATCGCGCCAAGTGACCACCTCGAATATGGCCAATTTCGTGAGCGAGAACACCGATGATCTCTTCCGGTGATTTTGTCCGACGCAACAAGCCTGTGTAGATGAATATCCTCATGCCACCGGCTACGAAGGCATTGAGTTCGTTGCTTTGCACGATATGGATCTGTACGTCCCGCGGCGAAAGGCCGGCAGCACGCAGCAGTGGCGCTGCCCATCCGCGGATGGTAGCCTCAATCTCTGCATCGCGTATAAAGGTCTGCGCCATAGCTGGCTGCGTCGTGCTGACACTAGCCAGAATGACAACGATCATTATCGCAAAAACGCGGCCAAGCCAGCATCGGCTTCGGTCGGCCCCGCTCATCGATACAGAGATGCTACGGAATATCATGTCAAATCGCCTATCGGGCGTACCGCCTACCAAATGGCAAGCTAGGCACGCAGGTACAAGGGGTCAATCCAAGGGTCCTTTCCGCGTTCTGGGTTTTGCTATGGCGATAGCGGGATTGCTTACAGCCTGCTCCAGTGATCCTGAATTGGGGTCGCCCGGGTATGTGGCCGGTTTTGCTGGCGCGGTCGTTACCGATGAACCGCACGCTGCATTGGTCGGGCGCGATATACTGGCGGCTGGCGGCAGTGCTGGTGATGCAGCGGCAGCCACTTTTTTGGCCCTGAGCGTTACCAAGCCCGCATCGGCTGGGTTGATGGCTTATGGCTTCTGTCTTGACTATAGAATCGCGGACCAAACGCACAGAGCCTATCGGTTTGAGAGCCCAGGCGCCGTGCGTGCCATGGCGGCGATCCATGCGCGGTTGGGGGCATTCCCCTGGCGGCAGGTGGTTGGGCCGGCTGAGGCCCTGGCGCGTTTCAATTTCAAACGGTCGCTCGCGTTTGCCCAAGACTGGCAGAGCGCAGCCCCTCGTGATTCCGCGGCTCAAGCCGTGTTCGGCGGAAACAGTGCAGTTGGTGCTTCGCTTCAGCAACTGGATTTAGCGGCCCTGCTCGGCCAAATACGAGAGCAAGGCGGCGGTTCGGTTTACAGCGGGGGCGCGGCGCGGCTGATATGGCAGGCCGCCGCTGATGCGGGATTTCAGATCGACCAGGACAGATGGCGCAAAACCTTGCCAACAGCTGGTGAGGCGAACAAACGCCCCTTGGGTAATCAAACATTGGTGACGTTACCCTTCCAGTCGGGTGGGCGTGCAACCGCGACTGGGAATTCTGATTCAAGCTTGGTAGCGGCGGATAGCAAAGGCAACGCAGTCGCCTGTGTTTTCAGTATGGGCCGCCCGTTCGGCTCTGGTCGCCTGATCGGCGGCGTGTTCTTCCCTGCACCTGGAGTGCCTATTGGTACGCCGGTGCTGGTTACCAACTCCAACACCAAGATCTTATTGGCGGCCATCGCTGGTGGATCGAGTCGAGCGTCGGTTGAGGAACTGGCGGAGAAAACCGTGCTGTCCCGCGCGGCGTTGGATCGAGCGGTTCGAGTGGTTCCAGCAAATGCAATTGTCTGCCCGAAAGGGCTGCCGAATTACGCAGAAACCTGTGCTGCCGCAACCGATCCAACAGGAAAAGGCCTTGCAGCAATTGGCGAGCCGCAACGCTAATACCGATTGAAAGTGCGCCACGAACGATAGGATGAGTTATGCAGTTTTCGCCTGCGAAACGCAGCGATATTTCACAGTTTCGGGTTATGAATGTCATGGCCCAAGCCGCTGAGTGTGAGGCTCGCGGCGATCACGTACTCCACCTCGAAGTCGGTCAACCAGCGACGGGTGCACCGCGGTTAGCGCGAGAAGCCGCAAAAGCCGCGATCGATTCGGAGGTTCTAGGCTATACCCTGGTATTTGGAATCCCTGAACTACGGGAACGCCTGGCACAGCACTACCAAGATTGGTATGGGATGGCGCCGCCTGTTGAGCGCATCGCAGTAACGACTGGCTCCAGTGGTGGGTTCCTGTTGGCGTTCTTAGCCAGCTTTTCCGTCGGTGATCGCGTGTTGCTGACTGATCCCAGCTACCCTTGCTATCGCAACATTCTTTCAGCCCTAGGCTGCGAGGTTGTGCGGCTGCCCGCCGGGCCAGAAACCCGATATCAGATGACGGCAGCTATGATCGATGCTGTACCGAACCTGGCGGGTGTAGTGATCGCCAGCCCATCAAACCCCGCCGGCACGGTCATTCCTCCAGACGAGCTAAAAGCGATTGCCGAAACCTGCCATGCGCGGGGCATCCGCCTAATTAGCGACGAAATTTACCACGGCTTGGTATTCGACGGCCGGGCCGATACGGTGGCACGCTATTCCCCAAGCGCAGTCGTCATCAACAGCTTCTCCAAGTATTTTTCGATGACTGGTTGGCGCATTGGATGGATGGTCTTGCCAGAGGATCTGATTCCCGCCGTCCAAAGACTGGCGCAAAATTTCTTCATCAGCCCCCCCGGGGTTAGCCAGGTAACGGCATTGGCGGCGTTGGATGCAGCGGAGGAATGCGAAGAAAATCGAGAAGTTTACGCCACCAATCGACGTTTGATGTTGGATGCGCTCCCGCAAATGGGTTTCAACAAACTCGCGCCAGCTGATGGGGCGTTTTACGTTTATGGCGATATTTCTCATTGGACGGATGACAGCACGGCGTTTAGCTCCCGTTTGTTGGATGAGGCTGGGGTTGCGATCAGTGCAGGCCTGGATTTTGATCCAGACCGCGGCCACCAGACGGTACGGTTCTCCTATTGCATCTCTCAGCCAGAAATTGAGCAGGCGCTGGAGCGGATGTCCGACTGGCTAGCCCGTCAAAATTAGCGGAGCTGTGCAAAGGTGAACCGTGGCGACGCGCGGCCTATCGAGACTGAGATCGTTCTGGTCGGCGGCGGGCATTCGCATGTTGCCGTCTTGCGCGCGTTTGGCATGAAGCCGGAGCCAGGGGTTCGCCTGACACTCGTCGCCCGTGATGCCTTCACGCCCTATTCCGGGATGATGCCAGGCTATATCGCCGGGCACTACGCGCACGACCAATGCTATGTCGACCTGGGTCCATTGTGCCAGTTTGCGGGAGCCGGTTTGATCCATGCCCCGGCGACTGGCTTAGACCCCGAGTCGCGCCGCCTATCCGTCGAAGGGCGGCCGCCGCTGCGTTATGACGTGCTATCCATCGATATCGGCTCATCCACAGATATTGACGATATTCCGGGCGCTTTGGAACACGGCTTGCCGATCAAGCCGCTCGACCGGTTCTTGGCACGGCTGGATATTTTTGACGCAAACCTGTTAGCGGGCTCGCCTATCGTCGTGGCGGGTGGTGGTGCCGGCGGTGCAGAGTTGGCGTTAGCGTTGGCGCATCGGCTGCGCCATCTTAGCCCGCAGGTCACCTTGGTCACCAATACGCCGACCTTGCTGCCGACTCATGCACCTGCAGTTCGCTCCAGCATGCAAAAATTGCTGAGCCGTCAGGGTGTTACTGTTGCATCCGGTTCTGCCATAACCGCTGTAGAGCAGCGTGAGGTGCTGCTAGCCAACGATACCCGCATGGAAAGCGCGATGACGGTGTTGGCCACGGGCAGTGCCGCAGCGCCCTGGCTGGCACAGACAGGCCTCGCCGTTGATCAACACGGGTTTGTCCAGGTGGGGGAGACCCTGGCCAGCGTCTCCCACCCCAATGTGTTCGCAGTCGGTGATATCGCGGCTTACACGCCGCGACCTCTGCCCAAAGCCGGGGTTTATGCGGTCCGACAAGGCCCGGTCTTGGCGGAGAATTTACGCCAGTTCGCCAAACGCGGCCCCCTGAAACCCTACCGACCGCAACGACGTTTTCTCTCGCTATTGTCGGGCGGCGGACGGTTCGCAGTGGCATCCTATGGTGGCTTCGCAGCATCTGGCGGATGGGTTTGGCGCTGGAAGGATCGGATCGACCAGCGATGGATGCAGCGGTATCAGGTCTTACCGGATATGACGCCGTCGCCGGATGCGGCACCGATGCGGTGTGCAGGTTGTGGCTCCAAGATCGGCAGCGATGTATTGGCCCGTGTGATTGGCAATCTGGACACTGGCAGTGCGGTGGGTGTCTTGATGGGGGCAGGGGACGACGCTGCATTGTTGCGACCTCCATCCGGGCAGGTGCTGGTGCAATCCACTGACCATTTCCGCTCCTTCACCGGTGACGCATATCGCTTTGGTCAAATCGCGGCGGAGCATGCGCTGTCCGACCTATTCGCGATGGGGGCTGAGGCCCATAGTGCGCTCGCCCAGGTCACCGTGCCGTTCTCAACACCTGGCATCCAGGAGGCCGATCTGCTTCAAGTCCTGACAGGGGCCTGCGAGACCATCCGCGCTGCTGGCGCAGCACTCATAGGCGGACACACAGCCGAAGGCCCGGAGCTGTCTTTGGGTCTGACTGTCAATGGCTTCGCGGACGAGGCGTCGCTCTGGCGTAAGGCTGGCGCAAAGACAGGTGATGCGTTGATCCTGACCAAGCCACTTGGAACCGGCGTGCTACTTGCAGCCGATATGCAGGGCAAGGCCCGGTCCGCTTGGATCGAAGCCGCCATGGCCAGCATGCTGCTCAGCAACCGCGGCGCGGTGCCGGTGCTGCGAGAGTTCAAGGCCTCTGCCGTTACGGATGTGACGGGCTTCGGTCTAGCAGGGCATCTGCTAGAGATGATGCAGGCATCCGGTGTTGGCGCCGTCGTTCGAGAGCTCATTGTGCCGATGTTGCCGGGTGTCTCTGATCTGATTGCCACGGGAGTGGAAAGTACGCTGGCGCCGTCGAATCGCCTGGCCGTACCGCATGCGCCGGCGATATTGCTGGATCCGCAAACGTCTGGTGGATTGCTCGCAGCCATACCAGCCGATCGGGCCGCGGCATGTGTCGAGGCTTTAAAGGCCGCTGGCTATTCTGAGGCTACCATTATTGGGCATTGCGTTGAAGGCGATGCGATTTCGTTTGATAGCTGAGGGCTAATTTTGAGGTTCTTGACCTACTGACCCTTCATCCTGAGCCTGTCGAAGGGTGAGAGTACCACGATGAAAGAGGCCCTTCGACAGGCTCAGGATGAAGATTCGAAATTCTCGGCAAAAGGTACGACCTTTACAGCCACCGCTTGCGCCGGCGATAAAATTTGACGTCGCGGAAGCTCTTGCGCTCGCCGGATGAGATACCGAGGTAGAATTCCTTCACGTCCTCGTTCTCGGCCAATTCTTTGGCATTGCCATCCATCACCACCCGGCCATTTTCCAGGATATAGCCGTAGTCGGCGTATTTCAGTGCCATGTTCGTGTTTTGCTCAGCCAGCAAAACGGAGACGCCTTGCTCCTGGTTCAACGAGCGCACGATCTCAAAAATTTCTTCGACCAATTGCGGCGCCAGCCCCATGCTTGGCTCGTCCAGTAGCACGGTCGTTGGCCTGGCCATCATCGCCCGCCCAATCGCGCACATTTGCTGCTCACCGCCGGAGATATAGCCTGCCTGCGATTTCCGCCGCTCACGTAACCGCGGAAAGTAGTTGTAGACCATCTCCAGGTCCGCCCGCATCGCCGCATTGCCATCTTTGCGGGTGTAAGCCCCGGTCAGCAGATTCTCCTCAACCGTCAAATGCGGGAAGCAGTGCCGCCCCTCCATCACCTGCACCACGCCCCGTTTAACCAGGTCGTTGGTGGTCATGGAGTGAACCTCTTCCCCCTTAAACTTAATCGAACCTTTGGTGACTTCGCCCCGTTCAGCTCGCAACAGGTTGGAGATTGACTTCAGGGTTGTGGATTTGCCCGCGCCATTGGCACCCAGCAACGCAACGACGCCGCCTTGTGGCACGATCAGCGAAACACCTTTCAAGACCAAGATCACGTGGTCATAGATCACCTCAATATTGTTCACTTCCAACAGAGCGTTGGCAGCGGTTTGAGGCTCTATCACGGCGGTGTCGACCTGGGTCATGAAAGGGGTCTCCTAACAGTATGCGAAAGCCTCCACCCAGAGCCGCGCTGCGGCCCTGGGTGAAGGATAGAGGCAGTTACGAGCAGGTGCGCGGCGTAATGTTGTTCTCTTTCGCATAGAGAGCAGCATCTTGCTCGACCAGGGGCCGGACAACATCGCTCATGGCTGGGATCCAGTCAGAGATGATGTTCCATTTCTTGCCGTCCCACTGCTGCACCAGCGCCGCCGGCGTCGTACCCTCGTGGTTCTCGCAAGTGACTTTGGTCACGGGCATCAGGCCGGTCAGGCCCAATTCCTCAATCCGCTCTTTGGTGACATCGAGATTTTCGAGGCCCCAGCGTACGTCCGAGCCAGTCAACTGAGCGCGTCCGAAATGCTTCTGCGCCACAACCATTGCTTCGGCGATGTAAGCGGCGTTGACCAGGCCACGGTTGTAGAGCACGTCGCCCATCGCTTCACCCTCATAGCCTTTGCCGGCAGCATGCATTTCCTTGATGCTGTCGAACACCGGATACTCGATGCCAGCACCGTGCATGGAGAAGGCTTTGTAGCCCTTAGCAGCTTCGGCAGATGGTTGCACATCGGCCTCAGCGCCGGACCACCACCAGCCAAGCATCTTATCCATCGGATAGCGGATCGCGGCGGCCTCTTTCAGGCCCGTGGAGTTCATCACACCCCAGCCAAAGAACAGCACATAGTCAGGCCGGTTCTTGCGAACCTGCAGCCAGGTTGATTTCTGCTCGCTCAAGGAGCTAAGTGCGACCGGCAGCTTATTCATCTTAAAGCCGTACTTTTCCGCCAGGAGCTCCAGCGTCGGGATAGGCTCACGGCCACCGGGATGGTCAAAGTGAACCAGGCTGATCTTTTTGCCTTTCAGCTTATCAAGGCCGCCCATTTCCTGGCCGATATAGCGGACCATGCTGGAGGCCTGGCTCCAATAGGTTGCCGGGAAGTTGAACACCCAGGGGAATACCCGGCCATCGGCGGCAGAGGTGCGACCGTAGCCAAGGGTGACAAGCGGGATTTCATCCTTCGCCGCTTTCTCAATCAGGCCATAGGTCGTGCCGGTCGACCATGGCGACAGCACAACCGCGCCGTTATTGTTGTTCTTCAGTCGGTCATAGCACTCGATGCCGCGGTCGGTCTTATATCCGGTCTCGCACTCTTCCAGGATGAACGGCACGCCGCCAACACCACCATCGCGATGGTTCAGCATCTCGAAATAGTCGACATATCCATTGGCGAAGGGCACGCCATTGGGTGCATAAGGGCCAGTTCGATACGACATCACTGGAATGAAATGGCCGCCCTCGGCCATCGCTGGTACAGCGCTTGCCAGGGTGGCGACAGCCGTGGCTGCCAGGGTCAAAGTGCGCAGGATCATGGGTTTCCTCCTGTTATGGTTGTTGCACTCAACACACCAATCGCGCGCCAAGCATTTGTACAGCACGCGGTTAGATTTAGTGGGGGAAGGGCCAAAGCCTCAGCTTTTCCTTCCCCAATTGCCAAAGCCGAGCCAATCCATTTGGCTCAACGATTAGAAAGAACACGATCATCGCGCCGAAGATCATGAACTCCAGATGGGTTATGATATCGCCAGGAATATCCAGCCCTAACCAAGCCGGCGCGCTGTTCAAGAAGATTGGGAAAAGTGTGATGAAGATCGCGCCGAAATAGCTGCCTAGGATTGACCCCAAGCCGCCGATAATCACCATGAACAGGATCTGGAACGACCGGTTGATGTCAAACGCCGTCGGCTCCACCGTATTGATGAAGCAGAACGACCAGAGCGCGCCCGCAACACCGCAATAGAAGCTGGAGATCGCAAAGGCTGTTAGCTTGGTCCACAGCGGGCGGATGCCAATCAACTCCGCCGCAATATCCATGTCGCGGATGGCCATCCAGCTTCGCCCGATGCGGCTGCGCACCAAGTTATAGGCGATCCAGGTGAGGAAGGCGGTAAAGCTCAGCACGAACAGATACTTGGCCCAGTTCGGCGCATCCGCTCCGGTCACATAGACGCCCAGTACGGTCGCGGGAGGCGGGGTTGGCACGCCGCTCATGGTGTAGTTCACGAACCAGGGCACGTGGGTGAACAGCCACAGCAGGAAGAATTGGGCGGCAAGTGTCGCGACGGCCAGATAGAAGCCTTTAATCCGCACCGCCGGCAGGCCAAAGGCAATCCCGATCATCGCGGTGGCCAGACCGGCCAGGATAATCGACACCGGCATGGGCAACCACGGAAACGCTGTGGCGCATTTATAGGCCATGTAGGCGCCAGCTGCCATAAACGCACCAGACCCCAGCGAGATCTGCCCGCAATAGCCCAGCAGCAGGTTCAGTCCGGTGGCGGCGATCACCATGATCAGCACCGGAATGGCGATGGAGCCCAGGAAATAATCGCTGGCAACGAACGGCAGCAGCAGAGCCAAGGCGATGGCGATATACAGCATCACCCGGTCTTGCCGGATCGGGATCAGCGCTTGGTCTTTGGCGTAGGTGGTTTTGAAGTCACCGGCTTCGCGATAGAGCATGTCTCAATCCTACCCCTAAACCCGGTCGATTATCTTTTCGCCGAACAGACCTTGCGGTCGGAACAGCAGGAATAGCAGCGCCACGATATAGGCAAACCATTCCTCGATAGCGCCGCCAAACAGCGAGCCCCAATAGACCTCCGCCACTTTCTCGCCAGCGCCGATGATCAGGCCGCCGATGATGGCACCAGGGATGGAGGTGAACCCGCCCAGGATCAGCACCGGCAGGGCCTTCAACGCAACGATAGAGATGGAGAATTGAACACCCAGTTTGGTGCCCCACATGATGCCAGCCACCAGCGCCACGAACCCGGCAACAGCCCAGACAATCACCCAGATATTGTTCAGCGGTATGCCAATGGAGAGCGCGGCCTGATGGTCGTCCGCCACCGCGCGCAGAGCCCGCCCGACAGCGGTATAACGGAAGCCTAGCGCCAAAATCGTTACCAAAAGCGCCGCCGTGGCGCCCGCGAACAGGTCTGCTTCCTGAATCAGGATCGTGCCGTTGGCGATAAAGACCACGTCGTCTGGAATACCGATATCCAGCGGCCGCACGTTGCCGCCCCAGATCAACTCGCCGAAACCTTCGAGGAAAAACGCGATGCCGATTGTCGACATGAACAGGATCAGCTGGTTTTGGTTCACCAACCGCCGTAACACCACCCGTTCAATGGCCATGGCCAGCACCGTCATGATCACCACCGTTGCTATAAACGCGATGATTGGATGTACGCCTGAATCCATCAGGCCGACGAAGTTTAGCGCTGCGAACAGCACCATGACGCCCTGTGCGAAGTTAAAGATGCCGGATGCCTTGAAGATCAGCACAAAGCCCAATCCAACCAGCGAATACATCACGCCAGACATAAGGCCGGCGATGATCACTTCTGCCAGGAATTCCGGCGCATCGACCATTTCCATGATCGGGGCGACGAAGAAGTCCGATAAGAATTCCATCAAAATGCACTCTCACCCATCAATGGGATGCGCCCAGATAGGCGTCGATTACGGCCTGGTTGCTGCGCACTACGTCCGGCGTGCCGTCGGCCAGCTTCTCTCCATAGTTCAGCACCACGACTCGGTCGGATAGGTCCATGACGACGCCCATATCGTGCTCAATCAACGCGATGGTGGTGCCGAATTCAGCATTCACGTTCAAGATAAAGCGGCTCATGTCCTCTTTCTCCTCCACGTTCATACCGGCCATGGGCTCGTCCAGCAGAAGCAGTTCTGGCTCCGCCGCCAGCGCTCGCGCCAATTCCACCCGCTTTTGCAAGCCGTAGGGCAGGCGGCCAACGGGCGTCTTGCGGATCGCATTGATCTCGAGAAAGTCGATGACCTCCTCCACCTTGGACCGGTGCGAAATTTCTTCACTGCGCGCGCGACCGAAATAGAAGGCCTGCTCCAGCAGAGAACTCTTCATCTTCAGCACCCGCCCGGTCATGACGTTGTCGAGCACGCTCATACCGCGGAACAGCGCGATGTTCTGAAAGGTGCGGGCAATGCCCTGGCTGGCAGCCTCATAGGGGCGCATCTGCTTGCGGGTTTGGCCCTTGTAGGTGATCCGGCCTTCCTGAGGGTGGTAGAAGCCGTTGATGCAATTCAGCATCGAGGACTTGCCCGCGCCATTCGGCCCAATAATCGCCCTTATCTCGCCCTTCAGAATATCAAACGAGACATCGGTCAGCGCCTTCACGCCACCAAAACGCAGGGTGATGTTTTCGACGGTGAGGAGGTTTTCAGCCATATCTGTCACTCCGCCGCCTGGGCAATGGCAGGGGATACGGCGGTCACATCCCAGATCGGCACATCGCCCTTCACCACGTCGCGCCGGCCATCCTCGAACGTCACCTCAATCTCCAGATAGACCGAGGATGAGCCATCATAGAGCCCCTCAATCAGAGGCCTATACTTGGTTGAGACGGCGCTGCGCCGCACTTTCTGCGTTCTCGTCATCTCACCATCGTCGGCTTCCAGCATTTTCGGCAGCACCAGAAACCGCCGAATTTGGCTGGCTGCCATTTGCGGTTCGGCCGCCAGCAAGGCGTTCATTTCCGCCAAATGTGCCGCCATCAGTTCATAGACCTCCGGCAGAGCTGACAATTCCTGGTAGGAAGCATAGGCGATGTTCTGCCGCTCCGCCCAATTTCCCATGGCATCGGCATCGATGTTGATCATGATCGCTGCGAAGTCCCGACCGTCGCCCAGAGCCACTGCTTCGCGTACGTTCGGGAAGAATTTTAGCTTATTTTCCAGATATTTCGGCGCGAACAGGTCGCCGTTAACCAGTTTGCCGACATCCTTGGCTCGGTCGATGATGTGCAAATGTCCAGCGTCGTCGATAAAGCCGGCATCACCCGTATGCACCCAGCCATCCGCCGTTTTGGTAGACGCTGTTGCCTCCGGATTTTTGTAATACTCCAGGAACACGCCCGGAGAGCGGTACATGACCTCGCCATTGTCCTCAATTTTCAGCTCAACCGAAGGCGCTGCTTTGCCGACCGAGTCCGAATGGACCTCACCATCAGGCTGCAGGGTGACGAAGACTGAAGCCTCTGTTTGGCCATAAGCCTGTTTCAGGTTCATGCCCAGTGCCCGGAAAAACACAAAGATCTCCGGCCCGATAGCCTCGCCAGCGGTGTAGCCGACCCGCATCCGGGTCAGGCCCAACATGTTCTTTAGCGGGCCGTAAATGCAGGCCTCACCGATCCTATACTTAATTCGATCGCCAAACCCGACAGGCTCGCCATCCAACAGTTTGGCCCCGACCTTCTTGGCATGCTCCATAAAGGTGTGAAACAGCCACTTTTTGAAACTGCCCGCATCCTCCATCCGGATCATGACAGAGGTCAGCATTGTCTCGAAAATGCGTGGTGGTGCAAAGAAGTAGGTTGGCCCCAACTCCCGCAAATCCATCAGCAGCGTCTCCGAGGATTCCGGGCAGGCCATGCAGAATCCAGCGATGTGCGATTGGCCATAGGACAGCAGGTTGTCCCCAACCCAGGCCATTGGCAGATAGGCGAGCACGTCGTCTCGCTCTGTCAGCCCATCAAACTCAATCGCCATCGCGCCGATTTTGACGCAATTGTCGTAGGTTAGCACTACGCCCTTTGGCTGGCCGGTCGTGCCGGAGGTGTAGCACATGATGGCATGGTCGCTGCCGCCGCCGGCCTCGACCTGTTCGTCGAAGAACTTGTCATGGACCTTGTCATAGTCACGACCCTCGGCCAGGACGCCGTCGTAATGATGCAGAAAAGCCTCGGTATACTCACGCAGACCGCGGGGGTCGCAATAGACAATGGTCAACAGGTCCGGCAGCCGATCCTTGATCGACAGAACCTTGTCCACCTGCTCCTGATTTTCCGCCACAACGATCTTGACCGAGGCATGCTCCAGAATGAACTGCAACTCGTCCGCAACGGAGTCTTGATAGACTGGCACCGGGATCGCCCCCAACGCCTGGGCTGCGGCCATGCTCCAGTAGAGGCGAGGGCGGTTGTCGCCAATCACCGAAATATGGTCGCCGCGCTTCAGCCCCAGATTGGCAAAACCGCAGGCCAGAGCGCGAACCTCCACTGCTTGTTCAGCCCATGTGTAGGTCTGCCAGATGCCGAGGCTTTTCTCGCGTATGGCCGGCCGGTTGCCACGCTTGCTGGCATTGTGGCGCAGCAGCTTGGGGAATGTGTCGTGGCGGTTCAGGTCAGGTGGAGACATGGCATCCCGGCCCAGTTGCGGGAGTCCGCCTTACAAAATTTGTCATTGGCGAGTGGCGTTTCCCTAAGGTCATCGTCGCGCACCGCGCCTGAATCTAACGTCCAGATCACCGTGTCACTGTGACTCTAGCGGCAACCGGGCGCGCCCGTAAACGGTTAAACTGTACGAAAGTGCTGCAACGCTCTGAAATCCCGTTATCCTGAGCGTGAATTTGCTTTGGAAAAGGTTTCATCCGCATGCGCGCTATCGTTTGCCCCGACTACGGCCCTCCCGAGATCCTAACGGTCGAGGAACAGCCGGTTCCGTCGCCCGGCCTCGGCCAATTTTTGGTGCAGCACAAAGCCTGGGGCATCAGCTTTGTTGACGTGCTGATGTGCGCTGGCGGCTATCAGTTGAAACCGCCAGTCCCCTTCGTGCCGGGGCTGGAGGCGGCTGGCGATATCATTGCATTGGGGGAAGGGGCCGAGGGCTTCGCCGTCGGTGACAAGGTTATGACGAGCGGGCGGCCCGGCGTGTTTGCCGAAGTCTGCGCGCTCGACAAAAGCCAGGTGCACCGATTGCCCTCAACCTTCGACTATGCGGAGGGTGCTGCCTTCCGTTCGTGTTATATGACGGCCTGGAATGCGCTCACCCATGGCGGGCGGCTGGAGGCAGGGGAGGTGTTGTTGGTGCATGGTGCTGCCGGCGGTGTCGGCCTCGCCGCAGTTCACGTGGGCCGCCTGCTGGGCGCGACGGTGATCGCAACCGCAGGCACTGACGAGAAACTGGCCGTTGTGAAGGCGCAGGGCGCCGACCACGTCATTAATTACACCACTACCGAGCTGCGGGACGTGGTCAAAGGCCTGACCGATGGCCGCGGCGCCGACGTCATTTTCGACCCGGTCGGCGGTGACATTGCTGAGCAAAGCCTGCGTTGCATGAATTACGGCTGCCGTGTCGTCTATATCGGCTTTACCGGCGGCCCCCCGGTCTCGATCCGCTCCAATCTGCTGCTGATCAAAGGTGCCAGCGCTGTCGGCTTCCGCGCTGGCGAAATCGGCCGCCGGATCCCCGGCTTGAATGAGAAAACCATTGCCACTCTCATCACCTTGGCAGAGCAGGGCCGCTTGCGCCCGCACATCTCCCATCGGGTGAAGTGGCCCAATATTGCCGATGCGATGCGCCCAATCCAGGACCGCACCGTAGTGGGACGGGTGATTATGGAGGTTTAGGGCGCTGGTTCTAGGCTCCCCTTAAATCAATTCATCGCGCCGATCTGTGCTCTCGCCCATGCGGGAGAGGGCCGGCTGTTTCAGGCCGTCGTAGAGGCCCTCAATCCGCTGGTTCAGGCGCTTGTTGTGCTGCTCGAACAGAGATCGACCTTCCGCATCGCTATCCACCAGGAACGGGCCGAACGCCTCGACCTCCAGCACCCAGATCGCCTGAGCGATGCCCAACTCCTCCAGCCAGTGCACGGCCTTCACGTTTTTGATGCCACGCCCCAGCAGAGCACCGGTGCCATAGCCGACCGTGGTCAGATAGCGGGCGCCGCGGGGGACGAACTCGTTGCGGTAGTCCTCCTCGGTCATGCCGCCTTTGCCCAGAATCAACAGTGAGTTGCTGGCTTCGAACCAGGCAGGAATCAGCGCGCCGAAACGGAAGCTTGCGGTGGCAGTCACCGCGCCGATGTTGAACGTGCCGTCCTCATTCACGCTAGCCGCGGGCGAGCAGTGGAACGAGACATTGGTTAACTCCGTTAGGCCCTCCGGCAGCTTGTGTCCCTCGGTGATGACGCGGCGGTAGACGCCTTCACGGGCGGTGTAGACATGGCCCTCCAGATAGACCACGTCGCCCAACTTCAACTGCTCCAAATCCTCCCGCGTGACGGGGGTTTTCAGGCGGACTGTTTTGCGGCTTCCGGCTGCCATGACACATCATTCCTGCGGTGATACGGGGTGAACCATTCGGGGTCGGTGCGATATTGCACCCGCCCATCGGCGTAGAGGCGCGCCACAGACCGGCGCGAGGAAAGGCAGAAGCTGTGCACACTCATCGGCATGCCGCCGGTGTGGGTGTAGCCGACTTCAATATGGCAATCGACCACCATAGAAGAGCCGACAAAGCCCATCGGGCCCATGCCGATGTTGTTGCCCATGTCCATCAGCTCTAGCTCTAGTTCGGCGATCTTTGGGTCCGGGTTGCGGTCGCCAACTGTGCGCAGGCACGCCGCCTGTTTGCCCAGTACCATGCTGGTGTCCTTCGAACCACCAAGGCCGATGCCAACAATCGCTGGCTGGCATGCCAGGCCGCGCTTGCCGAACGCGATCATGGCATCCAGGAAAAACCGTTTGATGCCGTCGATGCCATCACCAGGGAACAGCATGCGGTAGTCGGTGCCGAACAGGCCGCCTTTATGTACGGTGGTGATGTCGACCCAATCCGCATCTGGCTCGAACGAATATTCCACCTCCGGCGCGTTGATGCCGACATTGTTGTTGTTGTCGTGGCGCCAGAGCGGATGCACCCGGTTTGGACGTAACGGAATGTCGTGCGTGGCCTTGGCCAGTCCGGAGCGCAGAGCTTCCTCCACCGCGACCATGCCGCCCTCAATCTTGGCCTCATTGCCGGCCTTCACATAGAAGCGCGGCACACCAGTATCGGCGCACATGGCCCGGGCGTCTTCCTTGGCGGCTTTGTAATTCTCCAACATTGCCGCCAGCACGAAGGACGAGAGATCTTCGCTCTCCTCCGCCGCCATGGCCTCCAGGCCGGTGAGATAGTCCTGCGGTATCTCAATCGCCGCGCGGCGGGTGAGTTCATGGGCGGTGGCGTAGAGGGTGTCTTTGCGGATCATTACTGGCGGTGTCCTTCAGACGGGCGTTCGGGTGACCATACCCAGTTTCTCGTCCATGCAAAACTCGATGAAGCCGATGCTGGGTACATCCACGCCGGCCTGGTTCAGCAGCGCGTAGGCCTGCCCCCGATGATGCACCTGATGCTGCGAGAGGTTGGAGAGATAGACCGACAG
>CALKDI010000333.1 GCA_938084065.1 uncultured Alphaproteobacteria bacterium
ATCAGGCGTGATTGTGGGGGCTATCGGTTCTGTCCTGGAACCCACAATACGTCGGCGGCACCATTGTCATTGCAATGGCGCGCCAGCACGAACAGATGGTCGGACAGGCGGTTGATATAGCGGATGGCAGCCTCGTTTACGGACTCATGCCCGCTAAGCTCTACCATCTGCCGCTCTGCCCTGCGCGCCACAGTGCGGGCTAGATGCAGATAGGCTGCGGCGGCTGATCCGCCAGGCAGGATGAAGGAGTTGAGAGGGGTCAGGCTCGCATTCATCCCGTCGATTTCTGCCTCCAGCCGATCCACCTGCGCTGCCACAACGCGCAGCGCGCCGTGCGCCTTCTCGCCACCGGTTTCTGGCGTGCAGAGATCAGCGCCCAAGTCGAACAGATCGTTCTGTATCCGGCTCAGCATGGCGTCTGCCTCGCCCCCAGTGTGCAGCCGAGCCAAGCCGACGGTGGCATTGGCCTCATCGACTGTGCCATATGCCTCCACCCTAAGAGCGTATTTTGGTACGCGCTGGCCGGTGCCGAGCGATGTTTCGCCCTTGTCGCCGCCGCGGGTATAGATCTTCGTCAGCTTAACCATGGGCTCAGCCTCCTCCGCCAGTTGCGAGTGCCATTAACAGCAACAGAATCACTGCACCAAATTGCAGGACGATGCGGGCCTGCATCAGCTTGTTGCCGTATTTTTTGTTGAAATTGCCGCCGCGCGCGAACCCGCCAATGCCGGTAACCAGCACGACAACGACGGCAAGGACTGCCAGCGGAATCAAAAAGTAGAGCAGACTCGTCATGCGTTTGCGCTTTCGCGTGCGTGCGGCTTGGTCAGGATTGCCAGCATGTTGTCATCGCTGGGCAGCGATTGCATCAAGGGCATCTCCACCTGAAAGCCGGCGTCTTGGCTAAGGCGGCGCATGCTGGCTTTGTCGAAATAGTTGACGTGATCTGGGAACCGGAATCCGCACCAGCGATCCCGCATCAGCAGGCGATTCAAACTGCCATAATTCGGCACTTTCACCGCCACCAGGCCGCCCGGCGCCATCTTGTCATAGAGGTTGTGCATTACTTCCCGGGCCTGCCAGTCATGCTCCAGATAGGAGCGCAGTAGCGCCGCGGTGAAATAGTTGTCCGGGAATTGCTCCAGCCCCTCTGCCGAGGATGCTTGCACCACCGAACCGCCGCGTTGGGCCGCGACCTCTGCAGCGCGCAAGGCCAGCGCTTGCGAGATCTCAATGCCGTGCGGAATCAGGTGATCGGCAAAGCCCTTGAACGCACCGCCACTGCCGCAACCCAGGTCCAGCGCGGGGCCGGGGGCGGCGCGCTTGTTCAGCAGGTCGACGCCCTCTGTGCGCTTGAAGATGTGCAGCCGCCAGCGGGTGTTGGCGTCCATCCAGGCAAAGACCGGGTTCTTGGTCTTGCGCCGTTTGGCTTCAACCGGGAAGGTTTTCTCCCAGGCGTAGGTTTCGACCAATTCCTCGGTTGTTGGCACGGTCTGCATGTGGACGAACCCGCACTTGCGGCAGGCGACAGCGCTCCATCCGTCGCGACCATAGCGGCCAGGCGGCGGGTTTGCGTTTTCCGTCTCGCAGATCGGGCAGGGGCGTTCGAGGGTGGCAGCTTGGGTCATGCCCCTATGTACGGTCGTTCTGGCTCCACGCCGTCGCGGCATGCTGTCCCGCTATCCGTCCGAACACGCAACCGCGCATCACGCTGGTCGAACCGGTGTAGGTGCGGTGGTAGACGCCCATGGTCTCGCCGGCAGCGTAGAGGCCCGGCATCGGGCGGCCGTCCATATCCAGCACCTGCGCGCTCGGATTTACCTTCAGGCCGCCGAACGTGAAACAGTTGGAGCACATGATTGGCCAGGCGCGGTAGGGGCCGCGATCCAGCGGGCGGGACCAGTTGCTCTTCGGCGGCACCAGGCCGGGATTCGTGCGCAACCCATCCAGTTCCAACGCTTTGAAGTCATCGCCGGTGGGCTCCGGCGGGCAGTGGGCATTGTAGGTGTCCATGGTGGCTTTCAGCCGGTCGTAGTCGACGCCGATTTTCTTCGCCAATTGCTCCAGCGTATCCGCCTCAATCGGCGGCTGGTCGGAGCGGACGCCCAAACGCCAGTTCGGCACGTCGTCCAACCGAGCGTCGTGGATGACGTAGGCGAGGCCCTTTTTCTGCTGAAGGATATCCCGGCTGATCGCCTCATAGCAGGCATCGGCGGTCAGCGGCGCTTCGTCGGTGAAGCGGTCGCCGTCCAGGTTGATCAGAACGCCGTAGTTAAACGTTACCACTGCGGCCTCAATAGCGCCGGAGCGGGGATCGACTGGCTGTGCGTGGAAGCTGCCAAAATCGCCGCCCGGTGCAGCACCTGCCTCAAGCCCCATGCGAATGCCTTCGCCGCGATTGTAATAGCCGCCTTTGGCGATGGGGCGCGTCCATTGCACCTGCGGCCCGCAATAGCGCGCCAGCATCTCTGCGTTGCCCTCAAAGCCGCCTGAGGCCAGCACTACGGACTTGCCGCGGAACTCGCACGGACCGTCGGGGCCCAGCGCCTTGATGCCGACGACCCGGCCGCTTTCATCGTGGATCAGGTCGCGGGCCGTGGTCTCATACTGGATGGTAACGCGGTCTGCGCCCTCGGTCTCGCACCAGATCGCCAGCGCCTCGACCAACGCCCAGCCGCCACCAACAGGGGCCAGACGCGAGGTGGAGACGGTCAGGAAATAGATCGGCAGGTAATCGAACTTGGCACCCTTGCTTTCCAGCCACCGCACCGCCGGGCCGGCACCGTCACCCCAAGCCTCGATCAGCGCCGGGTCCAGCGCCGGTTGCGCGCGCAGCATGGGCGACCAGTCGCTGTAGGGGCGGCTGTAATCCTTGGTCACCTCCGGATCCAGATAGCCAGCCGCATTCTCTGCCAACCGCTCGGAGAAGTCGTCGGCGATCGTGTCGTGATCCTTCATCCGCCAGAAGGATTCGGTGTAGCGGGTGTTGCCGCCCCGATCTTCCTTGGTCGCGCGCTCTAGCAACACGACAGACGCGCCAACCTCAGCGGCGGAGGCGGCGGCGGAAAGGCCGGCAATGCCGCAGCCTACAACGATGACGTCTGCGTTGAGTTTTGTCGTTACCATAACAATTCCTGCCTGAATGGGCTTCAGGGTCTATGCCTGATTGGTGCCTAAAGTGTGTAGCGGTAAGTTCTTGCGCAGACGGATGCTGGGATCAAGCCTTGGATGGAAATGTATCGATTGTGGAGGGCTCCTTGCCGGGCCACCCTATCCCACTCCACCCCGAACTCGTTTCGGCGTCCAAGCCTGGGAGCCAGCCAAAAAATCCAGACTCTGTGAATAGCCTTCCGGCACCGACCCTGAAAGCAGCGCCCAGCGCTATACCGCCGCCGTCGCATGCTCCATCCATGAGCGTGTCTCCGCATCCAAACCCGGCCCGACTTCGGCCCGCACACGGGCGTGATAGGCGTTGAGCCAATCCCGCTCGGCCAGTGTTAAAAGCGAGACATCAATGGCGCGGCGGTCGAATGGCGCGAGGGTGATGGTTTCGAACTCTAGGAACTTTCGTCCAGCGTCTCCCATCTCTGCGCTTTCACGCACGACCAATAGGTTTTCTGTGCGAATGCCGAACGCGCCGGCTTTATAGTAGCCAGGCTCGTTGGAGACGATCATCCCCGGCACAAACGCCACCGCTCCAGTCTTGGCCACCCGCTGCGGCCCTTCATGAACGCCCAGGTATGAGCCGACGCCGTGGCCGGTGCCGTGGTCAAAGTCCAGGCCATCGCTCCACAACGGCGCGCGGGCCAGCGTATCCAGTTGCGTACCGTTGGTGCCGACCGGAAAGCGCGCTGTCGCCAGACCGATATGGCCCTGCAACACGCGCGTGAACGCCCGCCGCATGTCCTCTGTCGCCTCGCCAATGCTGACGGTGCGGGTGATGTCGGTGGTACCATCGGGGAACTGCCCGCCCGAATCGACCAGATAGAACGAGCCCGGCTCTAACTTACGCTCGGTCTCGGCCGTGGCGCGGTAGTGGACGATGGCGCCGTTCGGGCCATAGCCTGAGATCGTCGGAAAGCTCTGATCACGAAAGCCCTCGACCTCCTGCCGGAATGCAAGCAATTGCTCCGCCGCTCGAACCTCTCCCACCGTGCCGCTCGGGCCATGTTGGTCAATCCAGGCGAGGAAGCGGGTGATGGCAACGGCATCGCGCTTGTGTGCGGCGCGCGCGCCAGCCACCTCTACAGCGTTCTTAGCGGCGCGGGGCGCAACACAAGGGTCCGCGCCATTGGCAACCACTGCTCCAGCGGCTGCGAGGCGGTTGAGCACCCAGGCCGGCGTAGACTGGCGGTCTGCCAACACCTTGGCCTCCGCAGCGCCTAGTCGATCTAGCGTATCTCCTAACGCCGAGAGCGGCGCGATCTGTACGCCATTCCCCAGATGCTGCTTGGTCTCAGCCAGCAATTTGCGCGCGTCGCAGAACAGGTCCGCACGGCCATCGTCATGCAGTATGGCAAAGCTGAGCGGCAAAGGCGTATGAGCTGTGTCGCCGCCGCGGATGTTCAGCAGCCAAGCCACAGAATCTGGCTGGCATAGAACCGCCGCATTCTGGCCATTGCCGCTCATGGTTTCCGCCAGACGCTGCCGCTTGGCCTCTGTCGCTTCGCCGGCAAACTCGATCGGATGAGGGATTACCGGCGCCAGGGGGCGGGCTGGGCGGTCTTCCCAGATCGCATCCACCGGATTGGCCTCGACTAACTCCAACCGCGCTCCGGCCTTTGTTACGGCTTCCTGGAAGCGCTGGACCGCATCGGCGCTATGCAGCCAAGGGTCTAGAGCCAGTGTGGTGTCTGCTGGCAGGTTGGCGGCCAGCCAATCAGCGGGCGGCTGTTCTATAACGTGCAGAGTCTCGAATGCGTCTGTGTCGACCTGATCGCGAACCTGCAACGTATAGCGGCCGTCAATAAAGACCGCGGCTTTTTGGGCCAAGACAATGGCAATACCGGCAGAACCAGTGAACCCGGTCAGCCACGCCAGCCGCTCACTGGCGGCCGGAATGAACTCACTTTGATGCTCATCCCCATGGGGAATGACAAAGCCATGCTGGTTGCGGCGCTGCAGTTCTGCCCGCAAAACCGGTAATCGCTCACTCAGCGCCATTGCTGCCGGCCTTGGTTCCGCCATCGCGACCCGCGCCGCCGTCAAGGCCGTCACCAATTCGCGCGAGGGTGACGGCGCGAACAGTTTTGGCCATATGGCATCTTCTGTGGCCAGGCCCGTTTGCGGTGCACCTGTCAACCCTTGCAACAGGTCGAGCGCATCCGTCATCGCTACGGATTGGGGGCAGGCCGCGAGGGCTTTCGCCAAATCATTTTGCAGGGCAGCGGCTAGAACAGAGGCGGGCATGGGCAAACCTTAGACGAAAGAATAACGGTCCAGGCTCGCATGAATGATCGCCTTGGGCAGGCCTGACAAGAGCATCGCCAACAATTGTTGCGATTGGCCCGTATATCGTGAAATTTTGCGCCTGTTTTCCAGGCATAAAACGCATCATCCAGCGTTTGCGCATGACGGGAGCGGTAGGCATGTGATTGTTGCATTGCTGCGTTGCAAAAACAAATCTGGTGGTCGAACGTGGTTGGTCCGATATCAGTTCCGTAGCCACCGATTGGCGGTGGTTACTTGTTCTTAGCGGGAGTATGAACCGTGGGCGTTATGTCTTTTCCAACGAATTTTTTCGATAATGTTGCGCCGCAGCATGTGCGCCCGGTCGCCATTGATGACAAATTAGAGCGTGCTATTCTGAATTCACAACGCAAAGACGCTGCTATCCTGAAACGTGTTGTTGATGCAGCAGTAGCATGGCTTTCGAAGTCAGAGGCCCGACCCGATGATCGATTGGCCAACGCTATCCTCGCCTGCCAACGTCGCGATGCGGCAATCGTCTGGCATACAGTTGTTAGCTAGACTGATTTCGAGCGTAATGGTGTCACGAGGCGGCTCGGAAATTGCGTCAT
>CALKDI010000334.1 GCA_938084065.1 uncultured Alphaproteobacteria bacterium
GAAATCCCATGGCTACTATGCCAAATCATGGTTCCGCATCGGCTTTGACCATCTCAGACACATGCTCAGAAACAACCCCGAAAACGCACTTGCCTGCTGGAACGCTTTGAAACCGCAAAAAATGAGAGTCGTGTAGTGTGCCCGTTAGCAGGTCGTGACAGCGCTACAACTGCCTGCTAGTGACAGGCCCTAGCTCCCTATTTGCTTTGTCCCGAGATGGCTTCGCAAAAATTGGCCGATGATCTCATCTGAACATGCAAACTAGTATGAGCGAAAATCACGTACGAGGAAAAGGTTGTAAGCTATGGGATTGATGGACGGTAAAGTCGCGCTGGTTACCGGTGCAGGCCGCGGAATTGGCCGCGCTATTGCGCTGGATATGGCGAAAGCTGGTGCCAAGGTTGTCGTGAACGACCTGGGCGGATCGCTGACCGGTGATGGCGGCGATTTGGCTCCAGCACAGGAAGTGGTCAACGAGATCGTCGCTATGGGCGGCGAGGCTGCCGCAAATATCGACAGTGTTTCCGATTGGGACGGCGCTCAACGCATGGTCGCAACGGCTGTGGATAATTTTGGGCGGATTGACGCTGTCGTCAACGTTGCCGGCATTCTGCGCGATGGCATGATGCACAGGATGACGGAAGCTGACTGGAAGGCCGTGATCGACGTTCATCTGAACGGCTGCTTCAACGTCTCCCGCGCTGCGTTAGAACCGATGCGGGAGCAGGAATCTGGCGCGCTGGTGCACTTCACCTCGACGTCAGGTCTGGTTGGTCAAATCGGCCAGGCAAACTATGGCGCAGCCAAGATGGGCATTGTCGGCATGAGCCGCATCCTGGCGATGGAAGGCGCGATTAAGAACATCCGTTCCAACTGCGTCGCCCCATTCGCGTGGACCCGCATGATCGAGTCGATCCCGATTAAGAGCGACGAGCAGGCAGAGGCGTTCGAGAAATTCCGGCAGAACGCTCGGCCAGAACATGTCGCCCCTGTGGTGACCTATCTGTGCAGTGAGGCCTCAGCCAAGATTTCTGGCAATGTCTTCGGTGTGCGTGGCGGTGAGATCTATTTGATGAGCCAGCCGCGGCCCATCAAGACCATCCATCGTGACGGCGGATGGGATCACGAATCCCTGGCTGCCACGATGGAACCCGCACTGCGGAACGAGTTATACGGGCTTGAGGGCACCGGCGAATACTACAGCTGGGACCCGATCTAAGCTCCCAATCTGAGTAGAGAGTACCGGGGCGCGGTCTATTCAGCCGCGTCCCGTTGTGCTGCCTCCGGCCGCGTATAGGGACGGTCATTGAAGAGCGAAGGCACCATTTGGCGAGCCTCCTTCACCTTGGCGACGTCGATCTCTGCAGTAATCACACCAGGCTCCTCACCGCCATCCGCCAACACTTCGCCCCAGGGGCTGATAATGACGGAATGGCCGTAGGATTTACGCTTGGGGAAGTGCTGACCGCATTGCGCGGCGGCAAAGACAAAGCATCCGGTCTCAATCGCACGCGCGCGCAACAACACATGCCAATGCGCTTTGCCTGTGGGAACCGTAAAGGCGCTGGGGACCGTCAGAAAATCAGCGCCAGCGTGCGCCAGATCCCGGTACAGATAGGGAAAGCGCATGTCATAGCAGATGGTCATGCCTAGCTTGCCCCAAGGCAAATCGGCGGTCACGGCCCGGTCGCCTGGCTGATAGGTGTTGCTCTCGCGATAGCTTTCGCCGCCAACCAGATCCACATCGAACATGTGGATTTTGTCGTATGTGGTTACCAGTTTGCCATCCGGCGCGAACAGCATGGAGCGGTTGGCCAATCGTTCTTCACCCAGCTTGACGACCATAGAGCCAGCCAACAGCCAGGCACCTGTGCTTATAGCCAGATCCTGAAACGCCTTGACGCCGTCGTGTGCCTCCATCGGTTGGGCATTGGCCAACACGCTGCCGCGAGGGCCCAGCATCGACACCACTTCAGGCGTCGTGATGAAGTCGGCACCCTCAGCACGTGCTTGGTGGATCAGCGGTGTAATGGCAGCCATCGTTGCAGCGGGGTCTGGCTGCGATGTGGTCTGGATGCAGGCGACGGTAAAGGTCTCGGCCATAGTGCCGGCGCTCCTTAGGGCGATAGATTCTAGGCTGATTGGCTCAGGAGTTTGTCGAGCGTGCCTTGCCGGTCCAGCGCATAGAGCTCATCGCAGCCGCCGATACCGTCATCATCGATGAAAATTTGCGGCACAGTATGCCGACCGCCGGCACGCTCGCGCATGTTGGCTCGCACTTTCGGGTCGCCATCCACGTCAATTTCTTCGAACGCGACGCCCTTTTTCTTCAGCAATTGCTTGGCCCGGTAACAGAACGGGCACCACATGCTAGAATAAACTTCGACTTTGGCCATTGCGGGTTGGGCTCCACGGTTATGTGTTTCCCCATATCAAGGGAGGTCTGAGGCATTCGTCAAGGGTGTGTCCCATTCTGTTCAACCCGCGCTAGACAAAGCGCGTCGACCGTCTCTGCGCCTGCGTCCAGCAATACCGCTGCACAGGCATCCAAAGTTGCGCCTGTGGTCATCACATCGTCGATCAGAATAATGCGCGCGCCTCTGAGCTTGTCTAAGTGCCGGGCGGAGACCTGAAAGGCATCCCGCACGTTCGAACGCCGTTTGCTGCGGGTAAGACCACCCTGACTGGGCGTCTGGCGGGTGCGGCAAAGGCCATCGGGCAGGGCGGCGGCGCCCGAAACCCGCGCGATTGCCCGGGTGAGCTCAGCTGATTGGTTGTAGCGGCGATGGAACAATCGGGACCAATGCAGTGGCACCGGTATCAACCAGTCAGCACCCGGCAATATCTCAGCGCCCGCCCGTTGCATCCAACGCGCCAGCACTGGCACGCCGGACAGCGCGTCGGCGTGCTTCAGGCGTAGGACGAGATCGCGGCTGCCATCGTCATAGACCACAGCAGACCGGGCGGTGCGGTAGGTCGGTGGCTCAACCAAGCAGTCGTTGCAAAGCTCTTGTGCAGACAATTCCAGAGGGATGCCGCAGCGCTCGCACAGCGGGTTGGTCAGAAAGCGGACCATCGGCCAACAATCTGGGCACAACCCGCCGGGCGGTGCCATCGGCTCCTGGCAGGAGAGGCAGCGCGGTGGCAGCACGATATCCAGCGCTCGGCTGAACGGAGCTGAAAGTTGTCTGAGGCCAACCACCGAGAGCGACTCTATCCGATCACGGCGCCCAAAACTTCACCGTGTCGTCCTTCTTGATCTGATCGACTAGCGCGATTTCCCAGGTGAGGTATTCGTTCATGAAATCCTCCACTGTGCCTTTGCGCTCGTAAGGTTTCAGCCACACATCGGTCGGCTCACTCGCCATATGGGTTTCGCCCGTCTCCATCGGCAGGTCCGCTTCCCGCCAGGCATCTGTGCCGCCGGCTAGGGCTGTGACCGGAGCGCTAAGGGCCGCGCTCAACTCCGACGCGGCGACGGCGGCGGCAAGGCCGTCTTCGCTGGTGACGACATAGGCAGCAGCCTTGGGCAGGTTGGCCTTGTCTGTATCCAATCGTGAGCGGATGAGGAAATGGGCGCCGGGGACGTGGCCCTTGCGGTAGTCGCGGGAGTAGCCAAGGTCGATCACGGCGACCTCGCCTTTGTCCAGCGATGCCTTCAGGCTGGCTGAGTCAATGGTAGCGGCGGCGCTCGGGTCGCCCAGCACTGGTTTGGCACTAGCGCCGATAGCGAGGCCGGACGACGGCAAACCGCCCTCCAACACGTGTACGTCCCAATTCATCTGTTTCAGCCAATGGGCCGCCATGGTGGAGCGCACGCCTGTGTCACAGATCGCCACGATCCGGGCGCCACGGACGCCGGCATAGCGGTCTGTGGCCTGCACAAGCTGGCCACCGGGCGCATGCTTGGAGCCGGGCAAGTGGCCGGCTGCGAACTCATCGGCAGTGCGTACGTCGACCAAAAACAAGCTGCGGCTCTTGTCCTGCTGCCAGGCATGCACCTGATCCAGAGTGGCATGTGAGACCTGAAACCGATTGTCGACACCGTCCGCCCGCTGTTTGGCAACGTCAACTGATGGTGCTGAGGGATCAGGGTGCAGCGCGGTATTGCCGTGCTCCAACTGGAAGCCTGACAGGTGCCAGCCCATCGTACCGTTCTGCAGCGCCACCACTTTGTTGGGAATGCCGGCGTTGATCAGCGATTGCGCACCGATGATCGAGCGCGTGCGGCCAGCGCAGTTAACGACGACGGTCATATCCGGGTCTGGCGCGATCTCGTGGACGCGGTACACCAACTCGCCACCTGGGCAGCAGGTGGCGCCCGGAATGTTCATGGTGTTGTATTCGTCCATGGGCCGGCTATCGAGGATGACCATTTTCTCGCCGGATTGGATCATGCCGTTCAACTGCTCCGCTGAGACAGAAGGCGTGCCGAAATGGTGCTCTACATGTTCACCAAACGCTTTGGACGGCACATTAAAGCCGCCATAGGTCTCGTTCCCGGCTTTGGCCCAGCCGGCGACGCCACCGTCAAGCGTATGGACTGCCGTGTAGCCGTATTCTTCCAGTTTCGCCGCGGCTCGCGCGGCCATAGCGCCATCACCAGCATCGCAGACCACGACCTGGGCATCGCGGCGTGGCGCCAGGTCGGCCATCAGCATTTCCAGCCGCGACAGCGGGACGGAGATGGCATAGAGCAGATGATTTTCGGCAAACGCCTGTTCTTCGCGCACGTCAACAATGGCCAACTCGGTACCATCATTGGCGAGCGCCTTCAGGATCAGGCCGTGCAGGGCTTTGGGGGCGATTGATTGGGGCATGGCGAAAGATCCTCTGGCAGAATTGGTTGTGCGTTATCCTGCACTCTAAGGCGCAGCGCGGATCTATGCTAGGCTAGCTTAATGACAGCGCCAGAAATCTTTGATCGATCTTTAGTCCGTGCCAGACGAGAACGGGCAGCAGCAGGTTTTGCCGACTTTAGCTTCCTTTATGATGAGGTCTCTGCCCGGCTGGTGGAGCGGCTGGAGCTGATCCAGCGCAGCTTTCCCCGCAGTCTCGTTTTGGGCGCGCGAACTGGCGGTATGGCAGCGGGTCTGGCTGGGCGGTTCGGCATTGAGACCCTGGTCCAGGCCGAATCTGCATCGGGTATGCTCCGCCACTGTCAGGGCCGGCGAGTCGTTGCTGACGAGGAGTGGCTACCGTTTGCAGATGCGGCTTTCGACTTGGTGGTCAGCCCGATCAGCCTGCACACGACCAATGATCTTCCGGGTGCACTAACGCAAATTCGGCGCGTGCTGAAGCCGGATGGCCTGTTCCTCGGCGCGTTGTTTGGGGTCGGGACACTGGCGCCGCTGCGTGATGCATTTCTGGCTGCCGAAGCAAGTTTGGGCGTGGGTTCGAGTCCCCATGTTGCCCCATTCACGGAGGTGCGGGATGCGGGTGCCTTGCTGCAACGGGCTGGTTTTGCGCTGCCGGTTGCTGACGCAGAGCCGATCACCGTCACGTACCAAAATCCAATGCGGCTGCTGGCCGACTTGAGGGGTATGGGCGAGGGCAATGTCCTGGCAAACCGGGGCCGTCAGAGCTTGCGGCGCGATGTGTTGATGGCCACGGTCCGGCAATTGGTCGACCAAACTATTCCGTTCGAGATCGTCTTTATGGCCGGATGGGCGCCGGATGATGGACAGCAACAACCATTGGCACGTGGCAGTGGGCAAGTATCGTTGGCAGCCATACTAGGAAAAGACCGAAGTTAATCCGCG
Source organism: uncultured Alphaproteobacteria bacterium (assembly GCA_938084065.1). Classification (GTDB taxonomy): domain Bacteria; phylum Pseudomonadota; class Alphaproteobacteria; order Bin95; family Bin95; genus JACKII01. The sequence continues at coordinate 5,763 of CALKDI010000334.1, forward strand.
TGTTTGTTCGAAAATATTCTGTTTGGCAATGTCGTCTGAAATGGTGTAGGGGTCTGGCCATGGTACTCACACTGAAGCCAGAGATCCGCGAAACGCGAATTAGCCACCCGGTCCTTTAAAAGGGCCGGGCACTAGGTGCTGCGATCAGCGCCCTTCGCAATTCCCCCGAGATTTCTGCGGTTGCGCAGTATTTGTGAGCCAAATCCCATGTCTGATATGATGAATCTAACGCACGCTGGCGTCGTGACCTGTTTCTCCGTAGCCGCACAACCGGACCCCGGCCTGATGGGTCGCGTCCTGGAGCTTTTTGCCAAGCGCGGCCTGACACCCACCCGCTTCTTCGGCCAGATAGAGAACTCTCCGGAACCCCGTTTGGAACTGGATATCCACGCCTGTGATCTGGCCCCTGAGGTCGCCGCACACATGGCGCGGTCTATGGCGCAGATCTTTGGCGTTGAACGGGTGCTGATTGCTGATCGGGCGGCTGCGACGCATCAGACCTCATCCCACTAAAGCACCTGGGCAACCTCTATCACCTCACGAGTGCGCACGACGCGGTCCTGCCAGACGCGATCAAACTCTGCAATCAGGGCTTTGATGGCGTCACTGGCCATGACCGTGCGGGCTGCGTTCAATGAGGGGAACTCGTACAGCGCGATGTGAACGCCGGGCGTCACGTCGCTCCACCCGCGCCGGGCGGAGACGGCCTGGAAGGCTTTGAGCGCGTCTGGCAGGTGCTCTGTCTGGTACCAGGTGTCGAAGCCGGCGCGGTCAGCGGTTGAGACTTCGGCGCGGACGATCAGGTAGGCGGTCATGGGCAAGGACTCCGGCGGTTCGAGAGGGGTAACCATAACGTCCTGCAACCAAAACCGGCAATCTGGTATTGCTTGATGTGGGAAAAGCGCGAAAATTTCCTCGCCAGATGCCGAGCACACTGGCACACTTGCCGCTGGATGTGCGGGTTACACGCACCACAACCATAGCGATTTTATTGGAGGAAATGCGCCCATGAAGTTCGGTTTTTTCACGATGCCATCCCACCCGCCAGAGCGCGGCTTGAAGGCAGGCCACGATTTCGACCTGATGACGTTCCGCTGGCTCGACGAATTGGGCTATGAGGAAATCTGGATTGGCGAGCATCACACCGCGCCGTGGGAGCCGCACCCCAGCCCGGACCTGCTGATCGCCCAGTCACTGCGCGAGACCAAGAACATTCGCATCGGCCCCGGCGGCTTCCTGCTGCCGTATCATCATCCAGCAGAGCTGGCGAACCGTGTCTCTATGCTGGACCATCTGTCGGAAGGCCGCCTGAATTTCGGCGTCGCTGCCTCTGGTCTGCCGAGCGATTGGGCCATGTTCAATGTGGATGGCATGAGCGGCCAAAACCGCGATATGACCCGCGAGGCGCTGGATATCATCCTCAAAATGTGGACGGAAGAGAAGTTCGATCACAAGGGCGAATACTGGCATGTGACCAAGGGCGACGAGATGTTCGGGTTCTTACGCCCGCACCTGAAGCCTCTGCAGCAACCGCATCCGCCGATCGGTGTCGCGGGTCTCTCCGCCAACTCTGATACGCTGAAAATGGCGGGCGAGTTTGGCTATATGCCGATGAGCTTGAACCTGAACCCAGCCTATGTAGGCAGCCACTGGGCCGCCGTTGAGGAAGGCGCGCGCAGAAGCGGTCGCACGCCAGATCGTGGCGAGTGGCGCATGGTGCGTGAAATTTTCGTCGCCGAGACGGATGAGCAAGCATGGGAGCATTCGGTCAACGGACCAATGGGCCGGATGATGCGGGAATACTTCCTGCCATTGCTGGGCCAGTTCGGCTTCTTGGAATACTTGAAGCATGACCCGTCCGTGCCGGACAGCGACGTTACGGTTGAGTATTGCGCCGAGCATAACTGGCTGATCGGCTCACCCAAAACCGTCGCTGAGAAGATCGAGAAGGTCTACGAGGACGTCGGCGGCTTCGGCCAATTGCTGGTGTTCGGCTTCGACTATCTGGACAATCCAGACGTCTGGCAAAAATCGCTGACGATGCTCAAGAACGAGGTCGGCCCGATGGTCGCTCACCTCGATCCATCGAACAAAGCAGCGGCTGCGGCGGAATAGGGCCAGCGGTCTGGCAATGAAAGTCCCTCTTCTAGGCGTCATTGCGAGCCGAAGGCGCGGCAATCTATCATTGGCCCACATCGGCCAAGTTGGTGGGTTGCTTCGTCCGCTTCGCGGACTCGTAATGATGCTGGAAGGTAGGTTTTTGCCGCTTCGCCCCACCCTTTCCCTGAACTTGATTCAGGGTCCAAGCCAGAGAGCCACCCACAAAGCTCGTAGTCCGTGGAAGGTTCTCAGGCATGGGTCCTGGATCAAGTCCAGGACAAGGTGGGCGGGATGTTTTTGGCTGCTGCCTCAGCGGTCCGCTGGGGGAATATCCCGAAATTCCGCGACGAAGGCTGAAATCTCAGTCTTGTCGTGTTTCAGGTGAACCCGCTTGTCAGACGGCTGCTGATGCTGACGGCTAACGCCATCACGGCGTGCAATCATCGGCCGAACTGGGCGGGGTGTAAAACCACCACCGCAATTCGGGCAGACATTGTGCAGGTGTTCCGCGACGCAATCGGCGCAGAATGTGCATTCGTAACTGCAGATCATGGCGTCGGATGCATCCGGCGCCAGATCCTTGTCGCAGTATTCGCAATTCGGGCGGAGTTGCAGCATCGCTGCCTCCCCAGGCGTACCAATCAGCCTTAAGCGGCTTTGGCTGCGATGCCCTTTTCCTTCATCAGGTCTTCCAGCTCACCACTCTCATACATCTCGCGGATGATGTCGCAGCCGCCGACGAACTCGCCTTTGACGTAGAGCTGCGGAATGGTCGGCCAAGCAGAGAATTCCTTGATGCCCTGGCGGATGCCGTCGTCTTCCAGCACGTTTGCGCTGTTGAACGGCACGCCCAGATGGCTCAGCACCTGCACCACGGTTGAAGAGAACCCGCACTGCGGAAACATTGGTGTGCCCTTCATGAACAGCATGACGTCGTTGCTGTCGATGGCGGCTTGGATTTGCTCGTGAGCGGGATTGGACATCGTGGCAGGCCTCCTTGGGGGCAATTGCGACTGAGACTGATTCTATTGGGACTGGTTCTTAGGTGTTATCGGGCACGCTGGTTTGCAATGCAAGCGCATGCAATTCATTGCCCATTCGGCCTTGCAGGGCTTTGTAGACCAATTGGTGCTGCTGGACCCGGTTTTTACCTGCAAACGCTGCAGAGGTGATTTGCGCGGCGTAGTGGTCTCCATCGCCGGCTAGATCCTGAATCGCCACCTGGGCATCCGGGAAGGCCTCTTTGATCAGGGTCTCAATGTCGTTGGCTGCCATTGGCATGGGATGGGTCCTTCCTCTTGGGGAGTCAGCTATGAGGGCTCAGGCGTCGCCGTCGGCATAGGCCGGCAGCCAGCCCTCATGCGTATCGCGCAGGTGTTGCAGGGATATTGGGCGGGTGCCGTTCAGTGTCAACGCATCGCCGCCGGTAAGGCCAACTTTGCCGGCCGGTACGTTTGCAGCGTAGGCAGCGCTCAGCACGGCTCCCGCATGGGCGGTGGCGATTAGATAACGGCCCTGGTCCTCGCTGAACAGAACGCCAGCGGTTAATCCGGCCACTCTCAAATCGCAGCCGATGTCGCTGGCCAATGCCATCTCTGCCGCCGCGACTAGGAGGCCACCGTCAGAGAGATCGTGGCAGGCTGCCACCAAACCCTTGCCGATGAGCACACGCACGCAATCGCCGTTGCGTTTCTCTCTGTTAAGATTAACCGGCGGTGGCGGGCCGGCATCGGCACCGGTGCGCCCGAGCACGTCGCGCAGATATGCGGAGCAGCCGAGATGGCCGTGGCCCTCGCCGATCAACACCAATTCCAGTCCACTCTCCGGATAGGCGACGCTGACGGCCTGGCTCAAATCATCCAGCACGCCCAGGCCACCTACCACCGGCGTTGGCATAATCGCCTGTCCGTTGGTCTCGTTGTAGAGCGAGACATTGCCGGAGACGACGGGAAAATCCAGCGCTTCGCACGCCTCGGCCATGCCTTGAGTACAGCCAACGAACTGCCCCATGATCTCCGGGCGTTCCGGCGAGCCGAAGTTCAAGTTATCCGTAATAGCCAGCGGTTTTGCACCGACGGCGATCAAATTTCGGTAGGCCTCGGCCACGGCCTGCTTGCCACCCTCAAATGGGTTGGCCTGACAATAGCGGGGCGTGCAATCGCTGGTCAGCGCCAGAGCGCGAGCGGTGCCGTGGATGCGCACCAGGGCGGAATCACCGCCAGGGCCGACGCCATTGACGACCATGCTATCACCCATGACAGAGTGATCATATTGCCGCCAGATCCAGCGCTTAGACGAGCCGTTCGGGCTGCCAAGCAGCTTGCTCAGGACCGATTGCCAGTCACCCAGCGGCGGCAGGCTGGCCTGATCGAGAGCGGCTGGCGGTGTTGTCTCCACCCAGGGGCGGTCGTATTCGGGCGACTCATCGGCCAATGGCGGGATTGGCACGTCGGCGACGGTGTCGCCGTCCCAGGTCAGCACCATGCGGCCAGATTCGGACAGCTTGCCGATAACGGCGAAATCCAGCTCCCATTTGCGGAAAATCGCCTCTGCAACGCCTTCTTCGCCCGGCTTGAGCACCATGAGCATGCGCTCCTGGCTTTCCGAGAGCATGATTTCGTAGGGCCGCATGCCGGTCTCGCGCATTGGCACGCGGTCCAGCGCTAGCTCAACGCCGAGGCCGCCCTTGCTCGCCATCTCAAAGCTGGAGGAGGTCAGGCCAGCCGCGCCCATATCCTGGATGGCAACGATGGCGTCTGTGGCCATCAGCTCCAGGCAGGCCTCGATCAGCAATTTTTCGGTGAACGGGTCGCCGACCTGCACCGTCGGGCGCTGTTGCTCCGCCTCGTCATCGAAGGTGGTGGACGCCATCGTGGCGCCGTGGATACCGTCACGCCCGGTCTTCGCACCGACATAGACGACCGGGTTGCCAGCGCCCTCAGCCTTGGCCGTAAAGATCCGGTTGGCCGGCGCTATACCGACGGCCATGGCGTTGACCAGCGGGTTGCCGTTGTAGGAGGCGTCGAACTCGCACTCGCCGCCAACGGTGGGCACGCCGACGCAATTGCCATAGCCACCAATGCCGCGCACGACCCCATCAACCAGATGCCGGGTCTTGGCGTGCTCAGGATCGCCAAAGCGCAGCGCGTTCAGGATCGCCACTGGGCGAGCGCCCATGGTGAAAACATCGCGCAGAATGCCGCCAACACCGGTCGCAGCACCCTGATAGGGCTCAATAAAGCTGGGGTGGTTATGGCTCTCCATCTTGAAGCACGCGGCCAGCCCATCGCCAATGGCGACAGCGCCGGCATTCTCGCCCGGCCCGAGGATCACCCAGGGTGCCTCAGTCGGGAATTGCCGCAGCCATTTCTTGGAGGACTTGTAGGAGCAATGCTCGCTCCACATCACCGAGAAAATGCCCAACTCCAACAGGTTCGGCGCACGCCCACAGATTTCGACGGCGCGGGCGTATTCTTCTGCACTGAGGCCCTGGGCCATGCCATCGGCCTCGGTCGAGGTCTGGATGTCGGGCAGATCGGCGGCTTTGAGGCGGGGGTCGGTCATGCCAGCACTTCCGCAATCGATTGGAACAGGGCGAGGCCGTCGCTGGAGCCAAGCGCCGGCTCAACAGCACGCTCTGGATGCGGCATCATTCCCAGCACTCGACCGGTTTCGTTATAGATGCCGGCGATGTTCAGCGCCGAGCCGTTCGGATTTGTAGCCTCGCTGCTGGAGCCATCAGGCGCGCAATAGCGGAATGCGATTCGATCCTCGTCCTCAAGTTTTGCCAAGGTATCAGGGTCGGCAATGTAATTGCCGTCGCCATGGGCCACCGGCACGCTCAACACCTGATCCTTGCTGTAGCGCCCGGCATAGGGCGAATCGGTACGCTCAACCCGTAGGTCAACACTACGGCAAACGAATTTTAGGCCAGCATTGCGGATCAGTGCGCCCGGCAGCAGGCCGCTCTCGGTCAACAAGTGAAAGCCGTTGCAGACGCCCAGCACTGCGACGCCTTTGTTTGCCGCCGCCACCACTTCCCGCATCACTGGCGAGTGCGCCGCGATGGCTCCGCAACGCAGGTAGTCGCCATAGGAAAAACCGCCGGGCAGAAAGATCAGGTCCAGCGGCGGCAGTTCGGTATCCTGATGCCAGATCATGTGCGGCTTCCGCCCGGCCACCATAGCCAGAGCAACGGCGCCATCCCGGTCGCAATTCGAGCCCGGAAACACCACCACGCCTGCCCGCAAACTCATAGGCTTAGGCGTCCACCAGTTCGACCGAGAAATCCTCGATCACTGGGTTGGCCAACAGCTTCTCTGCCATAGCGCGAGCCTCCGCTTCTGCGGCAGACCGGTCGTCGGTATCCAGGTCAAGCACGATCAGCTTGCCCTGGCGCACCGCGTCGACATCGTCAAAGCCCAGGTTGGCTAACGCTTTGCGCGTCGCCTGCCCTTGCGGATCGAGGACGCCGGTTTTCAGCATCACGCGAACTTCTGCCCGTATCATGGTCGCCTCAAGCTGGTTTGGTGTCGTCGTTAGACGCTTTTGGGTCGGCTGGCACAGCGTCGGCTTTATCCGGGGCACTAGCTTCCCCACCCGCAGCGTCGCTGAGGGATGTAATCTCCGCCGGCCCCATCTCCTGCAGGATTCCCAGACGTCGCGCCACCTCTTGATAGGCCTCACGCAGTCCACCCAAATCCTTGCGGAAGCGGTCTTTGTCCATGCTGTCGTTGGTTTTGGTGTCCCAAAGCCGGCAGCTATCCGGCGAAATCTCATCCGCCAGTACAATGCGCACGTCTTCTGCGGTGTAGAGCCGCCCGAATTCCACCTTGAAGTCGATCAACTTCATGCCCGCGCCCATGAACAGGCCGGACAGATAGTCATTGATGCGCAGCGCCAGATTGAACATGTCGTCCAATTCCGGTGGACTGGCCCAATTGAAGGCGGTTATGTGCTCTTCGGTGATCAGCGGGTCGCCCAATTCGTCAGATTTGTAATAATACTCGACGATGGAGCGGGGCAGCGGCGTGCCCTCATCCTGCTTGAAGCGTTTGGCAAAGCTGCCAGCGGCCACATTGCGTACCACCACCTCGACCGGAATGATCTCTACCTCACGGATCAACTGCTCACGCATGTTGAGGCGTTTGATGAAATGAGTCGGGATGCCGACTTCCTGCAACCGCAACATGATGTATTCAGAGATGCGGTTGTTCAGGACGCCTTTGCCGGTGATAATGGCGTGCTTTTCGGCGTTGAACGCGGTGGCATCATCCTTGAAGTATTGGATGAGCGTGCCGGGTTCCGGGCCTTCATACAAGACCTTGGCCTTGCCCTCATAGATACGCCTGCCGCGGGCCATGGGTGTGTCCTAGAGCAAAAAAGATTGCGAGACGATCTACTACCACGCCCCTCGACACTGCGCCACCGCCTATCGGGTCGCGGGATGGTAAGCTTTAGTCCTGGAACGGGATTGTAAGATCGGAGTAACCCGCCGCGGGCAGACGCTATTTCGCGAACTCAACCTGCCCGACCCAGTCGGTGATGCGGATACGAACTTTGATGCCATCATTGTTTTTCCGCGTCGCGCTTTTCCCTTTGCCCGTCATCCCAGCATACTTCCCCGTGGCGTGAATGATCGTCCAGGTTGTTGCTCGCCCTGGGTTGGCCGTATAGCGCCATGTGTGGGTGTCTGCACCCTCGCCATAGATGCAAACCCCGCCGCCGGTGACACTTAGACCACTTCCGGTCCAGAACCCGGAGCCGTGGCACTCGACCGGTCCGGGGTCAAGTGGACCCTCTGTGACCTCGAACGTGCCGTAGTTGTTTTGCATCCAAAAACCAGTGCCGTTGCCGGTATGCCACCGCTGTTCATTGACAAAGTAGGCGTTGGTGCCAGCAATTCGCTCGCCAGCGACAGCTGCATTCGATGTTAATACCGTGAGGATGAAAATGAACAGAAATCGCATGTGTCTGTTTCCTGTTTCGAAAATAACGATCCGTCACCAACCCACCGGTTCGAATGCCGTTGCCTCTGGGTAGAGGCTGGCGAAATGCCAGACAGGCCTCCCCTGACGCGGTAGGGCAACAAGTGACCGAGAGACGGTGCTGAAACCCCAACCACTATCGACCGTCATTGCACCATTGGCGTCGGTAACGCCGGGTGCTGTCTCGGTCGATTCCAGCAGCGCGCGCCACGCAGCCCAGTCGTCAGCTGCCGGATTTGGCGGTGAAGCCGCTTGGAAGCGTGGCAGGTAGAAATCTGTGCGCTCGGACATTTCCCTATCGTTCAGATCCCAGGCAGTCAACATGCCGATGCCGTCTGGCAACGGTTGGGCCAGTACGGCACCTTCGCCCAGGCCCTTAAGCCAAAAGCCATCCGTCGCATCCGCCACCGCCATGTTGAAACTGCGATAGGCGCCGGCATCGACCGAGCACAAATCCCGCATCGCGGCTGCCGCACTTGGCGCATCCAACGCCCGCAATACCAGCTCACCGCGGCTGAGTTTGCCGTCAGCAGCACCCAGTGAGCCACGGCGGTTCAAGATCGCGACAACGACGCCATGGTCATTGACGCCCAACCACGAACCGCCGGCCTCATGATCGATCCCGGCACGGGTGGTCGGCCGGTCTGGCCAGTGCCGCGCCGGCGGTGACCAGGGGCGTCCCTGCATCTCATCGCGATTTGCAGCCAACAGCAGCGGCCATTCGTGGCCAGGGCGGCGAAGGGTGACGACAGTACACATAGGGTAGAGGGCCTGGGTGGCATTGCTCGGACGGGTCAAGATCGCTATATGCCATGAAGACATACCAACCGGCAAAAGGTTCCACACAGCATGAGCTCGTTTGATGATCGCGAAAAGCAATTCGAAGCCAAGTTCCAGCACGACCAGGAACTGCAATTCAAAGTCACGGCGCGCCGCAATCGCCTGTTAGGCGAATGGGCTGGCGGCCACCTCGGCCTCGCTGGCGACGATCTGAAAGCCTATGCAGCAGAGGTGGTTCAGTCGGATTTTGACAAGCCCGGCGACGAAGATGTGCTGGAAAAGGTCTTGGCCGATCTGAATGGCAAGAACGTTCAGGTCAACGCCCACCAACTCCGCAAGCAGATGGATGACCTGCTGATGGAAGCGAAAAAGCAAGTGATGGCGGAATAGGGCGAATAGGCTCACGACTCGCCATCAACCAATCGCGCCTTTAGCGATTTCCGAACGGGCGGCCTTCGCAGGCTGCCCGTTTTGTGTTTGTCTGGGCCAAACAAACGATTTGCCCCATAGAGGAAGCTGTATCCCATGAGTGTGTACGATCTCGCCACCACCGACGCCCTGCTATCGACCACCCGCGCTGTGCGCAAGCGGTTGGACCTGAAAAAGCCGGTGCCGGACCAGGTGATCCGTGAATGCCTGGAACTGACGTTACAGGCGCCCACCGGCAGCAACCGGCAGGGTTGGCGCTGGGTGGTGGTGACCGATGCGGACAAACGGGCGGCGCTGGCTGATCTCTACCGCAAGGGTGTGGGCTCGTACCTCAAAGAATCCGGCGAGCAGGCCAAGACTGAAGGTCGGGCTCAGGATGGCAGGGTCTATGACTCGGCCCAATATCTGGCCGACCATTTGCAAGAGGTACCCGTCCACGTCATCCCTTGCATCGTGGTTGACCACCTGCCAGAAAATCCGCCGCGCCGTGTATGGCCGGGGGTTATGGGCTCGATCATGCCGGCGGTTTGGAGTTTCCAGCTTGCTTTGCGCGCCCGTGGTCTGGGTTCAGCGCTGACGACGCTGCATCTGGCTTATGAGAAAGAAGCCGCCGAATTGCTGGGCATTCCAGACGGGATTATGCAGTGCGGGTTGCTGCCTGTCGCCTATACCATCGGCACGGAGTTTAAGCCGGCCAAGCGTCCGCCGCTGGATGATGTGCTTCACTGGAATCAGTGGAGCTAGCCGAACACAGATAGGGTTAAGAAGCCGCCGCGCCAGCCAGTTGGCAAAGCCTGTTGAATTTCAGCGGCGCGGCTCGCCCTAGCTTTTTGCGTGTCGAAGGCCTATCCGCCTTGTCATGTTCTCCCTGTCCTTCCTTCGCGCCAACGCGAACCTGATCGGCTTTGGCTTTGCGCTGTGTTTCATCTCCAGCGTCGGCCAAACGTATTTCATCTCGCTGTTTGGCGGTGAGATCAGAGCGGAGTTTGGCCTAAGCCATGGCGGCTTTGGCACGGTCTACATGGCCGGCACCCTCGCTAGCGCTGCGACGATTATCTGGCTGGGGAGGGTGGTGGATCATTGGACGGTCGCGCGCACCACCTGGATGGCCCTGCTGGCTCTGGCTGCGGTCGCTGGTTTTATGGGCCTCACCTGGGGGCCGTTGAGTTGCGCCATCGCAATCTATGGCCTGCGCCTGATGGGGCAAGGCATGTCCATCCATATTGGCGTTACAGCCATCGCACGCTATTTCGTGGCAGAGCGCGGGCGGGCCTTGGGTGTTGTGAAGTTGGGCCAGGCGCTGGGCGCCGCGCTATCGCCGCCCTATGTGGTGGCGCTATTGACGTTTCTGTCTTGGCGCGAAGCATGGTGGGTCACTGCCGGACTAGTGCTATTGGTACTGCTCCTGGCGATACGATTGCTGCGAGGTGAAGACCTGAACGCTCGCGCGGAGGCGCTGGCGCAGAGCCGTGGCGGTCAACTGGCGGATGGCTATCGCGTCGGCCAGATGATGCGCGACCCTGGCCTCTGGCTGCGCATGCCGGTGTTGTTAGCCCCCGCGTTTGTTTCAACGGGCTTTGTCTTTCACCAAGTTCACGTGGCGGCGCAAAAAGGCTGGTCGATTGAGCTGATGGCGGCAGCCTTCAGTGCCTATGCGGCAGCATCCGTCGCCGGCCTGTTAACCGGCGGGCCGCTGGTGGATCGCTTTAGCGCGCGCCGCATGGTGCCATTCTATTTGGGGCCATTGGCGCTCTGCTGTGTAGCGTTGGCAGTCGGACAATCCGCCTGGTGGCCGCCAATTTATCTGGGCCTCATGGGCTTTGGCACAGGCGTCAGCGCCGTCGTGATGAGCGCGCTTTGGCCCGAGTTATATGGCCTACGCCATGTGGGCGCGGTCCGGGCGTTTGCGACATCAACTATGGTGTTTTCGTCTGGTCTGGCGCCAATGGTCATGGGTCTTGCCTTCGATGCAGACATAGGCGTCGAAGCGGTTGCGATGGCGAGTGTCGGCTATTGCGCGCTGGCGTCGCTATTTGCCAGTCTGGCGAAACCACCGCCGACGCTGGCTAGCTAACGCGCAATCGGTATTAAGGAGATAGAGACGATGCCAGGAACAATCGCAGTTGCCGGAGCCAGCGGGCTTGTCGGCGCTAACATCGTCAAAGCCGCGTTGACCCGCGGCTATACGGTCAGAGGCGGCATGCGCAATCTGGCCGAGCCCGCGCCCATCATGATGCAATGGCCGGGAGCCGCCGAGCGCCTGCACTTGGAAGCCGCTGACATGGCTGTGGAAGGCTCCTTCGATAACGTCGTGGCTGGTACAGAGGGCGTGTTCATCGCCAGCTTGATCCCGGTCTACGCGGCCCCGGACGGCACGCCGGCACGCAAGTTGGACAATGCCCGCGGTTGGGCGGAGATCATTCAGCCGACGGTGGATGGCTGTCTGAATATCATGCGCTCAGCTATCCGTGCTGGCGTGCGGGACATTGTCATCTGCTCCTCAACCTCCAGCACCAACCCTGTGCCGGCGGTGCCGATCAAGAATGAAGTGGATCACTGGTCGGACCCGGAACAGCAATGCGCGGACAAAAAATACACCTCCGCCACGAAAGCCGTGATGGAGCGCGCGGCGATGGCTCTGGCTGCGGAGCATGGCGCGCGCCTCCGCATCCTGCTGCCGACCGGCATGTTCGGACCGATGGTGCTGCCCAAACATGGTGACGAGGGTTTTATGAGTGCGCTTAAGCGCATGCTGCGCGGTGAGAAAGGCCGTCATGACCAAGCTCCGAACGATTCTACCTCTATGGCCCATATCGAAGACGTCGCCGCCTTGTTCCTGGCTGCCTATGAGAGCCCCACTGCCGAGGGTCGCTATTACGCCCTGCGCGAAAGCTGGCACTGGAACGACATCTACCGCACGCTGCGCCAGATTGAGCCATCGCTGCACATCCCACCGCTGTACGAGGGCGAACAGGCGGAGCCCACCGGCTTCGATTTCACCCGGCGGGATAGCCTGGGCGTGAAAATGCGCGACATCCCGGAGGTGCTGGCTGATGCAGTGGCCTGGACCAAATCTCGCTGACCGCAGCTATTTCACGATATCGAAGCCTGCCAGGCTGCAGCCATTATATCCTAAGTTGCCAAACCGCAACGCGGCTCGGCTGTGGCCAGGAGCTTCTTCACCAAGTACCGGTTCCAGTACAACGTCAACGCTGACACCTATGTCTGTCCGGACGGCCATGCATTGAAGGCAGAGCATCGCTGACCTTACCCCCAAAATCCGGACCTGGGGTTAGTAAACCGCCCCGGGGTTACCGGAGGAGATTTCTGCATAAGGTCCCATTCCGAACAGCACGCTGCTGGCTGCCTTGCATCGGGCTCCAATGATACGTTTCCAGCCGATTTAAGGCCAGGATTGGTCGATTTAAGCGGTCTTTGCGCCGGCTTTCGGGTTTCTGGGCACAATTATCCTGTCGGCAATTAGGTCTGGGACGCCAAACAACTGCAGGAATTTTGCCGCTTTCGGGATGTTGTGCGCTATCGCGGCGGTGCCGAAGAAGGTGAGGTTTTTGGTGAAGCCCAGAAACCGGGGCCGCGATAGGCCGTGATGGTCTTGTAGGTAGCAAACGGGCATTCGCCGGTGCTCCGTGTCACGTCGATTCCAGCATTGCGGGCTTTGTCATCCTCGCCGTGCAAAATCAGATGATCCAAATCGGCGGCGGATACGAAAAGCGGCGGTTGCGTCGTGAATGTTTTTTTGCATCCCCATTTCTAGCAAAATCGTGCCAAAATGGCGAATTATGCAGAGGTCTCAGTTGGTTATTTTCACTAACGTATGATTTCATCCCCTCCTGCAACAGACATCATTTGGGCGTTATGGTAAGCTCGGCGCCACAGCATCGTAGGCCTCTTACCCCTGATCTTGTCGAAAGGCGAAGAGACCGTAATCTTTGTTAGGAAGCAAGAAAACCATGACGGACTACAGCAGCTACGAAACCATCGCCGTCGACGTGCGCAAGCATGGCGTCGTCGTCATGACCCTCAATCGCCCCGACCGCCTGAATGCATTCGACGGCGTCATGCGCCACGAGATCCGGGCGACGATCCAGCAGGTCTCGGCTGATCCTGACGCGCGGTGTCTGGTGCTGACCGGTGCCGGGCGCGGCTTCTGTGCTGGTGCGGATCTGGCTGCGGACGATAAGCGCCCATGGCCGACCGGGCCCTCAGAGCCGCGTTTTGCCTGGTGTGTAGAGCTGTTGGAGATGCCGAAGCCGACGATTGCTGCCATCAATGGGGCTGCGGCAGGCGGTGGCCTGGGACTTGCCTTGCTCTGCGACATCCGCATTGCCAGCGAGAAGGCTAGGCTGATCCCTGTTTGGCTGAAGCGGGCGATCCACCCGGACGACCTGATCACCTGGACCTTGCCTAAGATGGTTGGCTATGCGCGGGCGATAGAATGGCTCTATCTGGCCGACGACATCCCGCTAGAGGAGGCCAAAGCCGCCGGCGCGATCAACCGCATCGTGCCTGCTGACGCGCTGATGGACGAAACGCTAGCGCTGGCCCAGCGCCTGGCGAAAGGCCCGACCAGGCACATGGCCTTGACCAAGCAGGCGGTGCTGAAAGGCCTGAACCGCGAGCCATACGACGCTGCGCTCTGGGAAAGCTGGAGCCAAGACCGCGCGCTGGAGTCTGAGGACCGGAAAGAGGGCGTGCAGGCCTTCTTGGAAAAGCGAGAGCCGCGGTTTCAAGGGCGGTAAAGCAACCGCCATCTCTGGGAGTCAGCGTAGGGCCCGCAGCCATATTGAACGCCGCTATCTCGCACATCCGCGTGCACCCGAGGCATGCCAGGTCATGATAGCGCTCAGAACACTCGGAAGCAGGGGAATCGCATTTGAGATTTTTCGCTAGCCTAAGGTATGCAAATCGATTCAGTAGGTAGGCCTCCTGTTTTCGAAGAGGCTCGCCGATGTGTTGGTTTGAAGAAGCGTTTGCGGGATTGCCGGACCCGCGCACGG